>CAZCGK010000007.1:0-32400 GCA_964498245.1 uncultured archaeon | reverse complement strand
GAAACCTATCCATATAAAAATCACCAAAACCAATATAATTAACAGCTTCTGAAATTGCATCGTATTGATAAGAGGTTAAATTTTATGGAAGAGGAAAAAATATTGGATTTTATAGTGAGTGAATATTCCTGGGAACAGATAATTTATAAAATAATAGCATGGGAAGGTCTTGATCCCTGGAATCTTGATATAGTTGCTTTATCAGAAGCCTTTCTTGAATACATAAAGAAGCTCAAACAGATGGATTTCAAGATACCAGCAAAATATGTTATAATTGCTTCTACACTTTTGAGAATGAAGTCGGATCATTTAAGGTATCTTGGAGATTTTAATGAGGTTTGTTTGGATGAGGAATGTACAGAAGATATGGAAAGTATTGATACCATTGAAGAAGACGTGAGGGAAGAACATACAGGACTGGAGATAAACCCAATAAGCGTTCCGCCAAAGAGACAGCCCAGAAGAAAAATAGTGGTTGATGAGCTTATAAAGGCGTTGAGACTTGCTCTGAAAACAAGGGAGAGAAGAGCTTTGAGAAAGGAAAGGGTAAAAAAGAAGATAAGCATTCGAAATGAAAATATCACGGAAAGAATAAACATTCTTTATCAAAAAATCAACAGCATACTCTCAAGACTCAAAAAGAAGGAGATAGAGTTTTCTTCTGTTGTTGAAAAATGGGAGAGAAACGAAATTGTAAATACATTTCTGCCTTTGATATTTCTGGATCACCAGAAAAAGGTTGAATGCAGGCAGGAAGAGATATTCAAGGAGATCTTTATAAGAAGAAGGGCTCAAGAGAACTAATTATTTAAAAATTAAAACCGTATTGATTTAGCATGGAAAGGATCTATTCCATAGATGTAAAACCAGGGGAAAGAGTTTTGCTTAAGGGATGGGTTAAGCAGATCAGAGACCTGGGAGGCCTGAAGTTTTTCCTTCTCAGGGATAGAGAAGGCATTATACAGATAACAGCAAAAAAAGGTGTGGTCTCTGACGGGATATTTAAAAAAATAGAATTACTCACAAGAGAGGACTGTGTTTCTGTTATAGGTAAGGCCAAAGAGGCTGGACAGGCTCCTGGAGGAGTGGAAGTAATTCCGGAAAAAATAGAAGTGGTGAGCAAAGCCGAGACACCTTTGCCTATAGAAACCTCGGATAAGATAGAGACCGGTCTGGATAAGAGATTTGATTACAGATTTATAGATATCAGAAACCCAAGAATACAGGCTTTGTTCAGAATCAGGCACAATGCTGTTAGAAAAATGCGGGAATTCTTCGAGGAGAACGGTTTTGTGGAGGTGCACACACCTGTTATTCAGGCTGCCGGTGCAGAGGGAGGAGCAACAATGTTTCCCTTGGTTTATTACGAAAAGGAGGCCTTTCTGAGGCAGAGCCCGCAGCTTTACAAGCAGATATTGATGGCGTCAAGTTTTGATAGGGTCTATGAAATCGGTCAAGCTTTTAGAGCTGAAAAGTTTCATACAAGGAGACATGTTTCCGAATTCATTTCTGTTGATGCGGAAATTGCATGGATAGATTCTGAGGAGGATGTGCTAAAAATTATAGAAAGGCTTGTTGTTCATACCCTAAAGGGAATAAAGGAGGAGAACAAGCGTGAGCTTGAGGTTCTTGGTCTGGATATAAAGGTTCCTGAACTTCCATTCAAGAGGCTTGCATACGATGAAGCCTTAAAGCTTTTGGAAAAGAAGGGTATAAGCATACCCTGGGGAGAGGATATGGAGGATGCTCAGGAAAAAGTTCTTGGAGAGATAATGCAGGATCAAGGCTACGAATGGTATTTTATAACCAAATATCCCTCCAAGATAAAACCCTTTTACATAATGTTTGATGGTGAGATTTCTCGAGGCTTTGACCTGGACTGTAAGGGTATGGAAATAGTCTCAGGTGGCCAGAGGGAGCACAGATATGATGTTCTTGTGAGGGTTATGAAAGAGAAGGGTTTGGATCCGGAGAGATTTGGTTTTTACCTTGATGCCTTTAGATATGGCATGCCGCCTCACGGTGGTTTCGGTCTGGGTCTGGAAAGATTCATTCAGCAGGTTCTTGGAATAGAGAATGTTAAAGAGGTTATACTCTTTCCCAGGACGCCGGAAAGATTGATACCGTGATTACACAATTCCCTCTATTTTTAGAAAATCTGTTCCAGATTCCAGTGTGAATCTTATCGTGTAGTTTATATAATCAGAATTCATGTAAGCGTTTACCTGGGCGTAAGGCAGATCCTCTCCGAACCTTTCGGGATAGGTGTATCCTGTTCCTGATTCTGAAAGGGGATTCTCATCCACGGTTATTTTCAGGTATTCGAGAGGTAACCATTCGCTCAAATCCTTCTGGTAAACAGCCAGAAGAACATCGCTTGTGTTGTAGCTTTCTTTGGTTTGGGGAGAACCTATTTTCTTTATATAGACCCTTAAATGCGAGTTTTCCAGAATCCATGCCGGGGTTGAGTTATAGAAACCTTCGTAAAGCTTTGCCTCAAGGTTCGAACCGACAATCATGTTTCCGAAATACTCCGCTGTTCTAGGAAACATTAGAGGCTGCTTGCTCTGAATCTCCCAGAAGAGAATGTTTTTTTCTGTATCCAGAGCCATTCTGCCCAGTGTAAAATCCAAGTCCATAACCCTTCTCGAACCGTTGCCTTCTGAAGCAATCTCCTGTATTTTCTGATCTATTTCAGAGAATACTGCTTTCATTCTGTTCAGAGCAGCTATTTGCTGCATTCTCTCTATTACAGGCATTCCCATCTGGTATATCAAGGCTGTTATGGATATGGTTAGAGCCAGAAATATCACCGCTGAGATAAGCGTCATGCCTGTTTTCATACTTTAATTTTTGTTTTAGACCTAATAAAGGTGTGAAATTAAAAAAGAAAATTATATTTTTTTAATAATAGTTGAATACTATTTTCAACTTTCCACCAATTTATATGTCCATCCTTAATTTCAATTGTACAAATAATTTCATTATGCTTTAATGACTTCAATAATGATAAAACCTTATCATATTTTATTTCACCTTTACCTACTTCTAATCCTTCACCTTCTTTTTTGTATCCAAAGGCATCATTTATATGGACTAAAATAATATTGTCTTTGAGTATATTTATTGCAAATTCCCAATCAATATCTGTAGGATAACACCTTCTATCCAAATTCACACCAGGCAATTCACCTTTTCCATATTTTATATAATTCATGTATTGTTGAAAATGAGCGAAATCTAAACAATTTTTAATACCATATTTTTTCGTTCTAACAATTTCTAAGGGATTATAGTCAAGTAAACCATCGATGAAACCGTGATCCGGTGGGTTATTTTCTCTTGTGATTTGAATAAGGGATTTTCCCCTTTTTAATAATCCATATTCTTTACAAATATTATCAGCGTAGTTTTTTAGTTGTATTAATATAGATTGTCCGACCTTTAATCCAACTTTCTTCTCGTCTTTAGAAATTTTTTTCTTTTCTATAAATCTGAAAAGATGAAAATTTACAGGAAGAAAATTATCTAAACCCAGTTTTGAAGCAACCATTGCAGCTTCTTTAATAGTCTCTTTTGAAAGTTTTATTATTTTTTCTGATCCCCATGCAAGATCATAATTTTTTGCTTCTTTAATAGAGTCCCATTTATTTTTAATCGGATAATGATAAGCAAGATGTGTAATGTTCGATTTTTTTAAATGTTTTATTACTAATTTTACTCTCTTTTCTATTGAAACCTTTTTCATTATATTAAATGTTTCTTGTATCTCTAAACCTTGTAATTTATACTTTTTAATCATAGAAATTGCTTTTTTTAATTGCTCTTCACTTTGTGCACATTTAACAGCTAATATCATTATTTTATTAGTTAAAAAACTCATTAAAATGATTAGAAATATATAGGTAGTTGAAAATGAAAGCAATAATACTTGCTGCGGGAAAAGGAACAAGACTGAGACCTTTAACCTACGGTATACCGAAGCCTCTCCTGCCTGTTAAGGGAAAACCTGTTCTTGACTGGGTAATAAGCAACATCGCGACTACAAATGATGTGGAAGAAATAATAGTTGCTATATCTGGAACAATAGGAGAAAACTTTGAGGACAGGATTCTTTCCCATACACATGGGATATGCATAGACAGCTACATAAAGCACAGGGATTATGGCATTCCCGTAAGGACGGTTCCAACACCTCAGAGGGAGACTGCTGGAGACCTTCTTCACGTTCTTGTGGACAATGATATCACCTCTGGTAGAATACTCGTGGCTTACGGGGACAATCTCACAAGCGTAAATCTTAAAGAAATGGTGAACTATCACGAGGGGTGCAGGAATGTATTGGGTATTTCTGGAACGGTTTTGCTCTTCGAGGTTCCTGAAAAGGACGTGAACAGATTCGGCATCGCAGTGGTGAAAGAAAGGGATGGTTTTACGCTGATAGAGAAGTTTGTGGAGAAACCGAAACCAGAGGAAGCACCTTCCAAACTCGCGAATGCAGGTTATTACATCCTTGAAGTCGAGGATGTCTTGGAGATGTTTCCACGCAAAAAAGATAAGGTTGAAAGATCGGTCTTTCCAACTCTTGCTTCACAGGGAAAGCTTTCAGGATTTGTTGCAAAACTTCCTTTCTGGATGGATATAGGAACAAAGGAGGCATATGAAGAAGCTAACAGGCTCGCTCACGAGGGTCTTCTGATACCACCACCGGAAAAGAACGGTGAATAGAGAGTATGAAAACACTTAGATTTCTTCCTTTAATCGGACTTGTTGTTTTCTTTTTCATATTGTGGAACATCAATTGGAACGAGATGTTTAGTTTGTTTGGAAAGTTATATCTACCTCTTCTTGTTCTCGTTCCTATCTTGGAAGCTCCGATAGTTGCCATAAAGGCTTTCAAGTGGAACGTTCTGCTGAGGCCTTATGGTACTTCTCTTTCTCTACGAAGAGCGATGTCCCTGTGGCTTATCGGTTTTTTCACAGGGATAATAACTCCGGGCAGAATGGGAGATTTCCTCAGAGCATATTACATAAAAGACAGGTTACCCTTAGGTAAGGCCGTTGCAACTGTAGCTGCAGACAGGATTATTGACATCCTTGTCTTGTTCGTCTTGTCACTTCTTGGGCTTGTGCTCTTTTCTTCATACTATGCGAGTGACTACCTCAATGCTATGATTCTTGTCGTTTCTACCTTCCTTGCCTTGTTCATCCTTGCTTTCTATGCCTTCACGAAAAAAGGGGTTGCATCAGGGCTGTTGAGACCCCTCTTCAGGTCATTTGTCCCATCAAGATACAAGAGAAAGGTTAGCAATACCTTTCATGAGTTTTATGATGGTTTTTATATGCTGAGAAGGGAAATGAAGGTTATTTTCGTTTCTCTTCTCCTTTCGATTCTGTCATGGATACTAACAATAGTCAAGGTATACATTCTTTCCGTGGCGACAGGTATAAATCTTCCGTTCGTGTTCGTTGCCTGCGTCCTACCAGTGATAACACTTCTTGACGTTCTTCCCATTTCCTTCTCCGGAGTTGGAACAAGGGATGTCGCGCTTATAATATTTTTCTCCTTCCTTTCGTTGTCCGCCGAAGGCGCTGTATTGTTCTCCTTCATGATATTGATATTCAACTACGTTGTTTCAGCTGTTTTCGGTCTTACTTTATGGTTGAAAAATCCAGTAAAGCTGAATCTGGATCAGAGCTGAAACCTTCTCAGGTAGTCGTTCACTGCTTTTCTTACAGCAATTCTGAATTTAGTTTATTAGGTTAACAGTATCAGAGGTGGGGTAGGTTTTTAAGTAAAGAGCTGAAATTTCATCTATGCAATACCTGAATGGTTTGAAAAAACTTGAAGTTTTATTGAAAAAGGATATAATATTGTTGTCAATCTTTTTTGTTTTTGTGATTCTGTTTTATTCTTCTTTATTCTCATATAACTCAACCCATGACGACAATCTGAGATATATCAACATCGGCAGAACTCTTGCAGAGGAGGGAAAGTACATAGGAAACTTCTGGAACAGCCCACCCCTTGTTCCGTTTATGATTTTCTTGTTATACAGTTCTGGTGTGAATCTTTTTGCTATAACATTCATTATTCCCCTTTTTTTCATAATTCTTTTTCTGATTGCAAACTTCTATCTGTTCAGAACATTGTACAATAGAACAATTGGCTATCTTGTTATGTTTATGATAATAACTCTACCATCTTTTCTTAGATGGGCATCAAAGATATCAACAGATCTACCGTCAGCCACTTTTGCTGTGCTATCAATGTTTTTCTTTTATCTAGGTATTGAAAAGGAAAGAAAACATCTCGTACTTTCTTCTTTATTTTTTGTATTATCGCTTCTTTCAAAAATATCTGGAATAATGTTAGTTATTGTGTATACTTTTTATATTCTCTATAGAAGGAAATTAAACATCTTAAAGACAAAAGAATTTCTGCTGAGTATCTCAATTGCCACAATAATCCCTTCAGTAGTAATGGCCGTGCTCTATGTATCTGACCCTTCAATATTTTCGTTCAAATCCATATATCACGCAGTATTATATCAAGGCCAAGGACTGATGATAAAATTTTTTCTAAATCCACTGTTCTTGTTTGTGCCGTTGGGAATATGGAAAGTTATTAAGGACATAAAAAATGGCAAAAATATCGAAAAGGAACATATGCTAATAATATTGGCTATTGTATCGTTTTTATTCCTTTTTACCAGAATGATCACGTTGATGAGATATCTTACTGTAATATACGGTATGATATCGTTCCTTTCAATATATGGTCTTTTTGCACTAAGAAAGGGAAAACTTGCATTTCTTTTTGTTCTGATCCTCTCTGCAGGTCTAATTGTAGGTTTTATCAACACGGTCTATTTAATGGACATTGATAATAACACAAGATACGGAGTTTATGATGTAGCAGAATACATTTCGAAGTTTCTTGGAAACGAAATCATTGCCGCAGGTATGATAGGAAAATATCTCACAACATACACATCAAAAAACATAGTTTTGTTTCCCACCTATGTGGATATTGATAACAAAACCATTACCTATGAGGAGTATTTTGATATAATCACAAATCCATCTAATCCGAATTATAATAAATATGTGTCACTAACCAGGGAGGGAAAAATAAAAACTTATGTTTACTTTGATGAGAAGTGGTTAAGAGACAATAATGTGTCATACGTGATATGGTCTTTATATGACGACTTCTCTCTGAATCCTCGCGAAGAGTACTATAATATAAAATATGCAGGAATAGAACTGCCGATAAAAAGACCTTATAACACAATAAGACCTCCACCTGATTTTGTTTTTTCATCAGAAATCTACAAATATCTAGAAAGTAGTAATAATTTTGAAGTGATAAAAAAATTCTACAAGAACGGTCAAAAAATTATTATTATATACAAATATTATTTTTAGGTAAGTATGGTTGAATATTCCGTTGTCATACCTGTATATAACGAAGAAAAAAGTATAAAGAAAATAGTGTCAGAAGTCAAAGCCGTAATGAGAAGTATCAAAAAATCCTATGAGATAATTGTTGTGAATGACGGTTCCTCGGATGGTACAAAGAAGATATTATCTAGTTTGAAAGGCATCAAGGTTTTAACAAATGAAAACAACAGGGGTTATGGCTACAGCCTGAAAAGAGGTATCAGGGCCGCATCAGCAAATTGGATAATCATAATAGATGCTGATCAGACGTATTCTCCAAAGGACATTAAGAAACTTCTGGACAACATAGAAGGCCATGATATGGTGATTGGTGCTCGAGTTTCTAAGAAAAGGGATATACCTCTTCTTAGAAGGCCTGCGAAGTGGTTAATAGGAAAAATATCTAATTACATAACCAACACTAAGATACCAGATCTGAATTCTGGATTAAGAGTATTCAGAAAGGATATGGTGTATCAGTTCTGGGGATTGTTTCCTGACGGTTTCTCTTTCACAACCACATTGACTATAGCAGCTCTCTGTAACAATTATAATGTGAAATACGTACCGATCGATTATTTCAAGAGAGAGGGAAAATCATCCATAAATCCGATCAGAGATTTCATAGGATTCAACAAACTTCTTTCAAAGATAGCCCTTTATTTCAGACCACTCAAGGTGTTTTTCCCTTTAAGTGTTCTTGTTTTCATGCTTGGGGTGTTACGTGGTATAAGGGACTTTCTTCTCAACAACAGCCTTGGAGAACTTTCTGTTATATTGATTCTGAGCTCGTTGCAGATATTCTTCTTCGGTTTGCTGGCAGAACTTATTGTTAATAGAAACAGGATAAAGGGTCCGTGACCCTTAAATTTTGGGTTTCTCCTTATCTATATATATTTTATGCCACAACTGGAAGTTTATTATATTCCATATCTGCCTTGCATAAAAAAGGCTTGACATTTTTCTTTTATCCAATATTTTTTTGATGTAGTAAATATCAAAGTATCCCTGTCTTTTTATCTCTCTTTCGTCCAGAATGTTTGAGAAGTGCTCAAGACTGTGTACCAGCCACGTGTTTATCGGAACATGGAACGTATACTTTTTTCTTTTAAATATTCTGGATGGTATTATGCTACGAATGCTCTTTCTCAAAATATATTTTGTCGTGGTATACCAGCGTATCTTCAGATTACTCGGAATTGTGAAAGAAAACTCAACAATTTCATGATCAAGAAATGGAACCCTTCCCTCAATGGAGTTTGCCATAGTCATTTTGTCGGTCTTTATAAGATAGGAATTAGGTAAAAGTTCTTTTAAATCGAAGTAAAGGAATTTATTAAGAAATTCTTTTGGTTTGGAGAAAATCGTTTTATTGTAGAAATCATGGTATTCCTGTATTCTTACTTTTCTCTTGACATTCTTTGTGAGAACCAGATTCCTTTCATCATCGTCGTATATTGACACTATCTCGAAATATGATTTTGAATGGTTTCCATACGCATCAAGCATCCTTTTCGTCCTTTTCAACATTTCTTCTTTACCTGTCTGGGTCCCGAGCCTGTAAAATTTGTTAAAAACACTGTCAGGGAGTTTGTTTGCAATGGTTGACAAAATGGAAAACGGTACAATTCTTATGTATTTCTGCATCAGAAGAAACCTGTACTGATCATATCCACCGAAGATCTCATCTCCCCCATCTCCTGTTAATATAACCTTTACATAATTTCTCGCGATTTCTGATAAGAAATAGTTTGGGATTGCTGCCGGATCTGCCAAAGGTTCATCTAAGTACCAGACAATCAAAGGCATTTTCTTTATTACATTTGAACCTATCACAATCTCTTTATGAACGGTATCGAAATATTCCGAGACCAACCTCGAATATCTTAATTCGCTATTATCCACATCCTCCTCAAATGCTACTGAAAACGTCCTTATCTCACCTTCAGGATTAATACTTCTCAGAATTCCGACTATTGTGCTGGAATCTATTCCACCAGAAAGATAAACCCCTATGGGAACATCTGAAATCAAACGTCTTTCAACTGATCTCTTTAGAAGAGAAAGCAGTTTTTTTGTGAAATATTCCTTACTTTTTTTCAAGACAACCTCTTTTACGTCCCAGTAACTGTTCTTTGAAAGGGATTTTTTCTTTATGTCGAACAGGAGGAAACTTCCAGGACTTAATCTCTTTATGTTGCGAAGAATTGTGTTTTCTCCAGGAACATATCTCAACATCATAAACTTGTTCAGGGAGTTATAGTCAACTTCAGGTCTGATACCTTCGTATTCTAGAATGGACTTTATTTCTGAGGCAAAAACGAATTCACCATTCTTGAAATAATAATACAAGGGCTTTATTCCAATTCTATCTCTCGCCAAGAATATCGTTTTCTTTTGTGAGTCGTATATAGCAAAAGCAAACATTCCATTGAATTTCTTAAGACAATCTATACCATATTCCTCATAGGCATGGATTATTACTTCCGTATCTGTATCGGAGAAGAACTTATGACCTTTTGCTTCCAGTTCATTTCTTATCTCCCTAAAGTTGTAGATTTCACCATTGTATGTAATCCAGATATTGTTATCCTCATTACTCATCGGTTGTTTCCCTCTTATGGACAGGTCTATAATACTGAGCCTTCTATGGGATAGTGACACATAATCGTCTGAATAACTGCCACTTTGGTCCGGTCCTCTGTGAGAAAGAACTTTTCCCATTCTCTTCAATAGACCTTTATCATTCCAGTTAAAACCACATATACCGCACATATATAATCACACAAAGATAAATTCATTTTTTATTTGATTAGGATTAAGAGCATATGTCTAATTAAATCCTTTCAGAACTATTTATAAATAGAGATGATAGGAATGAGTGTGAAACACGGTTCATCTTAAAGATGGGATGGTTTTCTGAACATAAAATCTTACTGTTGGTTCATTAGAAACCATTAAGATAAACAAATCTAAATCCATAAAATATCACTTTTCATCAAAAAACACTCAAAAAAATCCAAAACCACAAGAATTAACTATTTTAATATTCGTTTCTATAAGTGAATTTTATGGTAAATGTCCTGGTAACAGGTGGTGCAGGGTTCATAGGTTCTCACACAGTCGACATACTCAAGGAAAGAGGTTACGATGTTTCTGTACTGGACAATCTTTCCTCCGGCAAGAGAGATAATCTTAAAAAAGAAGTGAAATTTTTTCCTCTGGACATAACAGGAAACATTGATTCTGTATTCAAAGAAACAAAACCAGAACGTGTTCTCCACCTGGCCGCACAGGCCAGTGTTGTGAAATCTGTGAAAGACCCGATGTTTAACGCGAAGGTTAACGTTCTTGGAACGTTGAATATTCTTGAAGCATGTAGGAAACACGATGTCAGAAGAATAGTGTTCGCCTCCACAGGAGGTGCTTTGTATGGAAATCCCTCAAAGATTCCTGTACCTGAGGATTATCCAATAAAACCAATCTCTCCCTATGGTATTTCAAAGTACGAAGCTGAACTTTACATTCAACATTACGGTGAGATTTACGGTATTGAATGGGTAAACCTCAGATACGGAAACGTTTACGGTCCCCGCCAGGACCCTTACGGTGAGGCAGGTGTTATAGCAATCTTCGCGAACAAGATGCTGAAAGGAGAGAGACCCATTATTTACGGAGATGGTGAACAGACAAGGGACTTTGTTTACGTCACCGATGTTGCTAGGGCGAACCTGATTGCTACTGAGAGTAAGTTCAAGAACGACTGCTTCAACATAGGAACAGGAAAGGAGGTTTCAGTGAACAAGGTCTTTTCGATACTGAAAGATATGATCGGTTATGAAGGAGATGCTATTTACGCTGAAGAGAGGCCTGGAGAGGTTAGAAGAATAGTTTTGGACTGCAAAAAAGCTGAAGAGAAACTCGGCTGGAGAGCTGAGGTTGATCTAGAAGAAGGAATTAGAAAGTTTGTGGATTTTTTAAGAAAGTGATTTAACCGCTTTGCAGACAATCTCTCCTTCTGGATTAAATCCAATATAAGATACCTTATAACCAGCTTTTGATAAATCGTTTATTAACATCTTTCGTGTATATTCTCTGTAGTGTGTTGAATCACTGAAATAAGGCAGTCCCATTTCTATAAGAAGCTTTGTTCTCCAGTTTTCCTGACTCGGAACACATATCAGCAATTTTTCAGCATTTAATCTTTTTAGAAAAGAGGGTACATCCTTTATATGTTCCAAAATGTGAGATAATATTGCAGTGTTGTATTTTATATCTTTTTTTAAGGACTTGTAATTTATGTCAAATATATCCGAAACTGTGTACTCAATGTTATCAGAACTGTGTTTCACACGTGCTATCTTAATAGCTGATTCAGGTCTATTCCATAACCCTTTTTTATTTTTCCTGATATTTTCTTCAGTATAACACCTGTACCACATGCTATATCAATCACTACATCATTTTTTTCTACGTTTTCCAGGAAAAATTCATATCTGTAATTAAATACATTCTTAGGATGCATACCGTATTTCAACAAGCCATACTTCCAAATAATTTTATCTTTTAGTTTTGAATACAACCTGTCAAACATAAGAAACGTTTTAAAGAGATAATCTATCATTATCTCAACTCTGCTTTTATATAATATTTTATCATATCTAAATTTTTAAAATAAATCGAGAACACAAGAATTGGAATGAAAAGAGCCCAGCGGCTTATTTTGTACCTTACCAATCTTTTTATACTTCCCCTGTAGACATTCTTCCTGAAGAATCTCTTCTGATTGACAAGCTGAAAATACTTCAGTTTTGGCAGGGATGCCCTGTTTGTTGGTGTAACGATGTGATCAACAACCGCATCAGGCGTGGCATAAAGAGAGAAACCATTCAGGAAAACTCTGTAACTGTAGTCTGCATCCTCGTAATAGGCGTTGCCTATATAACCCTCGTCAAAAAGACCTGTCTTCTCTATGGCTTTTCTTGAGTATGCCATATTGCAACCGCTTAGTATTTCAACCTTCTGTAGGAATTTAATTTTTTCGAAGTTTGTCACAGTAAACCCGGTATCCAGAACTCTTCCTATACCATCAAGATTTACAAAAAAACCACTAATGCCAAACAGCCTAGCGTAAAGCTTCATAATCCTTCCAAGAAGACCTGTTTTTATTCTGTGTTTTTTCCTTTCAAGGATTCTTCCGGTCACTCCACCTGCATCCGGATGTTCTTCAAAAACCTTTATCACATTTTTTATGTAATCCCTGTCCACGATTGTATCGTCGTCAAAGAAGAAAATTATATCTGCATCGGTCTTGGACAGACCGAGATTTCGTGCTTGAGGGAGTCCTGTATTGGGAGTATATATCTTTGCTCCTGGAATTCTGTATTTTTTGTTTGAAACTATTATTATTTCATCAGGTCTTCTACTTTGATTCTTCAAAGAGAACAAGCACTTCTTAAGCTCCTTATCACGATTGATTGTGCAAATTATTACTGAAATTTTCATTTAAACTATTTTTATTTTTCGTTTCAAAAAATTTACCCCTCTTTTGGTATCATTCCAGACTTCCCTGAAACGCAGGTGTCTGACCTCGCGGAAGAACTCGGTTAAAAACAGTTCCATCTTTGCTCTCCTGTAAACCTTTTCTATATACCAGCGTGGCAGTTTTGTTTTTATTATGCTTTTTTCTTGATGAAACTCGGACCAATCCTCTATGAGCAGCGTTCCGTTGGCTTTTGCCTCGTTATATATTTCTGTTCCGGGATACGGGACAAGAATATTGAAGTAGGAACGGGATGCACCGAGTTTCTTGGCAAAGTTTATGGTCTTTCTGGTTGTTTCAAGATCGTCATATGGGGTGCCTATAATATAGTAGGCAAATGTTTTCATTCCAAGAAGGTTTGTTAACCTTATGGCTCTTTTAACCTGCTCGTGATTTATGTTTTTCTTCATTTTCTTTAGAACCTCCGGGTCTCCTGATTCCACACCATAATCTATCTGAATACAGCCAGCATCTTTCATCTTCTTGAGAAGACCGTAATTCACCGTGTTCGCTCTTGCCTGGCACACCCATTTCACATCAAGCCCTCTTTCAATTATACCATCACATATTTGTTCAACCCTTCTGGGCCATGTCGTGAAAGTATCGTCACTGAAAGCGAACTGTTTGATTCCGAATCTGTTGACCATTTCCTCTATCTCGTCAAGGACGTTTTCTGGACTTCTGAACCTCACTGCCTTTCCGAAAACAAGATGCGAAGCACAGAACGTGCACGTGTTCGGGCAACCGCGACTTGAGAATATATGACCTGCCGGATGACCCCATAATGTCCTGTATTTCTGCTTCATAGGGAGAAGATCTCTTGCGGGAAAAGGAAGCTCATCCAGGTTACGTATCGGTTCTCTCGGCAGGTTATGTATGATTTTCCTTCCCTTTCTGAAGGAAAGACCTTTCACATCATCCAGCGGTTTTCCGTTCTCAAGTTTTTCCACAAGTTCCAGCATAGTATATTCGCCTTCTCCTCTGCACACTGCGTCCAGGTATTTTGACTTTGCGAGTGATTCGTGTGGTATTGCAGAGACGTGAGGACCTCCCATCACAGTAAAGCATCCAATCTCCTTTCCAAGTTGTGCCGCTCTTATACCCGAGAAGTATGTGGATGTTGTTGAGGTTATACCAAGAACGTCAGGAGAAAAGTTCTTCAGTCTTTTCTTAAACTCTTTCCATGAAATGCCCTCGGCATCAGCGTCTATGAGCATAACCTTATGACCATTCTCCCTGAGAACTGCAGCAATATATGCTATTCCTAAAGAGAATGTTGGTGAGATATCCCCTTCTTCAGAATACCACGGTGGGTTTACAAGAAGTATTTTCATAGTTCACCTCTGATATATGGAATTGTTGTTAGTTTTTTAAAACTATTAGAAAATAGTTTGGTTTATGAAAAAACTTGAAACCATGAGGAAAAAGGAGATTAGGTTTCTGAATGGCTTTCTCCGATAAGATTATAAAAAATATTAACAGTTTTAGTATTATGACGGTAGTTCTTGTAACAGGTGGGTTTGGCTTTATAGGATCTAACATAGTAGAGAAACTACTCAAAGATGGGTTTTCTGTCAAGATTTTGGATAATGCTTCTACCGGAAACGAAGAGAACATCAAGGACTTATCTAAGAAGGTTGAGATAGCTCGTATAGACATAAGGAACCAAGACAAGGTAATGGAAACGGTCAAAGGTTGTGACTACATTCTCCACCAGGCAGCTTTGCCTTCTGTGAGCAGGTCTGTAGAAAACCCTGTGGAAACGAATTCTGTGAATGTTGAAGGCAGCCTTAACATTCTTGAGGCAGCAAGGAGATATGACGTTGAAAGAATAGTATACGCTTCTTCATCATCTGTTTATGGTGATACAGAAGTACTACCTAAAAAGGAGGATATGATTCCCAAACCCCTCTCTCCATACGCAGTCAGTAAGCTCGCTATGGAATATTATTTTTCTGTGTTCCACAAGGTTTACGGGATAAGGTCCATAGGCCTGAGATACTTCAACGTCTATGGTCCAAGGCAAAACCCAGACTCTGAGTATGCTGCTGTCATTCCAAGATTCATAAAGGCTGTTATAAAAGGAGAGAGACCCGTTATTTACGGAGATGGTGAACAGACAAGGGACTTCACATATGTCAAGGATGTGGTAAAAGCCAATATACTTGCTATGAACGCATCTGGTATAGGACATGACATCTTCAACATAGCGAGAGGGGAAAGGATAAGTATAAATACATTGCTTGAAAAGATATGTACTATTATTGGTAAAAAACTCGAAGCGGTTCACACTGAACCGAGGAAGGGAGATATAAGACACTCTCTTGCTGACATATCAAAGGCAAGGGAAATACTTGGTTATGAACCACAGTATGATATTGAAGAAGGCTTAAAGGAAACCATAGAATGGTTCAGGAAGAGATTATGATGGAAGATCTGAAAAGAAAACTGGAGAGGAATGAGGTTGTTGTTTGTGTCATAGGTGTTGGTTATGTAGGTCTGCCTCTTGCAATCGAGTTTGCCAGAGCTGGTCTAAAAGTTGTGGGATTCGACCTTAATGAAGAAAGGGTGAAGCAACTCAATGACGGTGTTGATGCGACAGGAGAGACGGAGAATGATTACTTGAAGGAAACAGTGAACAAACATGATTTGCGGTTCACATCGGATGAAAATGCGATAAAGGAAGCTGATTTTGTTATAATATGCGTCCCGACACCAATAAAAGAGAACAAAGAACCGGATCTTTCCTATGTAAAGTCAGCTGGAAGGATTGTTGGTAGGAACATAAAAAAGGGTTGTGTTGTTGTCTTGGAATCCACGGTTTATCCCGGTGTCACGGAAGAGGTCTTGAAACCCATTCTGGAGAAAGAGTCGGGGCTTGTGTGCGACAGGGACTTCTTTGTAGGATACTCTCCTGAGAGAATGAATCCGGGGGATAAGGAACACAATCTCAGAAACGTTGTCAAGATAGTTGCAGGTATGAATAAAAATACAGGAGATGTTCTGGAAATGCTTTACAGGAAGGTTGTAGATGCAGGTGTCTACAAGACGAAGGATATAAAGACAGCTGAAGCAGCAAAAGTTATAGAGAACATACAGAGGGACCTGAACATCGCCTTGGTGAATGAGCTTTCCATAATATTCGGAAAGATGAACATTGACATAAATGATGTTTTAGATGCGGCTGCTACCAAGTGGAACTTCCATAGGTATTCTCCAGGCTTCGTTGGTGGCCACTGCATACCGGTAGACCCATATTACCTTGTCTACAAGGCCAGACAGATAGGTTACGAACCCAAGGTGATACTGGCAGGAAGAGAGATTAATGACGATATGCCTGTTATGGTAGCTAATGAGGTCATTGAATCTGTTAAAAGTTCTGGTAAAGATCTGTCGCACACCAAGATACTTTTGATGGGTCTGACGTTCAAAAGAAATGTAAAAGATAGTAGGAACGCTCCTTCAAAAAACATAATAAATATTTTCAAGCAAGCTGGTTTGAGAGAAATATTCGCATACGAACCACTTCTCACGAGAGAAGAGATTGAAAAAGAATTTGGTATAAAGAGTGTTGAGAATTTAGATGATATTGACGATGTTGATCATGTAATTGTTGTTACAGACCATGATGTTTTTAGAAGAGAAGATGTTGTTGAAAGAATCAGGAACATGTACAAAAACGGTACTCATATTGTGGATATAAGAGGTGTATTTAAAAGGATTATAGAAGATCGTGAATTTGTTTAAGAGTTTGCAAGTTTCTTAATAATCTTCATCTCTTTTCTCATAACGTTTTTTATATAATATTTTCTGGATTCCTTTATGGCATTTTCCGAAAGTTTCTTTCTAAGTTCATTGTCTTCGAATATGGTTTTAATTGCAGCTGAAAGCTGTTTTGCGTCTTTCGGTTGAACTACCAACCCATTATATCCATTTTTTATAATCTCCCTCGAGCCCAGAACGTCTGTGACAATACAAGGTGTTCCACAAGCAAGTGATTCTATAATGACCTTTGGATGACCCTCCATCGTTATGGTAGGTAAAATGAGTGCATAAGATTCCCTTAAATAAGAAGCAACAGAATTCTGGTCCAAAGAGCCCGTGAAAACTGTATTTTTTAGCAAGAGAGATTTCGCCAGTTTCTTAAGTCTTAATTCATCGCTTCCAGAGCCTATTATGAAAAGCTTGATGCTTTTATCATACATACTTACAGCCTTTAAGAGAATATCAACACCTTTATACCAAACAAGTCTTCCTATATATACTATCTGTCGTTTCTTCTTGAGTGAAGGGTAAAAAACCGAATTATCCACAAAATTGGGGACTACTTCTGTCTGTATGTTGCGATAACTGAATTTTCTTTGCAATCTTTCTGTTGTGGGAATAAGAAAATCTATTCCAAGAAAAGCAAGCTTTTCCGTCAGTACAGCTACCAACCATTTCAACACATTATGATGAATCTTTTCTTGCTCGATCCAATCATAATGATAGCTTGAAACTATGGGATTTCTGGATATAATTTTCATAAAAGGCAATGAAGGATACATTGTTCCCCATGTTTTTATAACACCCTTCTTGAAGCTTATACTGGAAATTATGAGAAAAAGTGCATACATTATGTGCTTGATTAGTGGTTTATTAATCATTAATGGACAGGTTCTGTGTCTGACTCCAAGATAACGAGAATAGTTCTTTTTATCAGCCGAGAGAACCTCAACATCAAACTCTTTTTTATAAAACTCTATTTGTTTTTTAAATCTTTGCAGAAAACCTAATCTTTCTTGTACTTCTAGGTCTCCGGCGGTTGCAAGAACGAAATAAAGTTTTGGTTTTTTCATACCAAACACAAAGTGTTGTTTACAAATAAAAGATAAATTCTTTTCGGGAAATATTATTTAACAATTTCCAATTTATTTTTATGGACGTTGACACCTCGCTGAAGACAATCCTCAAGGGAGCTGGTTTCTTTTTTATTGGAGCAATTTTCTCAAAAGCATTCAGTTTTGTTTATGCGATCGTGACTGCAAGATGGCTCGGGCCGAGTGATTACGGTCTGCTTAACATAGGGATAATGTTTCTTGGAATTGGAACTATTCTGTCTACATTCGGATTAAACGCTGGAGTGATGCGATTTGTCTCTTACTACAAAAGCAAGGGAAAAGAGGATTATGTTAAAGGGGTTGTATTGACATCGGTAAAGATTGTGATTCTGACATCGATACTTGTTTCCCTGTTTTTCTATCTGATTTCTCCTTATCTTGCCTATGTTTTTTTCGGAGAGGAAGGTCTCCTGGCCATAATGCCTGTTTTCATTCTGGCAATGCCGTTCAACACATTGAGACAGCTGTTTGTTTTTATATCAAGAGGTTTCAATAATGCGAAATATCCTGTCTATGCGGAGCAGTTTTTTATGCAGCCGGTGAGGTTTTTTCTTACTATTCTTTTCCTGTTATTCGGCCTCGGTGTTGTTGGAGTGAGCACAGCTGTGATGTTTTCTGTTATTATGACATCGCTACTTATGTTATATTTCCTAGAGTTTAGAGTGCATAAAATTTTCAGATCAAAAGTGAAGGCAAAAACGGATGTTAAAAGGCTCCTGTCCTACTCCTGGCCCCTCGCGTTCACACCCATGATTTACATACTCCTGACTTGGACGGACACACTAATGATAGGATATTTCCTTAATGCTGCTGCGGTTGGAATATACAATGTAGCGAGACCTGCCTCGGTGCTTATTATGGTCTTTCCTGATTCCCTGAATATGCTTTTCGTTCCTGTTATAACATCGCTTTACGCGCTGAGAAAAAAAGATGAGATGCGCTCAGTCTATCTTTCTGTATCCAAATGGATTTTCATCGCGTGTCTGCCATTGTTTCTGCTTTTTGTTGTCTTTCCTGACAACATCTTAACCATACTCTTCGATAGCAGATACGTTTCCGCTGCAATGCCATTGTCTGTGTTGTCCCTAGGGTATTTTCTTTCAGTAATAACCGGGCCTGGTGGTGGGATTCTCAGTTCTTTGGAAAAAACCAAGCTTCTTCTTTTCACCAGCCTCGTTGCGGCTTGTCTGAATGTGGTGTTGAACATTGTTCTGATACCTGTTTTCGGTATAACGGGAGCGGCGTTGGCAACATCTCTTTCCATCATTTCACAGTATTGGATGAATATGATTATCGCAAACAAACATATGAGGATTATCCCGTTTGGAAAGCACTATGTGAGACCTTTGTTTGCAGGGGGATTGTCTATTCTATTGATTTACACGATAAAGAATACTTTTCCGTTGAGCTTGCTCTGGGTCGCTTTCCTTTTTGCGTTGTTTTGGAGCCTTTATTTGATGTTTCTTGTTCTCTTCAGGGCCTTTGATGAAAAGGATTTGAAGATGATAAATGCAGTTGAAAAAAGAACTGGAATAAGGATGGGTTTTATAAGAAGTGTTTTGAAGAAGATTGCTCGAAGATCTCATCAATGGTGACGTATTCCACATCAGGGAGTTTCTTACTTTCCTCCACAATTCTTTTCATTATTTTTATTTTACGTGTTGACATGCTGTGAACATGACCTGTCACACAGAAAACACCGTTTTTTCTATGAACAAAATAAAGTGCATCGATAAGTTCTTTTAAAGTTACATGCGGTGTAATGACATAACAATAAATCTCTTTGTGATCACCAAAATCTAAAACATATGGGTACCTTAAAGGTTTTTTACCGTGTTGCAATCTGAAAGTAAAAACTTTTGCAAGGTTAATGATATATTTAGGGTTAAATGTAAATCTTTTATGTAAAGAAGCGGTACCAACGATGTTTAAACCGTTAGCAACCACAGCCTTCATACCTTCTTTGGATAGTGCATGATTTGGTGGAACAAAGGATTTTATTTCAATCTCAAATAAATTTTCAAGATATTCTTTTCCTTCTTTTGTTTTTTTATATAGAATATTATAATCTTTCAAATTATATTCATGTTCATTTTCATACACTTGGTGTCCATAACCGTGAAGCATAATGGAAATTTTTCCAATAGATATCTGTTTTTTTAAAAATTTTATGAGTTTTTTATTCTTTTTTATAGGAAAAAAATTATTGTCATTTTTATACTCCGGTGGCACGCTAACAAGAGTGGTGTGAACAAAGGGGATTACAGCAAGCGAAATTGGAACTGTATCCCATATATTCTTATAGATCTTAATTAAATCTTCTGGTCTTGTAAAATAATTTGTATCATCATCTCTTATAGCAAATTTCATAATATACACCTTACAACTGTTCATTAAATAAACAAGATTAAATAATATTATTTAAGTTTTTAACAATTCTTGCAGGCACACCTACAGCAACTGATTTTGGTGGGATGTCATTTAGAACTACTGTGCCTGCTCCAACAACAGCTAATTTACCAATTTTCACACCTGGAAATATTATAGCACCGGCTCCTATCCAAGCACCCTTTCCTATTTCCACTGGTTTATGGTAAGGTTGATATATCTTTGCTAAAGGTTTATCGAGTTTATATCCTGGATCAGAATGTGTGAGTATTATAACACCTTGAGAAATGGTGCACATCTCTCTTAATATTACCTTATCAGCCAAATCAATTATACATCCGGGTTGTATACTGGCTTTTGATTCCATGATTAAGTTTCTAAAACCATTAACGTATGGATTTTGGAAGATTGTTTCATGAATAATGACATCATCCGCAACTTTCGCTCCTAACAATTTGAGAAACATTACTCTTAAATTAGGATAAGGTAATAATCTTTGAATTTTTTCTAGTAACATATAAATTAGAAATCTTCTACCCCTGCTACTTTTTATATTATTAACAAGCTTCTTAATAGGATACATCATACTTTATTAACCATTTTACAACTTTTTTAAAAGTTTCAAGGGAGGAATCTGGTACAAACTCATATATCCTCTTTAATTTTGTTATATCAGCTATTGAATCATATTCTCTACCATCAGAGTTTCTTTTTATTATCTCTAAGTTTGGGAAGAATTCTTTAACAATTTCAGCTACTTCATTTATTGTTTTTCCTTTGCCACTACCTACATTTATTATCTCATTTTTTGCATCTTTCCTTTTTAAAGAATCTATGAAAATTTTTACAACATCTTTAACATATACAAAATCTCTGAGCTGATTTCCACCATATATTATTATAGGTTCTCCCAGTTTTGCCTTTTCTATAAAGATATTTAATACACCCTGAGACTGTGGACCACCATAAACATTAAAAAGTCTTAATATAGTATATTCTATTCCATAATTTTCTTTATAGCTTTTAGTAATTTCTTCTGCTATCAGTTTGTGATGACCATATATGGTATTTGGTTTTAGTTCATAATCCTCTTTTACTGGAATTTTTTCAGTTATTCCATAAACAGCAGCTGATGATGGAAGAATTATCTTTTTAACATCGTTTCTTCTCATGGCTTCTAAAACATACTGAACGCTTTCTACATTTAATTTAAAACTTAGCATAGGATTTTTCTGTGCTTTTGGAACGTGAGGAAGACCAACCATATGTATTACTACATCACATTTTGCTAAAGCATCCTCAACGGATCTTGTATCGAAAACATCTCCTCTTATATATTCAACATTATCCTTTTTTACAGAATCCTTAACCGAGATATCAAACACTATAGCTTCATGGCCTCTCCCAACAAGCTCTTCTACAATAAACGATCCTATGTATCCAGCTCCTCCTGTTATTAAAATTCTCATTTAAACACCTCTTTTATGCAATCCACAATGTATTCTATATCATCAAAAGTTAAATGAGGTCCCATAGGCAATGTTAAAACTTCTTTTGATAATTTTTCAGTTATGGGGAAATCACCTTCTTTGTATCCATATTTTCTCATCAAATTGTGAAGGTGTAACGGGGGATCCCAATGAACACTGACACCTATACCCTTCTTTAACATATGTTTTGCCAATTTATTTCTTAACCCGTCTTTAATTTTTATAACATAATAAAGGTATGCATGTTTGTATTCTTGTGGTTCTATCGGTGGTTCTATTTCATTAATTGTTTTTAATTCTTTTGTAAGCATATCTGCGAAATTTCTTCTTTTTTCGATAAAAAGATCCAATTTCGATAGTTGAATTAAACCTATAGCAGCAGCGATATCAGTCATTCTAAAATTATGCCCAAGCATTTTTATTGAATAGTTCCAAGGCTGAGAACTATTAGATACTTCTCTTTCATATGCTGATTTATTCATACCATAAGAACGCAGAACTCTTATCTTATTATCAATATCTCCATTATCTGTAGTCACCATTCCACCCATTCCTGTAGTTATCATTTTTACAGGACCAAAACTAAAAACTGTTATATCACCTAAAGTACCAACTTTTCTACCTTTATATTCAGAACCTAAAGCATGTGCAGCATCCTCAACTATAGGGATATTGTAATCATTTGCAATTTCAAGTATTGGATCCATATTTGCTGATAACCCGGCATAGTGACATAAAAGTATCGCTTTTGTTTTTTTATTAATTTTTTCTTTTAATTTCTCAGGATCTATATTGCAAGTTTTTTCATCCACATCTGTGAATACTGGTTTTGCATTATTTTGTAAAACCGCTATTCCTGCTGCTATAAAATTAAATGCTGGTAGTATAACTTCTCCACCTTCTACATTAAGAGCTTTTAAAGCTAAATCCATACCTGCAGTACAGGAGCTAACCGCAATTGCATGTTTACATCCAATATATTCTTTGAATTTGTTTTCAAACTCTTTCACTCTTGGACCATTAAGTATCCATCCTGAATCAAATACTTCCCTAATTTTCTGTAATTCTTCATCCCCTAATATTGGTTTTGCCAATGGAATCCTTTTCATAGAATTTTCAACCATTATTTAGATAGTAACCGGCCACTAAGACCCTCTATGGTTTTTCTATGTCTGTCTAAAACTTCTAAAGTATCCTTAAGTTCATCAAACATCCTTGTATACTTGCCGTTAAGAAGCTTGATAAATTTGTCATTCTTAAACTTATACTCACTTTCTTCTTTTTCCTTTCTGGGATTCGGTATAAATTCTATCCCAGGAGGTTTTCCAAAAAGCTCGTCACTTTTCTTGTTCAACTCTTCCGCAAACTCTCTTATTCTTACATATTCAGTAAGCTGGTTGTAAACCCTATACTCCCCTTTATTTCCCCTTTTAACAATTTCTACTAAGCTTCTGCAACAATCCTCAAGACTAATAAAAGGTTTTATTTGGTCCCCACTTCCATACACAGTTAACGGCTTATCCAGTATTATCATGGAACACCATCTATTATACAATGTTCCAAAGTAAAAGTCAATATCAAATCTCGTTAGGAGCCTCTCGTCTTTTTTTGTCTCTTCTGTATTAACACCATAAACTATACTTGTTCTCACATCGGTACAAGGCATTCCTGTTTGAAAATTCATTAGCCACATATTTACTGCATCAAAACCTTTTGTTATGTGATACCAACTAGTTGCTATATTTGGAAAGGGCAAAATATCCTCATTTCCATCATCATCAGATACTTTAACAAATCCCTCATCTATGTTTATATTCGGAGCACCATATATACCTGTTGTTGTAGTTTCTATAAAATGTGTATCTATCAATTCATTTTCTCTCAAAGCCCACAATAAATTTAAAGTTCCAAAAACATTATTCTTTTGCGTATAATATGCTCTATCCATGTTTATCTGTGAATAAGGTGCACTTGGTTGTGCAGCTAAATGTAAAACAACGTCTGGTTTCAATATTTTCACAACATTATTTACAAAATCTTTATCTGTTAGATCTCCGTAAATAAATCTTATATTATCGAAACCATTCTCTTCTGCTACTTTTATTCTCTCTTCTATTGGAAGTATAGGAACTACACTTTTAGAACCAACTTCTTCTATCCATTTTCTCCTACCTAAATTATCTATTCCAAAAATCTCAGCTTCTCTAAACCATTTTGAAAGTTTCAGTGCTAAAGGCCAACCTATATACCCATCTATTCCACTAAGTAATATTTTCATAATATCCCTGTTACTAATTTCAATAAATAATAGAAGTTTAGATATAAATAAATTTACAAAGATAAAATAAATTCATACATTCAATTTATGGTCTCATATACATATTTATATGCATCAGCCACCCTCTTTGAATAATGTTCCCAAGTAAAATTTGATATAATACGCTTTCTTGCGTTTTTTCCCATTCGTTTTACCTCAGCAGGGTTATTATAGAAGTATTCTATTTTTTCTTTGAGAATATTCACATCTTTAGGTTTAATCACAAAACCCTCTATTCCGTCCCTTACCACTTCACCTCCATTATTTGTAATAATGGTTGGTAAGCCGCAAGCCAGAGCTTCAAGAACAGCTTTATTTACTCCTTCTACTAATGAAGGCATAATAAAAATACTTGCATTTTGATAATGATACACGGGATCTACATATCCTGGAGTTTTTATATTTATCTTGTTACGATACTTGTCAATAAGCTTTCGTGTTTTTTTATCACAAGCCTCACCACATAAAACAAGTTCTGAATTCTTTAGATTTAATTCATGCCATGCCTTAAGAAGATATTCTATTCCTTTATAATCTCTTAATGCACCCACAAAAAGGCCTCTGAATACAGCATCTTTTTTTATTCCCGGTACGAATCTTTTTTCGTCAACGCCACAAGGAATGTAAATAATTTTATCTTCTGGGAAACCCTCTTTTAAGAAAGTCTCCTTTGCAAATTCAGAAATAGATAAAATGTAATCTGCATTATTATAGGATGATATAAGTTTGGACAATAAATATTTTGGCATAAGTAAAATCTTTTCAACAAAATTTGGATGTACAGTTTCTGTTTGGACACATGTGATAATCCCCAACTTTTTAGCTTTTTCTATAGATCGACTCGTGAATGGGTATGAATGAAATATATCTATATCACGACTTATATAACTTATATAATAAGACCCAATGATATCAAATATTTCTGTTTGGAGATTAAATGGTAATCTCAATCCGTAACGACCAAAATTGTAAATTGCCCACCCAATTCTCCAATGTAAAAGGGGGTTTTTGAATAGATTTAAGTTTATATTTACATCTTTACCCCTACCATAACATATAATTTTATTTATATATCCTCGTCTTACAGCTTCTTTCACAGTATAGTAACTCACAGCACCTTTAGGAACTTTATAGCTAAATTCGCCGACTCTTGTAGGTATCATGAAAACCACTTTCATTATATCACCTTTTAAATAAGTGTTAATTTCAAATTCTTGTTTGTGTGATTTTTGACGCCTGATGTCTGTAAATGAAAAGGATTCATAAAGATGGAGAAAATTTTCCAATAAGGCACTTTTATTCTAACAATACCATTCGGTTTTAATATTCTCCAGACTTCTTCCATAACTTTTAAAGGAAATTTTAAATGTTCAAGCACATGAAATATTCTAACTTCATCAAAACTCTCATCGTCAAATGGATATGGGAATGCATTCAGATCGAGTTCGATGTCACCCAATCCTCCAATATTGACCGTAATAATATTATTACTTTCCTTAATTTCCTTAATACCACCCAAATCTAGTATTTTCATTTTTGGTTCTCCTCCTTTATTTCTTACCTTTGACTGATACCGAACAGCTCAATCTTTCTATTTTTCGGAACCCAGCTTCTTTAAACCATTGTTCAACTTCTTTATAAGTATGTCTCCATTGATATTTCGGTGATAGCCAATCATAAGTATCTAAAATTCTCCGCATCTTGTTTGGATGATAACTGGATGGTGGAAGGATTATTTGTAATATTACTCTTAAATATCTTATCTTTTTTAGTGGATAGATTAGATTTGCATATACCTTACAAAAAGAATATAATTTCTTTTTAGATAACCTTGTTGTGAAAAACCTCCAAAAATTTGACACTTTGTTATAAATCTTTATATATTTTCCTTCATTACTGTATACCCATATTGCAATCTTTCCATCTTTTTTAAGGAAAGGTATCAAGCTAAAAAATGCTTTTTTGGTGTTTGGTGTATGATGCAGAACACCTATACTGAAAATATAATCGAAAACTTCTTCTTTAAAAGGTAAATTAAATATATCTGCCTGAATAATATGTGCTTTATTATTTCTACCAACATTTTCTTGAGCAACATCAACAGCAAATGATAAATCAACGCCTACAACTTTTGCACCATGTTTTAACACTACTTCCATGAATCTGCCCGCACCACAACCAGCATCCAAAATCAATTTATCTTTTAGTTTATTTAAATCGAAACCGGTTTTTCTTTTGAAAGTTTCTTCACTTTCATCAGAACCTCTCTTAGAATCGAGTTGTGTAGTTTTATGTTTATGCCATTCAAATGAGAATGTATCAACATATTCATCAGATTTAACAAACCGGGGTATATAATTCTTGATTAAATAAACGTTTCTACATCTTTTGCAAATTAGTTTTCCTTCTTTTATTTCTCCTTCATCTTCTTTGATAACATTTAATTTAAAACTACTTTTACAATTTGGACAAGCAAGTATATCAAGAAGTTGTTTCTTCATTTTATCACCATATATCTTTCATACCATTCCTCTAAAGCAAACAATGTCCATACCACTGTAGCTTGATAGTAATTATTTATTTTCCTTCTCTTCACATTATCACTAATTCTTTTTATCGCTTCTGATCTAAACTCTTTTTTAATAAATTCTTCCTCTTCCAACTTTTGTAAAATATAATCTTTCATCTCGCCCTTTATCCAATGTTCGATTGGTACGCCAAAGCCTTGTTTTTCTCTTTGTAGTATGTCTTTTGGTAGATTATTTTCTGCCGCTTTTCTCAGGATATATTTTTCTATACCATTCTTGATTTTTAATTCTGATGGTATCGAAAAAGCAAAATTTATAATTTCTTTATCCAATAACACAAGTCTTTCTTCCACACCGTTTGCCATTGTCGCTTTATCGGCTTTCATCAAATATTTTTCTGGTAAAAGATTTTTACAATCAATAGAAAGCATACCATTTAAAGGGTTTTTTGGTGTTTTTGTTGGTAAAACAATATGTTCATTAATATTGACAAGCTTCCCTGTTAACTTTTTGATCTCTTCATCTTTAATAACACGGTTTGTATACTGATTTGCAAATAAAATATTTGGTTGAGAAACATATTCTGAGAAAAACCTTACTCTTCTGTTCCAAGGCTTTGGTAACAAATCTGAAAAAACAGTGAAAATTCTTATAGGTCTCCTCAATAACCATGGAATCTTGAATATGTGATGATATTTTAAGTTAAATTTGTATTTAGGATATCCACCGAATAGTTCATCTCCACCCTCGCCTGCTAAAACAACTTTTACATATTTTCTTGCTTTTTTTGAAAGAAAATAATTTGCTATTATAGCTGCATCCCCAACAGGCTCATCATAATGCCAAGTTATTTTTGGAAAATGTTTTATCACATTGTTTTCATATATGAAAATTTCATGATGATCTGTATTGAGATATTCTGCAACCTTTTTTGCATATTCTAATTCTGAAAAACTCTCAAAACCTACAGAAAATGTATGAAAATCGTAATCAACTTTATTTCTTGCAAAAGATACCGAAACACTAGAATCTATTCCTCCTGAAAGAAAAGCGCCTACAGGAACATCGCTTCTTAGTCTCAGTCTTGCTGATTCTTCTAATAACATCCGGAGTTTGTGCACATAATACTCTTCTGGTCTTTTTTCTATTTTTTCTTTTATATCCCAGTATTGAAGTGTTTTTGTCTTCTTTTTCTTTAAATCGTATATAATAATATAACCCCCCATAACTTTTTTTATTTTATCAAAAATTGTTTGATTTCCGAGAGTAAAATTGAAAGCAAGATACGAAAGCAAAGCATTATTGTTAATTTTTCTTTCAATTTCTGCCTCAAGAATTGCTTTTATCTCTGAAGCGAAAATTAAAATGTTTTCATCCTTATCCAAATAATAGTAAAGGGGTTTTTTACCCATTGGATCTCTTGCCAAAATAAGAATTTTTTTATTAGAATCCCATAATGCAAATGCAAACATGCCTCTAAGTTTTTTTACAAAATTTAAACCATACTCTTCATATGCATGAATTATCGTTTCTGTGTCTGTATCAGAAGAAAAAATATGATTTTTCTTCAGTTCTTTTCTTAATTCAATATAATTATATACTTCTCCATTGTATGTTATCCATATACTGTTATCTTCATTTGACATTGGTTGTTTTCCTCTTTCTGTAAGATCGATGATGCTTAAACGTGTGTGCCCCAATGATACGTCTTTATCCGTATAAACTCCATTACCATCTGGACCTCGATGTCTTAAAACACTAATCATTTTTTTCAACAATTTATTATCATTGAATCCAACAAACCCACATATTCCACACATTTTATCTTCCTTTTGATAGAGATTGGTATATTTTTTCGAGAATACCAATAACATTTTCCCAAGAATACTTTTTCACTTCTTTTTTGCAATTTTTGCTCATTTTTCTCCACAGTTTTTTATCCTTCAATAGAAGATTTATATACTTTGCCAAGGATTCTGAATCTTTTGGTTTTACCAAAAACCCTGTTTCTCCGTGTTTTACCATATCAGGAATTCCTGCAAGATTTGTGGTCACAACTGGAATACCCAGAGACATTGCTTCAAGAATTACATTAGGCTGACCTTCACCAGCTATTGACGGTAAAACTAACACTTTTCCCTTTTTTAAATAATTTTTAACCATTTCAGGGCATGTTCTACCAACAAAGACCACGTTTTTCATACATTTGGCCATTTCCATTAATTTCTTTTTCTCCGGACCATCTCCTACAATAATAAGATCTTCGTTAACATGCTTCATAGCTTCAAGTAAATATTCAACACCTTTTCGCCAGATTAAATTTCCTACAAAAATAATTTTATTCCCCTTTGTGTTTTCTTTTGGTACATCGATTCCATTTGGAACAACTTCTATTTTTGCATCAGGAAATTCATTCAAAACTTCTTTTTTGATTTTTGGTGTTTGTACCAGAACTATATCCGAGTTTTTGATTATAAAAGAAATCATTAATCTTTCTAAGGGGTTGTCTCTGGTAAAATACCAGTCACCACCTCTTATCCAGGATGAAACTTTAATATTCCATAATTTTTTTGCAATTACACCTATTAAACCGTTTGGTGTTAATATTATGCACTGAAGTATATCTATTTTTTTTCTTATTTTTCTTATCTCATTTAATGAGAAAAACAAATGGGATAAAAACTTAAGAACAGGTAAATTTAAAATTCTAAATCTTTTAATCAAATAACCGTTTCTTTTCTCTTCTTTTAATTGGTGTTTTTTCCATTTTGCAGTTAACACCATTATTTTATGGCCCTTTTCGGATAACCTTTTTGCTAAATATGATGTTTGTATTTCTGCTCCTCCTATATATTCTGGAGGAAAATGAGAAATAAGAAAAACTATTCTCATGTATACACCTTTTTTATCCACTCTACTTCTTTTTCCAATCCATTCTTAATCTCAACCTTTGGTGAATAATCCAATATTTTTTTTGCTTTGCTGATATCAGCATATGTGTCTTTCATATCTCCTTTTTGTGTTTCCATATATTCTATTTTTGCCTCCTTACCAATAATTTCCTCTAAAATATGAATTGTTTCTATAAGAGAGATTCTTGAACCACCCCCTATATTTAAAACTTCACCTTCGATTTCCGAGGTGGCTGCTAATAAATTAGCTTCAACAATATCACTAACATATGTAAAATCTCTTGTTTGTTTACCATCACCATATATTGTTATTTTTTCTCCATGTAGCATTGCTTTTATGAATTTATGGAACGCCATATCAGGTCTCTGTCTGGGACCATACACAGTAAAGTAGCGTAATGAAACTGTTGGTATACCGAAGTTCTTCCAGTAAAGATAGCAAAGATGTTCTCCTGCAAGTTTTGAGACACCATAAGGAGAAATTGGTCTTGGTCTCATATTCTCTTTCATCGGAAGTTCCTTAATATCACCGTAAATCGATGAGGAGCTTGCATAAACGAATTTCTTTAGATTAATGTCTTTACAAGCTTCTAAAAGCATTTGAGTGGCCAGTATATTGTTATCAGTATATATTTTGAAATTCTCTCCCCAGCTTGCCCTGACTCCAGCCTGAGCTGCCTGATGAAAAACGTAATCAACATTTTTTAGCCAGGGTTTAAGATCAATATCAAGGATATTAGCTTCTATAAAATGAAATTTTTCGTTTTTTCTTAAATTTTCAATATTTTTTTCTTTAATTTCTCTTGGATAATAATCCAGAAAACAATCAACACCTACTACTTCGAAACCCTCATTTATTAATCTTTCAGCTAAGTGTGAACCTATAAAACCAGCACATCCTGTGACCAATGCTTTTGATTTCATAATTATTAGTTTGGTGTTGAAAATTATTTTTCATTTTTAAATAAATGTTCTATGAAATAAAATCTTCTTTTAAAGAAATGGTCATTAATAAAGGAGATATTCTTGAACTCTTAAACTGCCTTGAAAACATCTACATATATCCCAATTCCCTCAATCTCTCCATTATTTTCTCTTTATCTTGCCCTCTTCCTGCTCTTTCCGGTATCTTTTCAAAATCTTGTTCCCATGCAGGTTTGTCATCGGTTTTTCTTGTGGTTGATTTTGCACCAAGTGAGCGGTAACCCTTTTCGTACAGCGGATTTATAGGTATTTTGTATTTGTGGATTGTTTCCCACACATTTCTTTCAGTGAAATGCAGTATGGGATGAACCCTGATATGATCCGGATCGCTTCTCGGAGAAAAATAAGTTTCATTTACCCTAGCTTCCTGTTCATCCCATCTAACACCCGTAATTAAGGCTTTACAACCGTTCTCTTCAAGAAACATCTTCACAACAACGGTTTTCATGAGATGGTTTCCCACATATGATTCAGGTTCAAAGGGAAATTCCTTTCCCTTGAAACCAATCTTTTCAAGTTCTTTTCTGTTTCTCTCATTAAGCAGATCAACTTTGACGATGTCCCCGACTTTGTTGACCTGTTTGAGAACATCATCGTTTCTAACACGAACAACATCAAGATTCCATTTCTTTTTCACTTTTTCAACAAATTCAAGAACCTCTTCAAATACATCCCCCTCATCTATAAACATTATTTTCGGTAAATCTATATTGAGCTCTTTACACACTTCTCTTACGAGCCAGAGAAGAAGGGTGCTGTCCTTTCCTCCGGTCCAAGCTACAGCTATTTTTTCTCTCCCGAATTTCTCAAAAGCTTTTTTTATGATCTCTTTGGATTTTTCTATCTTCTTCTCTAAAGGCAAAGCCATAATCTCTTTGTCCATTTACCCACCTTTCAAATATTTCTCTTTTATAGCGAAAAAAACATCCTCAGGCTGCTTTATGGGATAGGATATATTTTTGGTTATGAGTATCGCATCTGGGTGATGATCTCCCTTTATTTCACCTTTGGGTGTTCTTTTCGGTAATGTTCTTATGGGTGCTTTATCATAATCACAAAAACCGTGATCAGATATTACTATTATCTCTTCATCATATTTTATAAGTCTGCCCAGTGCTTCATCAATCATTTTATACATTTCCAAAACTATCGGTTCTCCCCAGTGAAGGTGACAGACCCTATCCAAGGCTGTGTAAACCACAATAAAAACTTCAGGTTTTTCCTTTTTTAGTATTTCCTCTGCTTTTTCTGTTATGGTTTCTGTATCTTTCTTTATTTCCTCTATTTCCACAGGAAGACCATTTGCCACAAACTCGAAATCAACATTGAAATTATAGGGCGGAACCACAAAAGGAACTCCAAGAACCTTTACTGATATACCTTTTTTCTGGAGCAAATCCCATATAAACTCCACCTTTATATCCTCTCTCCTGACTATTTCCCCGTTTTTTACAAAATCCTTATGCCCATGTTCTTCGGGTGTTTTTCCTGAAAACATAGAACACCACACAGAAGGCGACCATGGTTTCTGGGAAAGATTTATTGTTGACTTGTTTCCTTCTTGGATAAGTTTTTTGAAATTTTTAAGTTTATCAAGATTGGGTTCTATAATATCCCAGGTAGCGCCATCAATACCTATAACAAGCATAGCGAACCTCCTAATCAAGATAACCCAAAGCTTCCAACCTTTTCTTTACCCTTTCTTCATCTTCCTTGCTGAATACTTCTTTTTCCTTTTTTTCCTTTTCCTCTATACTGGACAGAACTTGTCTCAAAATATAGGTCACATAACTTGAGACAGAGTTGAACCCAGTTCCCTCTATTCTTTTTTCTATTTTCTCCGCTAACTGCACAGGTATTGAAACGGTTGTATATTTTCCTTTTTTGGGCATTGAATCACCAATTGGTTGAAG
>CAZCGK010000006.1:0-68799 GCA_964498245.1 uncultured archaeon | reverse complement strand
CGAAATTTTTTATCAGTTCAAGTTGCCATATCCTCCTTTCCTGTTTTCGATTTCTTCTTTACCTTGAGAAAATTCTGAGAGAGCTCAGAAAATAAACAGGTCGCCATATACTCCTTTCCTATTTCCGATTTCTTCAACCAAAAATAAAAAGCATGAAGACGAAATCAATTTTTGAAAGTTGCCATATACTCCTTTCCTATTTCCGATTTCTTCGCAAAGGTTGTCCTGAATTTGAAAGAGCAAAACGAGAACAGTTGCCATATACTCCTTTCCTATTTCCGATTTCTTCAAGTTTTTGGCTGAATGGTACAGTGAATTCCTGAAACCTTGGGGTTGCCATATACTCCTTTCCTATTTCCGATTTCTTCAAATCATGGAAATGCAGAAAAAAATAGACGATTTAATAAAAGTTGCCATATACTCCTTTCCTATTTCCGATTTCTTCACGTGAACTGGAGCGAATTAGACAGATTCTACAGATTTTGCAGGTTGCCATATACTCCTTTCCTATTTCCGATTTCTTCAAGTAAACCAGCGTAAGTGAATATTCCCATAAGCGATAGTTGCCATATACTCCTTTCCTATTTCCGATTTCTTCTTGTTATCGTGGATCAGGTGATTGCAGGTCAGTCATGGAAGTTGCCATATACTCCTTTCCTATTTCCGATTTCTTCTTATGAAAAATAAAAAAACCAAACTAATAACATATAAGTTGCCATATACTCCTTTCCTATTTCCGATTTCTTCTTCACGACCAATACCTGCACAGGAATGGGATGAGTTAACGTGTTGCCATATACTCCTTTCCTATTTCCGATTTCTTCCCCTACTTATTCCAGACTTAATTAATTGCATAGATAAACAGGTTGCCATATACTCCTTTCCTATTTCCGATTTCTTCAATTGGTTTTATTTCCAGAATGTTACCAATTTCTTTCAATTTAGTTGCCATATACTCCTTTCCTATTTCCGATTTCTTCTATATTTAGATAGAATTGAGAAGTTACTGCGGAATCCATTGTTGCCATATACTCCTTTCCTATTTCCGATTTCTTCTGTTTTAAACGATGCTAAAAGAATTGCTTATGATGTGATGTTGCCATATACTCCTTTCCTATTTCCGATTTCTTCATGAAAATGAAATGCCCGTATTGCGGCTACGAATGGGGTTGCCATGTACTCCTTTCCTATTTCCGATTTCTTCTAAAATGAATTTGACTGAGAAAGAAATTGAAGAACTTAAAAGTTGCCATGTACTCCTTTCCTATTTCCGATTTCTTCCTTATGATTTAATCGAAGCAAATGAAATGCTTACCTCTAGTTGCCATGTACTCCTTTCCTATTTCCGATTTCTTCATGGATATAAATGAATTTTTTGAACCCGCAGTCAGAAATAGGTTGCCATGTACTCCTTTCCTATTTCCGATTTCTTCACCAACAGCGAGAGCCCAAACCCTCACCCTCTAAATAATGGTTGCCATGTACTCCTTTCCTATTTCCGATTTCTTCAGGAATGACCCATACACGAATGTGTGTATGGACACAATCCTGTTGCCATGTACTCCTTTCCTATTTCCGATTTCTTCCAAGGAACATGGTCATGGACAGTAAGAAGCACATGGGGATACGTTGCCATGTACTCCTTTCCTATTTCCGATTTCTTCCCGAGAAGCTTGTTGCTCTCGGTGACGAAATAGCAACTCTCAAGTTGCCATGTACTCCTTTCCTATTTCCGATTTCTTCGATTACCGGCTGAGAGATGTCCGATATGCAGATTAGAGAAGTTGCCATGTACTCCTTTCCTATTTCCGATTTCTTCGGCTCATTTTAGCGCTGATAGCGGCAGAGCGCTTGTTGGTTGCCATGTACTCCTTTCCTATTTCCGATTTCTTCACGATTTTTCCCAATATTTTGAATATGCATATGAACGAAGGTTGCCATGTACTCCTTTCCTATTTCCGATTTCTTCTCTTCGAGAGAGATACATCCAGTTTGTGGTGAAATTGAAAAGTTGCCATGTACTCCTTTCCTATTTCCGATTTCTTCGAGATACGATAAAGACGGTTTTCCTTATTTCGAATGCGGTTGCCATGTACTCCTTTCCTATTTCCGATTTCTTCTAAAAATTAGGGGGGTGAGATTATGACGCAAGCAAATTTTGGTTGCCATGTACTCCTTTCCTATTTCCGATTTCTTCGAGGACAGAGAAAAAGTTATCCACTCTACAAAAAAATCAAGTTGCCATGTACTCCTTTCCTATTTCCGATTTCTTCCCAACAAAGAATACGACATAGAGGAGCTATTGATCAACAAGTTGCCATGTACTCCTTTCCTATTTCCGATTTCTTCCAGCTTAAAGCACAAGGTCCTGCAAAAGCGAGGATGGAAAGATGTTGCCATGTACTCCTTTCCTATTTCCGATTTCTTCAAATAGAAGGTATGCTCAATGTCGCTATGCGAGATATTCAAATGTTGCCATGTACTCCTTTCCTATTTCCGATTTCTTCAACTTAAACAGGTTTTAAACATTCTTTCTGAAAGAATTACAGTTGCCATGTACTCCTTTCCTATTTCCGATTTCTTCAGAAGCAGTAAAAAACCTCCAGTTTTGGAGGTTTTATGGGGTTGCCATGTACTCCTTTCCTATTTCCGATTTCTTCATTCCAAGCATTATCGGTGCTATTCCCTTCATATTCTCAATCGTTGCCATGTACTCCTTTCCTATTTCCGATTTCTTCAAGTCCTTAAAATTAAATTAGGGAGGCGATATATATGAAAGTTGCCATGTACTCCTTTCCTATTTCCGATTTCTTCCTTTAGTTGAATGGTATTTTGGTCCTGAAATTGCTGAGATGGTTGCCATGTACTCCTTTCCTATTTCCGATTTCTTCCTTTAGTTGAATGGTATTTTGGTCCTGAAATTGCTGAGATGGTTGCCATGTACTCCTTTCCTATTTCCGATTTCTTCTGAAAAATGTTTCATAAACTATGAAGTTGGACCGTTTGTACCAGTTGCCATGTACTCCTTTCCTATTTCCGATTTCTTCTAAAGGGAGACCATGTTCGCATATAAGAGCATGTCAAATATGTTGCCATGTACTCCTTTCCTATTTCCGATTTCTTCATTATCAGTCTGAAAAGTGGAAGCATCAACCAAGATTCTGGGTTGCCATGTACTCCTTTCCTATTTCCGATTTCTTCATTAAAACAAAACATGGAAAAATTTATTTCACAAATAAAAGTTGCCATGTACTCCTTTCCTATTTCCGATTTCTTCAGAGTTGTAACATGTCCAATTTGTGGCAGAAAACATAAAACGTTGCCATGTACTCCTTTCCTATTTCCGATTTCTTCCGGGAATTATGAAAAGAAATAAAAAAAAATAACTTACCATATGTTGCCATGTACTCCTTTCCTATTTCCGATTTCTTCCAGTCATGGAACAGCTCTCTGTCGAGCACAATAGCAGGCTAGTTGCCATGTACTCCTTTCCTATTTCCGATTTCTTCAAGATTGGAGAGATTTTAAAAAAGGTAAAGTAATAGGAATTAGTTGCCATGTACTCCTTTCCTATTTCCGATTTCTTCTCAGGAGATAAAAGAGATAAAGATTCAGAAGGAATCGGAAGTTGCCATGTACTCCTTTCCTATTTCCGATTTCTTCATATAGAATAATAAAAAGGAGGTGGGAAAATGACAAAAAAAGTTGCCATGTACTCCTTTCCTATTTCCGATTTCTTCGCTGAAAGAATTCGATTTATGGCCGATTATATCGAAAACAAGTTGCCATGTACTCCTTTCCTATTTCCGATTTCTTCCTAATCTGGAAGTAGAAATAATTAAACCGCGATAAATAACGACGATACGAAAACAGTAATTTACAGTTGCCATGTACTCCTTTCCTATTTCCGATTTCTTCGAGGTGATTTCATGGCTAAAACCATGAAATCTGAAAACAAGTTGCCATGTACTCCTTTCCTATTTCCGATTTCTTCTGGGAAAAGGTAAGATAGAATGAATCGGGAGGTGAATAAGTTGCCATGTACTCCTTTCCTATTTCCGATTTCTTCCTTATACTCTCAATGCTGGGGAAGAAAAGCAAATATTTAACTGTTGCCATGTACTCCTTTCCTATTTCCGATTTCTTCGAGCATGTATGTAGACATTCTGACAGACAAATGTTTCATAAGTTGCCATGTACTCCTTTCCTATTTCCGATTTCTTCAAAAAATGAAAAATGTAAAAATTTTAAATTTCACTCCACACGTTGCCATGTACTCCTTTCCTATTTCCGATTTCTTCTATAAAGATTATGATGAACTGATCGCACTCAGAGACATTCGTTGCCATGTACTCCTTTCCTATTTCCGATTTCTTCCAGTGATTTCAAAAATGACCCTTGGGTTTTGGAGTGTGGAGTTGCCATGTACTCCTTTCCTATTTCCGATTTCTTCTACTCAAAAAACTAAGGAATATCTGCAAAGAGAAACTCAGTTGCCATGTACTCCTTTCCTATTTCCGATTTCTTCAAAAGCGCCTTATCTTGGAGTGCTCGGAGGAATAATTGTTGCCATGTACTCCTTTCCTATTTCCGATTTCTTCAATTGGTAACTCCAGAAATTGCGAAAAGAATTATAAGGAGGTTGCCATGTACTCCTTTCCTATTTCCGATTTCTTCAAGAAAATAGCAAAATAATAGCAAGAGCATACAACAGCTACGTTGCCATGTACTCCTTTCCTATTTCCGATTTCTTCATGTAGAAACAAAGGTTATCCTAATGCATATCTAGGAGAAAGTTGCCATGTACTCCTTTCCTATTTCCGATTTCTTCAGCACCTTAAAATTGAATTTTAAGCTCAAAAATTATCTAAAATCGGTTTTTATTGAATGAGAAAATTTACATCAGAATATGGAATGGGTATTTATAAATATGCAAACGGGCGGGCAATAGCCCGCCCTCAATAAGGAAAGGTCATCGTAGCAAGCCTTCTTCTATCAATATGAGTTTCATATTGATAACATTTAATGGAACATGATCCAACCAAAGCCAAACATCGAATTTTTACCTATACCGAATATTTGAGCTCTTTTAATCTCGTCGATGAGTTTTTCCTTATCAATGTTTTTTCCAATTTTATAAAATATAACAGAACCTTTATCCAGTGCAAACTGAAGATTTCTCCTTTTATATTCTAAAGACCATCCTCGAACAGGCACAACAGAGCCGTTGTATCCAGATAGTTCAAGTCTTCTCAACTCAGGTTCATAATTTATTCGCAAATCCGATTTAGAAACTTCCTTTAAAACATCAGGTGAAGAAGTAATTATTGGAGATAGAGCTGTTATAGAAATTTCATCCTTATCCAATGATTTAATAGTGTTTGGTTCGTGTTGAGATTGTTTGATTTTTATCTCAACTTCACCAAATCCCATTTTTGTAAGTGCACCGATACCACTGTCTTCTAAGTATTTAGCAGCGTTTATGAACTCCTTTACAAAGTCCTTCAACAAAATTATCCGGGTATGAAAACATTCATCTTTTTCAATTGCTTCATATACAAAGGGTCCTTCCTTCACCGTGCCCTTACTGGTTTCAAGAGATATTCTCCATATTTTTCTTTTTTTCGGAATTTCACCATTCAGTTTCTCATTCACTTCTCCATTATTCATAACCATTTCCAATCCTTCTTCAGAAATCCATTTTATTCTTTTACATTTTTCGTTATGTTCTGGACAAATAGGTTTATCGCGAAGCAATTTTCCACATTTAGGACAATATGAGACATTTTGTGGACAGGGTAACAGTTTCGTTTCTTCAATCATTGGATATGCTGGACGAAAATAGGCATTTCCCTTTTTATTGCTATTTATGATTTTACCATTTTTCATTTCGTATTTCTGAAATATTTTGTTATGAACACTTTCCACAATATCTTTATCTCCATAAATTTCCGTGATAGCTGTTTCAAACGCGCCTCTCAGAACTATTCCCGGAATATAATCCTTGCAACGCTTTAAGTGAGTAAACTCATACCCGACACCTATGTACATAGGTGAGAGGAGTTTGATTGTTACATCCAGAATTACAGGACTCATATTTCACCTCCCAGATAATCCTCAGGTTTTATAGTTTTTTCTTCAACCACTTTCAAGGAAAAACCCAGTGTTCTATTTAATCTATGTCTTGGTAGAATCTCCTTCTCAAGAATTGTGTTTCCGTTTTCGAATGCTTTTAAAACTTCAATAAGCCTGTTATAAAGACGTGTATCTTCTTCGTTACTGATATCAAATACTATAGAGAAAGTAAAGTTTACATTGTTCATAAATCCATTGCTGAATTTTGCTTTACTTGCATAACTGTAAAATCCCCCTGCGCAACCGAATATTTTGCAGACATCGCATATTATTTCAAGTTTTTGTTTTTCATTATTAATTTGTCGTTCCTGTCTCAAGTTTCCGCAAAATGTACCGTAGTGTCTCTTATATTTTCTGCTGTAAGTGTATGTCCTTTTTATATTAGCAAAAGGCGGTATATATTTTGCTGGTTCCTTCCATTTTTTCTCTCTTTCGTCCCAGAATTCTTTATAACTGTTTCCGTGTTTTAATGCTCTGAAATCGAATTTCTGCCCTACAGCACATTTTACAAACTTCTGATTATCTATAATTAAGTACTGTCTTTCTTCGGCTTCTCTTCTTATTATACCCTTTATCCATGAACCAGGTATCTGCAGATTCATGGAAGAATCAAGTATCAGCCACTTCCTACCTGTCTCTAACAATTTCATTTCACATTTAACGATTCTTCTCTCCTTTAATTCAGGTGCGATTTGCATTTCAATCACTCGCTTTTATAATAAGGTCATCGAGATTCAGTTTTTTGTATTTCTCAATGAAACTTTCTGTTTCCCCTGTGATGTAGGATGTTGGCGTTTTGATTACAGAATCGTCTTTTATTTTGATCACAACATGTCCGAATCCTCTTGAAACACCGTGACCTAGTCCTCTGTCATTAACTGCTCTGATTGCTGCAAGTATAAGCTGGAGCTCTTCATCTGTAGGATTGTCTACAATTATCTGAAAGTAAAACTTTGTACCCCTTGGTATTGCTTCTGTGAAAAACAGGGCACCTTTTTTTACACTACCTGTTTCCCTGTCTATTTGAATACCGGGTCGTGTGTCCAGTCCTATCACTTCCTCTTCTTTCAAATAACCGTTTCTTACAATAATTTTTGATGCCAAACTCTCTTTATCAGCTCTACCAAAAATTTTTTCTATGGTTTCCTCATCTGAAAGCTTTTCTGCTTCCATTCTCAGACAGCCCCTTATCGAAGATCCGGGAATGTATACCATGTCGTTGGAATCCCTTATCACAACCAGGTCTGTCGTTCCTGGAGTTATGGCTTCCTTTCCCGCACCTATATGCAGCTGACTTTTCACGGTTAACACGCAGTTTAAAACAACCCTTTCTTTCAATTTTGCTCTACTTTCCATAATTTCACCTCCTATATCAGGTTTTTATTTTCAAGACTCTCTCGGAAATTTTTCAGTTTGGGATCACTGTAAAATTTAAAGAACATGGTTGCATACTCCATTACTTTTTTGAACCTTCTGAAATCCTCAATCTCTGGTTTGTATTGGGATAGCTTTTGCAAAAAGAATTCTGTAACTTTCTGTGATTTCTCAAATCTTTCTCGTTTATTATCACCACTAGCCAATTCTCCTCGGGTTGCACTGTAAATTAATACACCCTTCAGTCTGTTGAACACTTCAAGTATTTCATTTTCTATTTGTTTGTCTCTTTCTGTATCCGAGCCTTCTTTTTTCTTAAGCCTTCTTTCAACATCTTGATATGCTGAACTGTTGATGATTATGTTATACAGTTGTCTGTATTTGGTCTCTGAAACACCTGCATTTGCTAGTTCTTTTGCAATTTGCTTCCCCAGTTCATATTCACTTTTCATTATCCACCTCCTCAGTTTTTATTTCCACAAGCTGGAAAAACTTGTTCAAAAATCTGATACCATCATTCTTTATTTCCCGAAGAATAAACTCAACAAAATTCCTGAATTCCTCTATCTCATCTTCTTTCTTTCTCGAAAGCTGATATATCAAGAACGCTCTAATTTCGTTCAGTTTTTCCGTTTCATCAGATTTGCTGTGAAGAATTGTTCTTAATTTGTATAGTTCATTCCTCGGAATTTTTATCAGGTTTATACCATTCCATAATCTTTCAAGCTCTTTCCATTCATATGTTATATAATTTCCAACCTTGCCCATAACTCCAATTGTACATTTATTTTTACCTTCACCTTTCGATGTAGAAAGCATTTTTTCTGCCTCTTCAAGTGCAAATCTTAAATGGAAGTGATGATCGCATACAAATATGCCTGCAGAAATTGTTATTTTTTGCTCATTATCGGTTCCTGTAAACCTTTTTCTGAAAAGTTCATTGACCTCCATTGCACACCGAACAGCTTGGGATAAAGGTAACACGGCAAGAGTATCATCACCACCTGTGTATACGCATTCTCCTTTACATTTTTTGATGGTTTTTATTATATCTCTTTCCAAACTCTTTATCTGTTCGCTTAGATAAGAAATTGTTGCTATTGTAACTTTACATTCTTCCTCTTTCCCTTTTTCTGTAGTTTTCCTAACTCTTCGCTTTTCCTTTTCACACTCTTCTTTTATCCCCTTTCCAGAAAACCATCTACCAAGGTTATCTCCATCGATTTTTAATACCGCTATTTCTTTTGGTATCTTGAGCTTTGCAAAAAATTCCTTAACCTCCTTTTTCACATTCTTTTTTGTGATATTCTCTTTTATTTTGATCAAATCATCATACGAGATATCATTTATTGATTTTCCTACAATCTTTTCAAATTCTTTGACACCCATAAAATTAATTACCTTGTCTTTGATAGAAGCTATTGCAATTTCTCCAAGGTCAACATACGTTCTGGTTTTTCTGTTTCTTTTTCTGTAGCATATCTCGCAAAGAATCTCTCGTTTTTCTTTATCCGTTTTATACATGCCTTCTCTTTCACCGCAAAGGGAACATATAAATTCTTCATATTGTCTTGCATGAACAATATCAGGAAAATAATCATCAATTTCATGATAATTTTTTTCAATAATCTTTTTGAAACCTCTTGACTTTCCATAAAATGATATTTTCTGCAATCGCTCCCAGCATTTACCGAAATTACTTATTTCGTGTGAGTTTGTTTTATTCTCACTACCTGTTTTTCTCAAAATGCTCACAGAAAACAAAACAGAAAATGGTTTTTTAATACCCTTTTTCCATCCCATACCGGATAAATACTGCTGAAATCTGTTTTCAAGTTTTTCTATATCCTTTTCATATTCAGAGTAAGGAAGTAATACCAAAAAATTTCCACCACCTTTATACAGAACATTCTGAATTCCATATTTTGATTCTATACATTCAGCTAAATTATTTATTACATCCATTATTATCTGGCTGGAATTATGCAAATCTCTGAATTTTCTTGATTGCGAAATAAAGTTTTGTATACCTCTTATATCTCCTGAGACGAGAGCAAATTTAACGTCATAATTTTTGACATTCTCTATATTAATAATGCCGTTTTTCATGTCATATGCGATACATGTTGCTATTGCTGCTGTAAGTTTTATATGATGGTATAAAGAATGGTTGGGAGAATAATAAGATGCTCTCCATTTTTTTAGCAGTTTAGTTATTTCACTAAGACCACTTTTAACTTCTGAATTGTTTCCATTTGATGGTTTTGGTTCAAGCAAAATCTTTGAAAGTATTATACTTTTGTTGAAATTTGGTATTTTTGAAAGATAAAGTGGTAAGTTTTTCAAGTGTTTTATGCCATGTAGATAAGGTTCGACTGTTTTCTTTGTTATAGGATCGATAATATAAGAACTTTTTTCATCGCTTTCCTTTTCTTCTCTATCAGATGCAGAAGCAAGATTGTCGGCTATATCAACGATAATACATTCATCATCTAGCTTATTATAATCTATACATTCACGTTTTCTTTCTTCGTACATATGATATAAAACAGCCTTGAGTGATTTCTCACCAAGCAAAGATTTTAAAGGTTGTAATAATTCATATCCTATTCTTGAATGTGTTTTACCAATAAATTCTTTCCTACCAACTAAAGGTTTTCCTATATCATGTAGCAATGCACCAATTTTTACAGATTCTATATCTATCATTTCTCTCACCTCTTTCCGTAAATTTCATATATCAATCTACCCTCTTCTGTTATTTCTGTCTGAAGATATTTACTTCGTCCTCCTGTTGTTTTTACAAGGTTTATTTTTTCCAGTTCTCTTATAATATGGCTGATGGTAGATTTTTGGATTTCCGTGTCCTTTCTTATCTCCTCGGAAGACTTTACCTTTTGTTTTTCATAAAGAACACCAAGTATCTTAAGACGCACTGGTGAAAGAAAATTTTCTATCGATAAATTCAATGTAGGTAGATTTATTATTTCCATATCACCATTATCATCATTTTTCCATACATAAAACGCTTTCGCGCCTATAAGATACGCAGAATATAAAGCGGCAGAACTCATAACCTTTGTTCCACCAGTTATATTGATGAAGATGTTAGCATTTTCTCTTTTCTTTGCTTTGGCTTCTTTTATTATTTTATGAGGTTTTTTGCTTCTAATGCCATAGAAAACCGGTGGAGAATAACCGCATTCCTTTGCGATAATTATAATTTCCTTTATGATGTTGGAAATTTTTTGCGGTTGAATTATTCTTTTATCCACATCAATATCGAGAATATCGCATGTTTTTTCTATCGGTTCGGAATAATCCACAGACTTATCACTACAAATAAGAAAAATCTTTTTTGTATTTGGATATGCCTTCAACAAATATATTATTGGTTCTGGTTGTTCACCCAGAGTTGCTATCTGGAAGATTTGTTGGGTGTTCATCATATCATGCTTTTTTAATTCTATTCCTAAATCTCTTTTTTGTACCGTTCAATGGGTATTGAACTGGGAAATTCAGAGATTCTCATGAGATTTTCAATATCTGGGAAAACATCTTTTATAAAATCTATAGTGGCTTTCAATAACTTTTCGTATAATTCTTGCGTAATAGGTGTTATTCCATGAGCTAAAACCGAGTCGTTTCTGACTCTTAAATATTTCTGGAGCTCTTCGTTTTCATAAAACTTTTTACCAATTTCATCGTCAATATCGGATAACAATTCATAGCTTTTATAAAGAGGTAGCTTTATCTTACCCGTTTTTTTATCTTTGAGTTGATTGTATTTCTCTTTATGTTTTTCTGGTATTTTTCTCATATCTATATCAGAGGTATCAAATCCCAGAGATTTAAGTCTGTACTGAGCAACCATCTCAACTGCTCTATACAATCTGGCAACAGCATCATCATATCTTCCTTCCTTTCCTCTTCTCTTAGCATTGTTTATCAGATCTGCTATCAGATATTCGAAAACATCATTTTCCTCATTTTTCTTTAAAGCATTAAGTCTGCCTAAAAATCCATAATTTTTGCGCAAAATATTCTTTACATCTTTTAATTTCTCTTGTGCAGAACTGTGGTCGAACTTATCCCACAAAGAATAGGCCAAACAAATGTTTTCATATTTATTAAGAATGCTTTGTATATCATCAGCATTGGTTTTCCGTTTTAATGTATTGATTATATCTATACATGCATCAAACCTGTAGAATGAAAACAAAGTATCGATTATCTTTAGCTGGTTATCAATTAATATACTATAAGGTCTTAATGGCAGAATTCTCTCCCTACCAGATATAACAGTACCATCCTTTCTATCGCCCATTATATAACTAAGATTTTCTATTTCCATAGATATACTTGCAATTGCAAGGGCAGCACTCATGGCTTTTGTGCCACTTGTGAAATCTACAACTATATCTTTATGTTTATATCCTCTTTTCAACAACAGAGAAAATATAGTTACAAATTTTTCATATAATTTATCTATGTCGTTTATATCGGACACATCTATAGTTTCATACTCAGAATCCATATCCTCAACTATAAGCGGTAATACTTCATTCTTACTCTGCTCAGAAACAAGAAATATTACTTTTTCCGGATTGTGGTGTTGGATGGAATATTTCAAAGCGTTTGCAAGGCTTTCTTTGTTGTTTCCACCAACACCGACACTCATTACCAGAACTTTTCCCATAAGAATGAAAAACAAATTAAAACTTATAAATATTTGGCTTATGGTTAAACAAATAATTGAACAATATAAAAATTTTCTATGTGTTCAATAAAATTTGAACCGTTCATGTAAAGTATTTGCTATTTGATTCAAACTATTTCTCATTAAGAATAAGGAGGTGATAATTTGACTTGTTCTAGTAAGGATAGTTGGCTGATGCGCAAGATGAAGCAGATAAACTCAGGAGGCGCCTCCTCTATTTCTGATAAATTCAGAGGATATTCTGAGTATTGGAATACAGACAAAAATATAATTTTACCCGTAAGGTCGTACATATCTTTTTACATTTGTCCACGAAAATTTTATTATTCTGCTATCGAAGGTAAATCGGAAAAATCATTCAACATGTCGATTGGCTTGATAAAACATAGGATTCTAATCAAAGATTATTATGAACTTCTTGAGGATTTGATAGAATCGCTTAATTATACTAGATCTTTAAACAATTTCATGTTTCTATGGCAAAATAAAATATCAGAAATATGTACAGAGCAAAATATTCCAAAGGATATTGTTGAAAAAATTAATAATTCTGTTTTGAAAAGGTGGGTCAGAGATAGAGAAAGAATAGAATTTATGCTCTTTAACAAGACCACAATAAATGAAATAAAGAAAATCATACTCCCGTTTGCGAAAGAATATTATTTTTCGAGTAAAGATATAGCCGTGTCTGGCAGAATAGATATAATTTTTCAGAAAAATAACACCTTTACAGTAGAAGAAATAAAAACAGGCAATTCTCCAAAAAATGAACCATGGTTCACGGATAAATTACAGGTGGTATTCTATTCTATTGCTCTTGAAAGAATTTTTCATAAAAATTGTAACAAGGGTACAATATATTATTTAGATGCTAATAAAGCATATTCCTTCAAAATAGACGATGAATTAAGAAAATATGCAAAAGACCTGAGAGATAAATGTATTTCATACTATCTAAGGCGCGTTTTCCCTCAGGGAAAGAAAACGTTATTATGCAATTCATGTTGTTTCAATTCATTCTGCAAAGGTGAACACAATGAATATAATAATAGATAAACACGGCACATTTATCGGTAAAAAACAGGGCAGGTTGGTTCTATATACGGATGAAAAAAGTGAAGAATATTCTATAACCAACATTGAAAGAATAATATTATATAAAAGCTGCGGCATAAGTTCTTCTGCAATAGCTCTTATAGTCAATTCTAAAAAAGATCTTACATTCATGGACAGATTCGGTATGCCTGTTGCAAAATTATATTACATAACAAATGAAAATTTTCCCATATTAAGAAAAATGCAATATAAAAAGTCTATAGAAAAAAACATTGACATAATTCAAGGTATTGTTCATGCATGCATAAAAAATAAAATCGGTATTATAAAATCACTTGCATACTCAAGAAAAAGAACGAGTAAAGAAAAATGTAATCTTTTAATGAAATATGCTGGACAGCTTGAAACTTGGTTGTCAAAAATTTATCAAAAACAATCTATAGAAGAATTAAGAGGCATAGAAGGCATTTCTGCAAAATTATATTTTGAGTCTCTCAGAAAAATAATTCCAAAATTCTTTCGTTTTAATGGGAGAACACGTCCACCTCAAGATATAGTTAATGCTTCTCTGAGTTATGGATATGGTATTCTTTTTTCTGAACTATGGAAATATCTTGTAATGAAAGGGTTTGATCCTTACATAGGTTTTTACCATGAAGAAAAAGGCAGGAAACCGTGTCTTGTGTTGGATTTTATGGAAGAATTCAGGCAACCAATTGTAGATTCGACTATCCTAAGGCTTGTGTTTAAAAAAATATTGAATCCGAAAAAACACGGAGGTATGTATCTTAACGAAAAGGGTAGAAAAATTGTTATAGAAAATGTTCTTAACAAGCTGGATAAAACAAAATCATTAATAAAGAAAAGAATTAATCACTGGGTTGATTACATTCTCGATAGAAGCGAATTTGTACCGTTTGGTGAAAGCAATGCTTGCAATAACAAGCTATGATATAAGTGATGATAGAAAAAGGGAAAAAATAAGAAATTTTTTAAGAAATAACGGTTTTGTAAGGTTGCATAAAAGTGTATATATCGGTGATATAGATTTCCAGAATTTTATATTTCTCAAAAAATATTTCAAAAAACTTTCTTCTGAAACGGATGTTGAAATAGAGATAGCAACGTTATGTAAGAAGTGTGAAAGAAGATTCAAAAGGATTAAGAATAAACCATTGATAGAATTTGACAACACCACTGTATTTGTATAATCACATCTCCATACTGAAACTCGTGGAAGCTTTCAAAATCCTGCCGAGGAGTTTGTAGTGTGAATCTTCCCATTTTGCAAGGGCTTGAAAGAATTTTCTTCCCTCTTCACTCTTCACATTTTCCGCAAGCCTTTCATAAAACTCCCTGGTTTTCTTTTCATTCTCTATGCATTTCATTATCATATCCACGCTTTCCACCTTTATTTCCAGTTTTTCCTTAAACACCTGAAGGTTCTCAAGCATACCCTCTATTTCTCTATCCTGCTTAAGCTCTATCCATGCATTTCTAAGTTTGAGGGAAGCTCTGAGTTCTTTAAGAATTTCAATATGTTTTTCTTTCTCTTTTGCAAGAAACTCCAGAAACATCCTCGCTTCCGGGTCTGCCTTTTCAGCATAATATTCATAGAATTGCTTTCCCATCTTTTCTATCTCTATCGCAACTTCTACAGCTTTAACTATATCAAGATTCGGTGAAGAAAGATCAATTCCAAAATCCTCTTCAAACTGGGTTTTGGACATCCCTTTAAATTTTGTATCAATTTGAATAAATTAATTCTTCAAACACCCACTACATCTTATACCTCAGTATCCCTCCGATCCCTCCAAGCTCTTTAAACTGTTCTCCCATGCCGATTCCCTGAGATATAACTTCAACCTGAGTTCCCATATCTTCTGCAAGTTTCATTATTTTTTCCATTAAATCATGCTCCTCTGCAATCTCCGGTTTTCCCCCGCATTTGGGACATTTTTGATCCTCTATTTTCTTTTTGTTCACTATTCTTTCAAATTCCTCTCCGCATGAGCATTTGAACTTGGCCTTAACCCAATCAAAATTTTCAGAAATAAGAAGCAATTCCAAATTACCATTTCTCAGTGCATCTATGGTTTCAAAGAAACCATACACTGCAAATCCAGAATCTTTGTAAAGCTCTGTAAAGAACCTCTCAAGAATTTTCTTTTCCTTGATTATAGATGCATCTGCTATTATATCTTCAGCTCGGTTAACCATTTCCCTCAAACCATATTCCCCTGTGTAAGATGTGTTTACTATACCGATAACCTTCTTTTTGAGGTCATATCTCAGAAAATCTCCCTTAGCAAACTCCTCTTTAGTAGGCCCTGGGCCGCCTATTATTATGCCCTTCAAATCTTTTTCCTGTGAAAAAATTTCCGTTGCAATACTTCCGGTCTTTTTCATGAAATCGTGAAGAAGACCCTCTCTTATCCTTGCATATCTTGCCTGGGACCAGCCACCTGCTTTTGTCTTTCCCGGAACGAGGGAGTGCAGGTGCTTTAAGGTTTCTATGTACTTTCCACGGAGTATGCCTATGGTTGCTTCGGATTTATCAAACAGAATAAGCCCGTAAACCTCTCTTTCCCTTACCATTTCCTTCAATGGATCCAGAATAAACTCCTGTCCGCACCAGTAAAGCTTTGTTTTTATCGGTTCTTTCGGTTCTATGGCCCAGAGTTCTATATCAGACACACCCTCCTTTTCAGATACATTTCCGCAGAAGATGGCCAGACCGTTTTCCGGGGTTTCCTTGTAAAGCCTTAAATGCTGGAGGATTTTCTCAAGCGCACCGACCACATTTTTTCTAACAGTTTTTGATTTTATGTTCTGTGCTGTTCCCTGTTCTGATCTTATCTGCTCCACAACTTTATTAAGATTATAGCCCTTAGGAATATAAACAGTCACAAGCTCTGTATGCCTACCTCTAATGCTTTCAAGTTCCTCCACTACAGCCTTCAGGTTTTTACCTCCGAGCTTTTCCTCATCACTCATTTTCCCACCATGTTTAATTTGGTTTATTTATGAACGAAAATCCTTTTTAAAAACTATCATTTTAATACACCTGTTTTTAAATATTCTGCGATTTTCCTTGCAATGTTGATCTGCTCCATCCATGCTCCGTATGCAAAGCCCTGGGATATCATCCTGCTTATTTTTCTGATCAACTCCTTATCCAAAGGTTTGAAACTTTCCTTTGCAAAGGGAGTCTGTGGTAGAGGCATGAAGGCATGCACGTGTATTTTCGCACCCATTTTTACCAAATCCTTGATAACCTTTAGTGTAATCTCTACATCCTTCTCGGTTTCTCCGGGCAATCCGAAAATAAAATCAACATTTGCTCTTAATCCTGCCTTCCTGGTAAGCCTTACAGCATTGTACACATCCTCAACACTATGCTGTCTGTGGCACATATCCAGAATTCTCTGGCTACCGGACTGGGCCCCTATAATTAAATTATCATTATTCGCGTATTTCATAACCAAATCCAAAGTTTCCTCTGTTACATGTTCTGGTCTGACCTCAGAGGGAAACGATCCAAAAAATATCCTTCCACTCCTGCCCAAAATCTGCCTCAAGCTTTCCAGAAGTTCTTCCAAAGCCTGAATGTTCACTTCTTTGCCATCAGGAGAACCGTAAGAAAATGCGTTAGGTGCAACAAATCTTATATCTGTTCTGTTTTTCCCCTTCATAATCTTTACGTATTTGCAGATATTCTCAACGGTTCTGTGTCTTGGTTTCGTACCAAAAATGCGAGGAGTTTGACAGAAATAACAGGCAAAGGGACAACCTCTGGTTATCTCTATCGGACCAAACAGACTATGCTCAACAGCAAACGGTGGATAAGAATTGAGATCAACAGGTTTTCTCCAGCCTGAAAAATGATACCCTTCCTCAGCCATAAAGACAATTCCCTTTACATCCTCATAATCCTCGTTTTCCTCAAGCCTTCTCAGAAGCTCAATAAATGTTTCCTCACCTTCACCTCTCACCACAATATCAAATCCCATTCTAAGCGTGCCCAGGGGATCTCCCGTGGGATGCGGTCCTCCAGCAATGCAAAGAATCCTTTTTCCATATTTCTGTTTCAATTTCTTTATCACAGGATAAATCTTCCACAGCTGTGTTGTGAAAAAGGAAAAGCCGATAATCACTTTGGAATGTCGTTTAACAATACTATCAAGAGATGAGAATAAATTCCCTTCCTTTCTAAAAATATAGAGCTTTACATCCTGAAAACAATCCTTTGTTTCTAAAGCCCCTATTAGTGCATTAAAACCGTTCCTGTTATGTTTGGTGTAATAGCAGATAAATGCAGTGCTCTCCTGCATGAATTCTCCCTTTATTTTATCTTTTTGAAAAGGTAATCTCCTTTCCTTATTTCCATTCCGGCCTTGATAAGACCCGGTCTTGTCTCATCCCATGTTCCGGGTTTAATTCCCAGCTGTTTTGAAATTTTTAGAGAAGTCTCTGGCATAAACGGATTTATCAGAATGGATATAATTCTCATGGAATCCGCAAGGGTATATATCACATTTTTTCTTTCATCACCTTCGAGCTCCCACGGTTTTTTTTCATTTATGTACCTGTTGCATGCACGTATGAACTCCCATATTTCATCCAGAGCGTGATGGAGTTCAAGCCTTTCCATCAGCTTTTCTATTCTCTCCAGGTCAAGCTCTGCAGAAAGTTTTTCATCCGGCTTACCTTCAGGAATCTTTCCACCGAAGAACTTTTCAATCATAACCAGAACCCTGCTCAGAAGGTTTCCCAGATCATTTGCAAGCTCATTGTTAAGCCTTTCTTTCAGGGCTTCCTCAGAAAAATCCCCATCTTCTCCCAGAGGAACCTCCCTGAGAAGATAATATCTGATCGCATCCAAAGGATATTTTTTCACAAGCTCTAGGGGGTCTACAATATTTCCCAGAGACTTGCTCATTTTTTCCCCTTCTACTGTAAAAAATCCGTGCGCAAATATTTTTTTCGGTAAGGGATATCCGGCACTCATGAGCATCGCAGGCCATATCACAGCATGAAACCTCAGAATATCCTTAGCCATCAAATGCAGGTCCGCAGGCCACCTTCTCTCATCAGCGGATATGTAATTCACAAGAGCATCGAACCATACCCAGAAAACATGATTTTTATCTATAGGAAGCCTGATTCCCCACTCAAGCCCTGGACGGGATATGCTTATATCCCTGAGGCCGGATTTGATAAAACTTATAACCTCATTTCTCCTGGTTTCAGGCTGTACGAAATCCGGATTCTTCTCTATATACTCCAGAAGTTTCTTTTCATATCTGGAAAGTTTAAAGAAATAGTTTTCTTCCACAATTCTTTTGGGAGGTTTCTTATGCACAGGGCACAAACCATTTTCAAGTTCGCTTTCCGTTAAATATGTTTCGCAACCCTCGCAATAAAGGCCTTCGTATCTGCCTTTATAAATATCTCCTTTCTGGTAAACCTTAAGGAAAAACCTCTCCACGGTTTTCCTGTGCCTTTCCTCGGTTGTTCTTATAAAATCATCGTATGAAATGCCCAGAATCTTCCACGTCTCCTTCCACCTTTCAGCCATCACATCGGTGTATTTCTTTATATCAGCATAACCGTGTTTTTTTGCTCCCTGAACCGTTTTAACCGAATTTTCATCGGTTCCTGTGAGAAAATAAACCTCCTCTCCCCTCAGTCTGTGCCATCTTGCAATGGTATCCGCTACTATACAGGTATATGCATGTCCTATATGCGGAACATCGTTCACATAGAATATCGGTGTGGTTATGAAGAATTTCCCGGAAATACGAATCACCCTTTGTTTTATAATATCAGAGAATATTTAATCAATAACTTTTATTTTTTCATTATAATATACGGATAACCATTAACCTAATATTTTTTAGGAAAATGTTTGAAAAACTTTTTCATGAAATCATTCAAAGCTCCTAAAAAAGTAAAATATACCGAGTTCAGAAACTTAGTGTTCAGGAATATATCTTCAGAAAAAGACAAACACAAACTTTTCTATTACTCTTTGTTTGATCCATCAAGCTGGGAGGAGGTGTTCACAAAGACAATGAATATAGAAAAGTTCATGAAAGAATTACAGGAAAATATTTACAAAACTCTGAAATCCGTGAGTAAGGAATTCTGGAAAAAGTATTTAAGAGGACAGTACAAAAATGAACCTCGAAAAGATTATTTCTTCAAAGAGTGTGTATATACGGACATGTTGTGCAAGTTTTTAATAGCATGTGAGCTGGAAGAAAGAAAGATCGCTGTTCAAAAATCAGGCGTAACGAGAAAGGAACTATATCCTGATATTATATGCAGAAAAGGACAGGAAAAAGTTTTTATTGAAATCAAACGTATTATTTCTGGTAATAACTTTAGAAATGTTGTTAAAGAAACAATAGAAAAGATTAAGAATAATAGAGAAGCAGAAAAGGTTATCATCTGTTTAATATTTCCATCATGGAAAGGAGACGGTAATTATCAAAGAATGTCTCAATTAATCAAAGGTTATTACTTTGTAGAGGACTATATTGAAAAGGAAATTTCAAGAAAAATAAAAGTTATCTGTCATTATATAACAAAAAACTACAGTCCAGCATTTTCTTTTAGAAGCTTTATAAGCAAACTCGTAGATAATATTAAAAAGATTTAGAGAGAAAGAAAAAAACATGAAAACAACTAAAAAAGTTATACTGTATCTGATTAAGACCTTGAAGGATAAGATAGAAGGTAGAAAAAAATTAGTCAAACTTATGTTTCTCATAGAGCATTTCGATCCTGTAAGTAAAGCTCTTTCTAAAGAAAAGACCTTAGGAAACAGATTTCTAATTTACCATCATGGTGTATTCAGCTTTGAAGTTTTTCAATGTTATAATGAACTTGTGAAAGAGGGTAAAATTATTGATGGTTTTCCCATAAAACTGAAGCACGACATCAAAGTAAACCTGAATGAAAGGCTTAAGAACAAGGTAGATAAAATTATAGAACTTTTTGGAAATGAAAGCGGTTATAACTTAGAAAAGAAAACTCTTGAATTACTGGGAATAAACTCTTGGGAAAAGGAAAAATATTTTGGAATGGATGTGGAGAATATCATCGGGAAAAAATTCAGATTCAATTTCACTCTTTTTTAATTTTCGCATTCTATCTGCTGGCATATTATATTTTCTATTTCACTTTCATTCAGCTTTCCGTAAAGCCGATGGTTTATTATCATGGACGGAACGGATTTTATCTCATACGCTGCCTTTACAAGATTTATCGCCGGCTCATTCAGGGTGTAATCTACTGCATAAACCAGAGTCTGATTGTATTTTTGTTTTATTCTCTGAAGTATCTCATCTTGTTTCGCGCATTCTTTACAATCTGAAGGTGAGTAGAAATACAGGACAGGCACAATATCCTTTGTACATTTTTCCTGTATACTCCTTGCTATTATCCAAGCTTTTAGAGAAAGGAAATCTGCCTGTTTTTTTACACTATAGAACTGTGGAGATTCCGGATTTATGTCTTTCAGCCTCTTAACAAGATCGTAAAGATCATAGGAAACCTTTCCCATGGTTGAGAACAAAAGTCTGCAATCAACATTTTCACCAGCAATAAACATCTCCTGAATCTGCATGTTTTCTATTTCGTTCCTAAGATTTTCAAGCTCGTTTTTGGTGTATATAATTCCCGTTCTTTCCAGAAAATAACCGGTAAGAAAACCTGCAGAGAAAACTATTAGAAACAAAAACATAAAAAACGCCAAATTTTTATTCATAGCACCACACAAATTTATTGAATTACCGATTAATATTTATTATCCTTCAAAAAAACCAAGGGTGTTGATTGAATGGATGGCCTTGTTGCTCTGGGAAAAACCCTGTTTTACATATGCATGGCACCTTTGATATTTTACTCCTTAAAATACTATGTTCTTGCATTTTCCAGTATATTCTTCCGCGGAAGAAAGGAAACAAACAAACCCATTAAAGAATTCCCAAAGGTATCCATACACATACCTGTTTATAACGATCCTGTTGTGGTGAGATGCGTAAAAAACTGCCTTGAATTCGATTATCCAAAGGATAGATATGAGATAATAGTTATAGATGATAGCACCGATAAAACCACAGAGCTTCTTAAAAAACTTCAGAAAGAAAGAGGGGGTTTTAAACTCATAAGAAGAAAAAACAGAAGAGGTTTCAAGGCAGGAGCTCTCAATGACGCTTTAAAGGTTTCCAAAGGAGATATAATAGTGATTTTCGATTCAGATTATATTTTAGGAAGGGATTTTCTGAAAAAGGCTGTTCAGCCGTTTCTTGAGGATGAAAGTGTTGCCTTTGTTCAAACCAGATGGGACTATCTAAATCCAAGAAAAAATAAAACCTCGAGAATAGCGATGACTTCCTATTCCGCATTCCATCAGTGCTCCATGCCTGTGAAGGAAAAATTGGGAACAGCCATATTCTGCGGCACAGGAGGTGCAATAAGAAAGGATGTACTGATAGCTGCAGGAGGCTGGAACGAAAACAGCATAACCGAGGACTTGGATTTAACAGTAAGGATTCTGGACAGGGGATACAAACAGGTTTATTTGCCTTATGTTAAAGCACACGGAGAGGTTCCAGAAACCCTTAAAGCATTTGTAAAACAGCAACAGAGATGGGCATACGGCACAACACAGGTTATGAAAGAATACCTCGGAAGAATATTCTCCTCCAAAACTTTGACAAGAAAACAGAAGATAGACCTTTTCTTCATAACCACAGGTTTTCTTGTATTTCCGTTCATTTTGGGTGTGACCGTTTCCACAATCATTACGATGTCGCCATGGTTTGGTCCAAACACAACAGGAGAAATATTCAATTTTTACGAGCTTACAAAATCAGTCAAGCAGGTTGTTCGAGAGTTCTTTTCACCTACAGGCCTGATCCTGCTTGTGCTCTCTTGCGGATACCTCTTTGAATGTGCGGTTGCACTTATAATGGACAGAAGATATAAGGATTTGATATACATTCCGTATATATTTGTCATAGGTTTTGTGGTTCAGATAACCAACACAATAGCTGTAATAAAAGCCCTCTTGGGCATAAAACACACTTTTTACAAAACACCCAAGATGTACTACAAGGGAACAATATAGTCTTATTTAAATGTTCTGCCTCGAGCAGCTATTAATGCGAATTATTTTTAAATTTTTCGCATTTTTAGTGAATTTATAAGGAATTTTTTCAAAGATTCGGATTAACCAATTCTTTAAAATAATGAAACCGTTATAATCCCTTTTAGCACACAATCCCTGTAAAACCAATCCAGTATCCCGCGATAACTCCAATCAGCACAGAAAAAAGTATTCCTAAAAACACATATCCATAGAAAACCCTGGTCTCGAGTCCAAAAACCCTTCCTATAAAGGCTCCGGTATACGAGCCTATACCAGTGAAAGGCAGTGCTATGAGAAAGAATATTGCAAGGTTTCCGTGTTTTGAAAACCATTTCTCAGCGCGCTTCATATGTTTTCCAGCCTTTTTTTCAAGGAATTTTTCCACTTTCTCTGGTATTTTTTCAGAATCCAGGAGTCTTATGAAAATCATAACAGAGAGGAAGTTCAGGAAAACAGCAAAAGGTATAAACAGATAATTCTTCGAACAAGCAAGATACAGACCTGCTCCCCTTGCCTCAATTCCTGGAACAATTGAAAACAGAATCCACAGCCAGTTCATATTCTTACCTTTGCTTTAAACCATTCTCGAATAAGATAAATCATGAGCTTTAAACTCTGTACAAAAGACATGCCTTTATAATCCGAATAATCAACCCTTACCTGAACCTCACAGACCTTTAGATTTCTCTTTTTCGCTTTTATCAACATTTCAGATTCAAATTCATATCTGTTCTTTTGCAAATCCAAGATTTCAAAACTTTTTCTCCTAACAGCTCTGAAACCACAGAGAACATCACTGTATTTTTTTCCTGTTATGGAGTTTATGAGAATTCTTGCAAAGATGTTGGATATCCTCCTCTGCACAGGCAAGCTTGAAAAATCCCTTGAGCCTATAACCATATCGTACTCTCCCAACCTTTCCACAAGTCTTCTTATATCTCTTACATCAAACTGAGCATCCGCATCAAAGAAAACCATTCTTTCGTGTTTTGCCTTCTTTACACCAAACCTGCATGCATACCCTTTTCCCATATTCTTATTTAACCTGTAAACCTCACATCCTGCAAGACGCGCTTTTCTAAAAGTTTCATCTTCCGAACCATCATCCACAACCACTATGTGAGAACAAGGATATGTTCCTTTCAAATCCCTTATAACCCTTTCTATTTTGCCTTCTTCATTGTATGCAGGAAGAATGACAGAGAATTTCTGCATGATATTTTTCTGGTGCTTCATATATAAAAGTCATGGGGATTAAGGAAATAACAATGAAAAGGAAAAATCTCTATGCGTTTTCTGTAATTCTTCTTGCATTCATACTTTATTTTTTTCCAGCCCTTGCAAGCAATTTTCCGAAAGGAAGCGACAGCTGGTTTCATATAAAAGCAGCCTCAGAGATTTTTCGCAGCCCGTTCTATGACGGACTTTCCTCCGGAGGTATAAGCTATTTTTATCCACCGTTTTTTCACATTGTTCTTTATCCCTTCACTCTAATCGGTAACATCTCTGTTTTCAGGTTTTTCGGTCCGGTTTTCGGGATTTTCTCAATCCTGTTTTTCTATCTCTGGTGCAGAAGGTTTTTGTCCTTTCATGAATCTATTCTTGCAACGGTTTTCTTTTCCTCTTTTATCGAAACAGTGGATACCTTCACCTTTTCGGTTTTTCCCCAGAATTTTGGAACGGTTTTGATTTTCTTCACGCTCTATTCCTTAGAGCGGAGCAAAAACCAAAGGATATCTGCATACATTGCCGCGATTTCATCATTTATACTTTCCATTTCACATTTTCTTTCTTACATTATCTTGATTCTCATTATCATAATTCTGTACAGAAAAAGAATTCTTGTCGTGCTTCCTTCTCTGATATCCTTTTCTCTGCTTATCCTGATTTCTTTTCTCTGGTTTTCTCCGCATCCTGTGGACACATCGTACGCTCTATGGAGGATAAACCGTATCCAAATCTCATGGATACCTTTATTCCTTTTGCCTTTAGCAATAAGAAAACACAAAAAACTAAAAGATTTTTATGTACTTTTTGTTTTGCTTCTTTTCGCTATGGTTTTTCTTCCTTTCTATCGGGAAAGAATTATATTTTATCTTGCAATACCTCTTTCGGTTCTTTCCGCCAGAGGTTTTTCCCTCATGAAGAATTCCCTGGGAAAGCCCGGACTTGCAACAGCCTGGATTCTTTTGATTCTTTTTCTTATTCCTGCAGTATCCTTTTCTCTCACTGAAAGGAGTGAGATGAACGAAAAGGATTATGAAATGCTTTTATGGATAAAAGAGAACACGCCTGAAGAAAGCGTTATAGCATCTCCCTGGCAGGTCTCAGGTCCATGGATACCTGTGATAGCAGAAAGGCAAAATATACTAGGATACCTCCAGGAATTTGTGCCCGATTATCTGGAAAGAAGAAATGATTTGGAAAAGATTTTTACTTCTCAAAGCGAAAGGGAGATCAGATATATCTTAAGTAAATACAATGCAAAATACATATACATAAACAGATATGAAGAGAAAGTCCTCCATCCCGGAGCTATAAAAAGATTGTCGGAGATGTTCGATGTTGCGAATGAAAACGGTTATGCATATATTTTCAGAATATAGGAAACCGGTTTTATTTACCCTTGCGTTTCTTTTTGCTATTTTACCCGTTCTCATTAGATGGTATATGTTTAACATTCCGGGAATAATAGGTTTCCCTCAGTACTATCACCAGAGGATTGCCCTAGATATAATTCAGGGAGAATTTAATTGGTACGATAACCTGAGCTTTGGAGGAAGACCTTATACATATCCTCCAGGTTTTGTATTCACTCTCGCGGGTTTTGCTTTGCTTTTCGGTCCGGAATGGGGCGGTGTTATTTTCTTAGGCATACTAGGAGGTTTTGCAGGAATTCTCATCTGGGAACTTTCAAAACTTTTGGGAATAAACCAGAAAGTCTCTTTCGTGCTTTGTGTTCTTTCACCTCTATTTCTTTACCTCTTTTCCAATCTATCCACGAGGAGTCCTCCCATAATCCTCGGTCTTGCAGGCATATACCTCATTCTCAGGAAAAAACCCTGGTATTTCTTTTCTCCTTTTTTTGCATTAACCTTCCTTTATCACTGGGAAACGGGATTGGTTTTTCTCATTCTTGCTGCATTCCTTTTAAGAGACAAAAAAGAAGCATTAGCAGTGACTCTTTTCTCAGCTTTTGGATTTTCAGCCCTCATATATCTGCCTGTACTTGCAAACCTGGGAATTCCGGTTTATACAGAACTGCATAAGGATTATCTTACCAGAGGATACGGGTTGGAATATCTGGATATCGGAAAGCATGTATGGGAGTTCTCATCACCTCTGGATTCTCTTTATATTCCTGTTTTTCTCCTCACGCTTTCAGGTTTTTTTCTCACGAAAAATTCTTTTCTTAGATTTTGGTTTATTTTTGCATTTGTTCTCTCTCTTATTTCCGGAAGATTTTTCATTTATCTCTTTCCTGTATTTGCTTTGCTTTCATCTTCCGCGCTGGAAAGCATTCGATCAAAATTCAAGCAAATTCTGCTTATTGGAATGGTAGTTTATCTCATTATTTTTATTCCGGGAACTGTAAGCACCTATGCTTCCTGGTGGCCTACTAAAGAACAAACCGATGCTTTTCTCTGGATAAAGAAAAACACTCCAGAAAATTCAACAATACTTACAGACTGGACTCTGGGACACTGGGTAACAGGAATTGCCCAAAGGAAAAATTTCATGGATGGCTATGCCGAGTATGCACCCGAGGTTGACAAAAGGTTTGAGCAACTCCTTGAGTTTTACAAAACCTGCAAAGTTCCGGAAGGATACGGTATAGATTACATTCTTATGGAAAAATGGTTTATAGAGTCCAGAAACATAACGTGTATTTATCGGTTTCCTGTTCTTTATAACAATTCCGATATTCTTATCTTTGGTACAGAACCGAGTTTTAACTCTTCTTTGAGCCAGGAGAGCCACTCTTCATAAACTCTGTTCGGCTCCGGAAAACCTATTTCTTTTCTCAAATCCTCGGTTATTAAATGAAATTTAGAGTTTGATCTCACAACCCATTCTGCCTCGAGAAGCTCGGGTTTGTTGAGTTTTTCCGAAAGTTCTACAAGTGTCTTCTTTATCTTTGCTCGGAGCTGGATATTCTCCCAGACAGCATCCCAGTTACCACTCCATTCCTTTACATAAGAGGCAATCCTGTTTACAACCTCGGATTCTCCATTAAGCAGAATATCCGTAGGTTTTAGTATATCTTCTTTACCAGAGTACTCCATGAGATTAACGAACCCCCCTTCCTTCACAGGGTCTTCTTCCCACTTTTTCCTGACCTCTGTTATCTCGGTAAGTCTTCTGAATCTGTGAAGACCGTCTGCAGAACGCAAACTCTTGCATATACATATTATATCTGTTGCCTTGAATGATGTTGGAGGAACACCCAGATCGTTCACAACCCTGTCGTAAACACCGTAAGCTGATTCACCGTGTATTGTTCCGGCAACAACATTGGACAGCGCGCCAATTCTCATAGCCTCATATAAAGCCCTTGCCTCAACACTTCTTACCTCTCCCACTATCAGAGCGGAATCTCCAAGCCTTAATGCTGTTCTCAACGCCTCATCCGCAGGCATTTCTGTTTCAATCCTTGTTATAACAGATCTGGATTTGAGCCTCTCTACATTGTAATTCAGATCTCTGAGCTGTTCCACAGGTAACTCCAGAGTATCCTCTATTGTAACGACTCTGATCTTTGGCAATATTTCCACCATAAGTGCACCTAAAAGAGAGGTTTTTCCAGCCCCCCTTCCACCTGCAACCAGCAGTGAAACCGTTCCATCTATGAAAAAGGAAAGCAATCCTGCTGCAAGAGGATTGAGCATGCGGTTTTTTATAAAAAGCGGGAGTGTCCAGGGTTTGTCTCTGTGCCTTCTTATCGCAAAGGCAAGACCGCTGGGAGAAAGGTTTCTTGTTATAACAGCAAACCTTGCTTTACCTCCCGGAATTGCAATATCCGTATCCAGAACAGGATTCGCTTCGTCCAGAGGCCTGCCGGACTGGATTCTGAGCCTTGTGGCCCATGCCTCCGCATCTTCCATGGTTGGTATGAGATTTGTCCTGCATTCCTCCCAATCCTGATGATTTATAAGAATTGGCTGTCTTTCTACGGGCGAATTTATGTATATATCCTGAACCTTTTCATCAGCAAGCAAAACCTCCAGCACACCAAGACCAGCTGTATATCTCGTTAGAATGTTTGCAAGCTGTTCAAGTTCCTTTACAGTCAGGTCAATACCCATTTGGGATGCAACTTCCCTTATCATATCCTTGCCTATATTGTAAAATATTTCCCTGATCTTTTCAGAACCTACAAATTCAGCACTTGTTGATTTATGAGTTGCCATGTATCTTCTTGCTGCATCCAGAAGTGTATACTTTTCCTGAGATAACCTGAATTCAGGAGGTATAACAAAATAAAGATACTCTGTAGTCTCAGGTAACCGAAAAATTTCAACCTCTATATCCCCTACACTGTATTTATCTACAGATTTTCCCCTTTCCGGAGGTGTGATGATGTATCTCGTAAGCATGAAGTTTGGTCTCACACTTGGCATCAAGATTTCTCTGTAAAGTGATCTGTCACCTATGTGATACCCAGCCAATCTGTCCTTAACAAGATTTATGAGTTTTGTAGATTCAAGCATGGTTTTTAATCTGTTAAGAATATTGTTTTTGTACATGTGAAGGCATTCGTATTCATCCGCGCTTGGAGTCTTTTTCATTTTTATGTTCACTTCTCTTATCTCTCTCAGAGTTTCAACATATGCCCCTATAGGATCCCTTCTCATGAGATCAAAAACTATATACCTCAGCTTTGCATTCCATTCAGGAAAATATCTTCTGCATTTCGTTCCAAACTTTTCTAAAGACAAGAGCTTTTCCCTTATAACATTTTCTATAACATTTGCAACTTCTACAAGCATTTTTGTTTGTTCATAATCGTATTCATATTCCCTTTCTTTCGCGAGAACAATACTCGCAACTTTTTTTACTTCAAGAATCTTATCTATTGTCCTTGCCATGCATTCTTCATAATCTTCCAGAGATGCACCGAAAAGACATCCGAGGCAATTTACCCTGAGCCTCATTCTTTCTCTGTCATACGAATACTCACATATTTTCAGCTCATCAGCCATATTATTTCTTTTGGTTAAGGTATAAAATAAACATTTTTAACAAACCTCATCAATATTAAATATGGTTGTTTTTGATGAGAAAAGAGAATCGAAACCTCTGGCAAAAATAATAAATGAAATGGTTGATCGAATAAACGATAACACACAAAGGCTCAGAATTTTGGAGCAGGAAAGGGAGATTCTGGATTCTCGGATCGGATCACTGGAAAAAAACATGCTTTCATTGACAAAGCAGGTTCAAAAATCCATAGCCGATAATGAAGGGGAAATAAAGAAATTGGAAACAAAGGTTTCGCAAATGGAAAACACGATAAAAGAAATAATAAAATATATGAGAAATCTTGCCACAAAAGCAAAAATAAGTGAACTTGAAGAGCTTGTAGAAATATACAATCCATTGAAATCAAACTTTGTTACACGTGAAGAGGTAGAAAAAATAATAGAAGAAAAAATAACAAATAAATAGAAAAAATTCAAAAACACACTTAAGGATAATATGTGGCCATTTGGTGGAAAATCAAAAGAAACCACACCTCCAAAAAGAGGAATACCGCTGGATAGGGTTAGATCAATGCTTTCTCGTGGGATTTCAGAGCCAGAAATAATAGAGATGCTCAGAAAAGAAGGTTACAGTTCTTTTGAAATAAATGCTGCGATGAAAGAAGCACTGAAAACCGCTGTTTCCAGAGAAAGACCTGAAGTAGAAAAGCCAGCAGAACCTTCTCCCACAGCCCCACCAGAACCACCACCATACAGCGAGTTTGCAATGCCCGATATCAAAGAATCAATTCCCGAAGAACCTCCCCTACCGCCGGAAAAACTATCAGAGGAAACATCCCTTCCTCCCCCACCGCTTTCTGCAGAGGAGTTTGAGAGAATAAAACAAAGACCTCCTGAAATGTTCGAAACCGAACAGTCCCTTCCCAAACTCAGAGAGCGAAAAACCAAAGAAGAAATAAGAGAAGAAAGGAGACGTGCTTTGGAGGAGCTTGCAGAAGCAATAGTGGAGGAAAAAATGGTGAGATTGAAAGAGGAAATCGTAGACCTCAGAGAAGAGATTAACAAAATGGAAAGCAAGATATTCTCCTTGGAGGAAACGCTTAAGCAGGTAAGGGATGAAAGAAAAACCGATCTGAAAAAGATAGAGGATAAGATAGATACCTACAAATCCTCTATTTCGGAAATCTCAGAGAAAATGGATTCGATAGAACTTGTTATTAAAGACACACTCACAACAATCATGCAAACACTCAGATCTCTTTCTAATGCTGTAAATGATCTGAAAGGAAAGAAGAAGTAAATTTTTTGTTATTCATTCCCCTGTCTTTTCCTCTGTCATCCACCACATTGCAAGTGCAATTATAATTATAATAAGAATTGCTGCCTGGAAATCAGGACTTAAATACGCTGTAGGTATCAGACTCCACCATCCTGTTCCGAGGAACAGGAGTATACCTATGAATACAAGAGTGAATATAAAAATCCACCCGGCTTTTGTTATACCCTTTTCTCCTCCCACAATATTTTCAGGTTTTACTCCAAAAAGCCCGAGAAAAATCACTATAACAAGAATACCTGTAGCAACAAGCAGAGCAGAGCCGCTTAGATTTGCAAAGAAGTTCACTATCATGAGATTCCAACTTGAATAAAGCATTACAAAAAAGGACAGCACAAGAGAGATGAGACCTATTGCAGATTTTTGAATCTTGTTTCCAAGTGCATAGGAAAGAATACCATATGTTATCGCAAGGGAAAGCAGAAAAGGAAGAATAAACTGGTAAATTCCTGTATTCTCCAGAACTCCCGGAATGTTCACAATCTGAAATAATTCTGTATGCATATATCAAAATATTAGTTTGATAAATTTATAAATTTATTTTGTTTCAGGAGATGTCTAAATCCCATTCAGGAAGCAGTTCAATACATCAAACAATTAAAAGTGAATTGTATCTCAGATTAATCACCTTTAATAATTCTCTTGGAAAACACACCGACGGGAAATTTTAATAAATGTTAGATCAAAAAAATTTATATGCCAAGAAGAAATCGAATCACAATGCCTCGGTCCACCGCTGGACTTGTTATGTACTTTGAAGAATCGAAGGAGGCGATAAAGCTTAAGCCCGAGCATGTTATTGGAGTATGTGTTTTTCTAATAGTCTTGGAACTTCTCTTAAAATTCGGAATCTTGGGAATTTGAAAATGAAAATCCGAATTTCCAGGTCTGGGTGGATGGTAGATTCATCGATGTGGTGATTCTATGTTCAGCATAAAACTCGGTCCAGCCGGCTCACCGGAAAAATCCACACTGGAGGGAATAAAAAAGGTAAAGGAACTCGGTCTTCAGGCAATGGAGGTAGAATTCGTTCGAGGTGTGAAAATGAGCAACGATCTCGCAAAGCAATGCGGCAGCGAAGCAAAAAAACTGGGCATACAGCTTTCAATTCACGCCCCTTATTTTATAAACCTTGCTTCGGACGAAAAGGAAAAAATCGATGCAAGTATAAAAAGAATACTGGATTCATGCGAAAGAGGGCATTATTTAGGCGCGACATGTGTAGTTTTCCATCCAGCCTATTTCGGTAAAAAAACAAAAGAAACCGTTCATAAAATGGTAAGAGACGCGATTATCGAAATTCAGAATGTGATAAAAGAAAAGGGCTGGAAAATAAAACTTGCCCCTGAAACCACAGGAAAGCACACCACTTACGGAAGTTTGGAGGAAATTCTGCAGCTGGCCGAAGAAACGGGGTGTTCGTTTTGCATAGATTTTGCCCATATCTATGCAAGAAACAGGGGCAAGATAGATTATAAAGAAATTTTAGATGCTATTGAGGAGAGGTTCAAACCCAAACACCTTCACATTCATTTCTCAGGCATTGAGTGGACCTTAAAGGGAGAAAAGAATCATTTGATTATAGACACCAACAGTCCACCCTTCGAACCACTTGCTAAGGAGCTCCTTGAAAGAAAGCTAAGTGCAACCATAATTTCCGAAAGCCCGATAACATGGAAGGATTCACTGAGAATGAAGGAGATCTTTGAAAAACTGGGGTATCGATTTCAATGAAATTGTGAATCTAAAATTTTAAATTTGTCTAAACTCAAAAAGAACTTAATAGTGTTTATTATGATAGAAATACGTTTTCACGGAAGGGGCGGTCAAGGCGCGGTTACAGCAGCTTCCCTTCTTGCAAAAGCTTCGGGCCTGGATGGAAAATACACTCAGGCTTTCCCTGCATTTGGAGTAGAAAGAAGAGGAGCTCCTGTTAAGGCCTTTTGCAGAATCTCGGAGAAACCGATAACCCTTCGTTCACATGTATACTCACCGGATTATATAGTGGTTTTGGATGATTCCCTTCTGGACCTTCCGGAGATAACCGAAGGCTTGAAAGAGGAATCCGTAGCAATTATCAATACAAACAAATCCGTATCCCTAAAATACAAAACATATACCTATGATGCAACCTCCCTTGCTTTAGAGATTTTAGGAAAAAACATAGTCAACACAGCCATGCTCGGTGTGTTTGCAAAGGTTACGAACCTCGTTTCCATAACCTCTGTAGAAAAAGCGATAGATGAGAATTTTCCTGAAAAACTCTCGGAACTGAATAAAACCCTGGTTAGAAAGGCATATGAAAATACAAAGGTCTGAGAAAATGAATGAGAAAGAAAAAAATGTAACCCCGGGTGCTGTTGTGACAGAGGCGGGTTCAGCAGAAAGAAATAAAACCGGTTCATGGAGAACATTCAGACCAAAAATAACGGATAAGTGTGTTGGATGCGGAATATGTACATGGTATTGCCCGGAGGATTGCATACAAATAAAAGAAATTAATGGAAAGAAAAGGGCTGTTGTGAACTATGATTACTGCAAGGGATGCTTGATATGCATGAATGAGTGTCCGCAGAATGCAATAGAAAAGGAGAGAGAAAGATGAGTGTTCCTCGAAATGTTGTCGAAGGCTCGGAAGCGGTTGCCGAGGCTGTGAGACAGTGTAAACCCAGAGTAATTGCAGCCTATCCCATTACACCTCAAACACACATAGTGGAAACCCTGGCAAAGATGATAGCCGATGGCAAACTCGATGCGGAAATGATAAGGGTTGAAAGTGAACATTCAGCAATGGCTGCATGCATAGGCTCTGAAGCAGTAGGTCTCCGCTCCTACACAGCAACAGCCTCTCAGGGTCTTGCCCTGATGCACGAAATGCTTTTCATAGCATCAGGCATGAGATTACCTGTGGTAATGACAGTTGCAAACCGCGCTCTTTCTGCCCCCATCAATATCTGGAACGACCAGCAGGATTCAATAGCTTCGCGAGATTCTGGCTGGATACAGATATATGTGGAAAATGCACAAGAGGCATATGACACACATATTCAAGCCTTTAAGATAGCAGAGGAGGTTCACAACCCTGTTATGATCTGTCTTGATGGTTTTGTTGTTTCTCATACATATGAGAACGTTCGTTTTGAGGAGGATTCAGAAATAGATAGATTTCTTCCGGAATACAAGCCCATGTTTTCTCTGAATCCCAAAAAACCCGTAACAATGGGTTCTCTTGGCACCCCTGAATATTTCATGTACTTCAGAAGACAACAGCAGGAAACCCTAGAGAGTTCAAAATCCGTGATAAAGAGAGTGAACAGAGAGTTTGCAAAGACCTTCAAAAGAAAATACGGGAACGGTCTTGTTGAGGGAATAAATCTCGAAGGTAAAACCCATGCTATTATAACCTTAGGTTCTCTCACCGGGACTATAAGAGAGATTGCTGAAGAAGAGAAAATAGGAATAATAAGGATAAAATCCTTCAGACCGTTCCCAGCAGAGGAGTTGAGAGAACTCTGCCAGAATTTAGAATCCCTTGCTGTTATAGAAAAGGATGTATCCATAGGCGCCAATGGCGCAGTGTATGATGAAGTCAGATCCGCACTTTATTCTCTTGAAGAAAGACCCAAAGTTTCTGGATTTATAGCCGGTTTGGGTGGACGGGACATCACCCTTCAGAACATCCGGGATATAATAAAGAAGGTTAAATCCGGGTTTGATGGTGTTGAATGGGTGATGTGATTTTTATGAGAAGAAATCTTCCTCGATGGTCATGGTTTATAACAGCTTTGATTGTTATTATTTGTATAATTTTCACAATTCTTATCTATTTATTCACGGGATTTTTTGTGTTTATACTCCTCTTTCTCCCTCCGGTTATAGTTATCCATAAACGTGAAATAAAAAGAAAAAAGAAAAGAAAAAAAGTTTAAATCTCCAAAGAGTTCTCTATGTCTGTTAAATCTATGTTTTCGATAGCCTGATCTATCTCCTGCTCTATCTGCTCCATTGCCTGATCCTCGGCCTGTACAACCTGACCCTCGCTGGGTGTTGGAGCCTGCTGCTGTATACATCCGCTGATGAGGATTATCGAAAATATCAGTGCTGCGATAACAAGTTCTTTGAGCATTCTATTCCCCTCCACCTACTCCTACCATTTCTGTGCCTAATTTTCCTACACCTTTGCCAATCTCGACGATTTCTTCAGCACTTTCTGTCACAGCCTCTGTTACATTTCCTTCACCGATTCCCTCCTCTTCTATTTTTTCCTGTATTTTTGTGGCTTTTGTTCTCAGTTCTGTTATCCTTTTCCTGATCTCCTGAATCTTTTCAAAGAGTCTCGGTCTTTCCTGAATAATTTTTTTCACAACCGTACAGCCCTCATTTTCCGGATTTTCTTTACAGAAGTCCAGAACCCTTTCACCGATCTTTCTGCACAGCGGTGAGTCGGAATGTTCTTCGCAGTAATGCTTTGCTCTCCTGAGTTCAAAAGGCACGCATCGTTTATCTGTTGGATTTTCTTTGCAGAATTCCTTCAATGCCTCTCTGCATCTCATATCTTCCAGATTCTTATCCTCCTTCATGCACTGTGCTATGAATATTGCTCTGCACCTTCTGTCTTCGGGGTTGTTTTCACAGAATTTCTCTGAGATTATTTCCCTGCAGTTCTTATCTTTTGGATGTTTTTTGCAATAATCGGCTACCTTTTCCTTGAGTTCTCCTGGTCTTACTGGTCTAACTCCTTCTATTATATAGGTATTGTATACTTTACCATTGATTGTTATCGTGCCTGCCCATACCTCTGTATCCCCCTTCATTACCGAAGAAAGGTCAAATGAACCCACCTCGCTTCCGTTTGCATAAATCTTACCTGTAACACGACCTTCATCAACAGTTATCTCCTTAAGCTTGTATTTTTCTTCATCAAGTTTGAGCACACCTACTGTAAACACCTCTTCAAATACAGGCACCTTTACCTTACCTATACCTATTTTTGCTATCCTGAAGTCCATCGGATCATTTGGATTTGCTGCGACCCCTTTTCCCAGCACCATCAATCCCTGAATTTTTACTGGAGACACCGAAGCAAACGGTTGTGCTACTACTGACATCACTAGTATCGGCAAAACAATGAATGCAGCCATTATCTTTTTCATAATAGAACCTCCTTGTCTAATTATTTGATTATTCTTTATTTAAATATATCCGAAATAAAAAAATAGCATGCTCGAATTTTTTCATGAATATTTTATAGAGCCAATTCTCGTAAACGGTTGGTTCAATCCGATTAATACAGTTGCATACTCCCTTATCCTTGTAATCGCTGTTATATACGTTTTCAAACTTTTGAAAAAACTCAACATTCACATTGATAAACACTTCCTCTTTGCAATTCTTCCGTTCATTTTCTGGGGCTCGAGCACGAGAGTTCTGCATGATGCAGCCTATGCAGAAATTCTCTCTCCTGAGCTCAATGCTTTCTATGGATTGCCAGTATTTCCAACACCAGGAAGCTATATAATAACCTTTTCCTTGGCTCTTTTCGTTCTCATGCTTTCACTTCTTATCCAGAAATTCTGGAGAATTCCCTACTGGAAAACCATGTTCTCTATAGGCATTGCCCTGGATATCGTAAATGTAATTCTTTTACCCCTTAGGAATCCTTTACCCCTCCTGCTTATAACAGGAGGAACATTTTTTTGGTTTTTGCTGTTTTTTTCTCCGAGGTTTTTTTCCCAAAGACTTTATCCAAAAAAACCCTTCACAAAATCTCTTGCAGGATTTTTGTCCAATAAAAATCTGGGAATAATTTCCGCGCATTTTCTGGATGCCACAGCAACCTTTGTGGCAGTCACATTCTTCGGTTATGTTGAGCAGCACGTCGTGCCAAGACTGCTCTTTCCATATCTCGGTGGCTATGCCATGTTCCTGCTCAAGGCTCTGATTGTTCCTCCGGTTCTTTACCTCATAGACCGTTACGCAGAAAGGGGAGATTTCAAGAATTTTCTGAAAATCGTGGTTTTGATTCTCGGTCTTGCTCCGGGTTTGAGAAACACACTCCGGCTTATGGTTGGGGTGTAAAGCGTTAATAACTTTAAACTTCTGATTTGTTATTTTATCGTAACATTTGCAAGTGTTTCGTTTCCGGTACTATTTAAACTTTCAGATTTCTGTTTTGGCTCTTTGCACTTCTCACTATTGTATTCTTTTTCAGGTATACAGTATCCTCCTTTGCTTCCTCTATATTTACAACATCTCTGTCCTTTTGTGCAATCCTCATCACTACAGCAATATCCTCCGAACTCTATCCTTGCAGACTTACTTTTCCATGAAGTAAACCTGTATTTCGCATGCGCCGTGACTGTATAGGTCTTTGTTGGTGCGGAGAAATTACCCCCTAAAGGTTTAAAGGTGCAGTAAATAACTGCTGCTTTCATGTTGGAAAGTTTATCTTTATTCCAGATGAGTGTTCTGATGTTTTCATTAGATTTCTGGTCAGGATTAGCACTCGGCTCAATATTACACTTAGCCTCTCCAAAATCAACTGGATAGTTAAGTCTTATCTCGTAAATCTCATCGATTCTTCCATCTTTCTGATCCGAAACCAGATTTATTCCTATATGGAACAGCTGATCTGCTTTGATGGGATTCTTCAGACCGGCTGTTCCAAGATTCAGAAGAACCGGTGCTGTACTGGATTCTGAAATCACATCTCTGAGCTGGAGCTTATTTTCTCTGGTCAATCTCTCCCACTCTGCATTGCTTATAAACTCTACTTCTACCTTGGAATCAACCTCATAATCATACGAAACCTCAGCTCTAAGTGGTATGGACTTCTTCCTGAGATTGTATCTATCCACAACATTGCATGTTATTCCTGAAGAATCAAATGTTACCTGTGTGATATCCTGCCTCAAGAGTTTCTCACTGCCCCTTGCTACATTTATTTCACAGTACTTTCCTGATTTCTCCATTATACAACCACCTGAATCTGTGTTCAAATTCAGATCAGTCACCTTCATCTTCTCCACACTTACAACTTTCCTGTCCTGTGGTGCGGTATATTCCTCAACCATAAACCTTACCTTCACATTTTCCGCATCAAATGCTCCCTTGTTCTGCAATGTCACGGTTATGATAAACGGCTGACCAACATAGATTGGTGATATTGTGAAATCCGTTATCTCAACACCCAGCGCTCCAGTCTCTCCAACGGGGTTCTTTGCATGCGTGCCGTTCATAAGCTGGGTTGCGTAACCAACGGGATTCGTAAGAAGCAACCATCCTGATCTGAATGTATCGGCCAGACCTGAAAATGCCTTTATCACCGGTTCTGTTACAGTCTGGAAGGTATTCTGTATTGTCGGCCACCAGGGTCCCAAAAATGTCGAACCAACCTCCTGCTGACCCGGACCTATTCCGTAAATGATGCTTGCTGCAATAATCATGAGAAAACCTATGGTCGGTCTTGCCTGTGGAGGTGAGAAAAACCCTGCAATTCCTGTAACAATCCAGAAGTAGACAAAGGTGTATGTCATTGCTTTAGGCACATTCCAACCGCCGAAAAACCCTATAAGAACAGCACCCATTATTATAACGAAAATCAACTTATCGTAAAAATCATACATTATGAAAAGTTCAGACCTGTCTCTATCACTGGGTATAGGCGGTATTGCGAAAAATGCAACAGCGATAAGTGCAAGCACAAGAGAATCGAAAAGCTGGTAGAATATCAGGAATGGTATTACAAACACACCCAGCACTACAAACCTCATGAGCGATTCCATAAGCTCATATGGCCTTTCAGGATCGTAGGTTATTCTGAAGGAGTAATAACCGATAAAACTAATCAAAAGCAAAACTATATTCAAGAAGGGAACACTGTTATTGTTCCACAGACCCCAAATGAAAAACACAAATGTTGAGGTTTTTGCAAGGGTTCTGAGAAAACCATAAGCACTGTGCTCATTTGCAAAATATCTCCTGTAAAACTCCAGCATTCCAGGTGTGAATATATCAGGCATCTTTCTTTCAGCAAGTTCCTTTTCTAAGTCTTTGGGAAGATCAAAATGTCTGGGGTTGGGTATAACGTAATATATTCCCCAAGAAAGAAACGCAAGGAAGAACATTATGCTTCCCAGAATCCCGGAAATCACAGCACCTATCCCAACAAAAGCGGCGAGAGTAAGACCATGTAAAACCATAGGGCCAATCTTTTCAATATACCTGGATGTTCTGTATTTTCTTTTTTCTTCCTCTTCAACTTTTCTTTTCTCTATGTATCTTAACCTTTCTCTTCGTTCCTTATCTCGTCTTTTTATAAGGTCTTCTATATGCTTGTATTTTTTTGCCATTTCGTCTTCGAATCTCTTCAGTTCATCCAAGTATCTGTTCTTCTCTTCTTTGGAAAGTTGTCCCCAAGGCCTGTTTCCGAACCACTCTTTTTTTATCTTTCTTCTAAAATCTGTGAATTCTTTATGAAACTCTTTTAGCTGTTTTTCCCTTTCGATATGATATTCGAGTTCATAATCCGGCATTTCATAGAACCCACATTTCGGACAATGCAATAAATAAATTGTATTTCCATATCTGTCTGTTCTTGTTCGTACTATTTTCACATAATTTACTTTACATTTTGGACAGGTGATTTTCTCTTCTGATGGTCGAGCAGGTTCATATGGTTCAGAAACAGGAACAGAGGAAACATCCTTTTTCTTTAAAGAATCTGCAAGATATTTGAGAATTTCATAAGTCTCCCTTATTCCTTCAATTTCACAGTCTGGATTATTACATATGTACTTGTTGCCAACAGGTTCCAATTCTTTTCCACACCATGGACATTTTACCAAAATGAACACCTAAATAAATATTATCCAGAATAAAACTATAAATTTTGATTAATCAGCAAACGTCCCTCTTTACGTATTTTGATCACCCTAATGAGTTTTCTAACTTTCTCTTCTTTTCTTTTTCTAATCAATTCAATCATTTTTTTGATTCTTTCTTTCTTTTTGTTTTTCAGCTCTTTTTTCCTTTCATCCATTATATAATAATAGAATTCTAAATGTTTCGGAACATAATATTCATCCACAGAATATTCCTTCTTCAAAACATTATATGATTTTTCTACTTTTTCTCTCACTTTTTCCGGATTAGAAAAAACAAATTCAATTGCCTTCACTAAACTCTCTGGGTCTGGAAGACAGCCATAAGTAGCGAGTTTACCTTTGCAGGTAATTACAGGGGCTTTCATGGCAATAGCATCAAGAACTGAAAGGCCGTAGTGATCCTCCGTTTTTACAGGCATGACAAGAGCCCCATTGATTTTATTATCGAGATTTAACATTTTATAATAAGCAGCGATCTCTCTTCTTCCGGATTCTGTTATACCATTTATCCATCCAACAAAAATTACTCTGTTTAAATGTTCCTTTTTCAAACCCCATCTCACTAAATTCTTAATACTGTTTTCTCCTCCAGCATCCCCCACAATAATTAGTTTTACATTCCATTTTTCGGCGATCTCACTGAATGCTTTTGGTAATCCCTCAACTTTTATTTCCTCAATTCTACCAGAAAAAAGTAAAAGCCTGCCCCTCTCGGGGTTCAGTATGTTATACAGCTCTTTTGCCCTTCGTTCAACATCTTTATCACAGGTATAGAGAAAGTAATCTGTTGCGTTATGAATATATGCACAACTTCTTCCATACAGTTTTTCAACAGCTTTTTTCCATCCTTCCGATATTGTGATAAGACCGTTCGATGTTTTTACAGTTTCTCTCTGTGCTCTTTCTCTTTCCTTTGAAATCCTTTTTATTACTGCATGGAGTGTGTAAACTACAGGGGGGTTTCCCAGAAGTTGCAAGATATCATGCAAAGTTCCATCATACATAAATGTGTGAGTATGTATATGTACTATGTCCGGTTTGAACTGGGTATCTAATAAATAATCACATACTTCCTTTACCACTTCTCTGCTGGTTTCTATCAGAGATTTTCTTGATACGAGAACCTTTATTTTTGCAGGTATTTTTTTCAACCCTTCATTTGTTTTTACAATTTTCCAAGATTTGACTTCAGCCAGTCTGTTTCCATTGAGATCTCTTGTTCTGAAAAATGTTCTGTAATCTTCTTTAGAAATTACAGAATAACGAACAAGAGGTTCAAAACCACAATCCCACCAGTGTGTTATAACCTTTGCATCAACACCTTTTCTGAGCAAACCGTAGAATAACCTCTGTGGCATTATTGCTGCTCCAGCAGGAATGCTGAATGGTATGGTCAAAAGCAGAACTCTTAAATTTTTGCCTTTCGAATTACACTTTTCCGATTTTATTTTTTCAATCACATTTTCGTGAAAAGAGGAAACAATGTCTATGTTAGACACTTTTAATTCACCTGTTAAATCTTATTGGTTTAAATCCAAAATAAATATCTGCAATTGGAGAAGATTCAAACTAATTTTCTATTTCACACCACAAACAACCATACCAATCCCCCATAGAACAGAGTGACAAGAATCGTGATGAGAAATACCGGAGCAAATCTCACACCTTCTTTTATCCATACATAACCACCCCTTTTCTTCAATCTTTTAACCTCTTCTTCGGTCAGACCTCTCCATTTATCTGATACCAGAACATCCCCGGGTTTTAACCTGTTCACATGAACTTTTTTTCTGAAGAGATTTTTCTCAATAAATCTCCCGTAATGCATAAATATGAGAATGCAAAAAAGCAAAACAGGAAAGCTTAAAAGGAGGTAAAGGGATTTCAAAGGAATGCGAAATGCGATATAAAAGTAATATGCAAGTCCAAGACAAATCACGGAAAAGCTACCGACCACTGTTCCTATTTCTTTGAGACTTCTTTTCAGTTTCCTGAAAAATTTTCTACTCTGCTTGGGATTTTTTATTCCCAGAATGACAGAATATATTATAAGGTAGATAAAGGCTATAAGAAAGAAATTAAAGAGAAGATTAAGTTGGAATGGAAAACCTGTAACAGACTTCATGTATTCCTGAAATCCCCGATTATCTGGAAACAGAAATCCCATTGCTCCCAGTAACCATGCGTCACCATCTCCCCACTGCTTTGCTAAATACATACCCAAACCTATAGCAAGAAAGAGAACCCCGAAAATGAAGGAATTTAACAGAATCCATATATCATTTTCAATCCATGAAAAAATACCTCTTATGACGAGAGCCGATACGATCATGGAATAAGGCAGCCAGTCTGGAAATTCTGTGGTTTTAAGATCCCAGTATGCGGCCAGAGTAAAGCCAATAATGCCTGTAACAAGGAGAAGCCAGAACATCATAATTTTCTTTAAAACCAGAGACTATTTATGTTTTTGCAATGCTTTTATCATCGTCAGAGAGGTTTTGGGTAAAAGGTCCATTTCACTTTTTTTCAATCTTTTTGGATTCTTCAGGGCAGAAGGTCGCAATCTTAAAAGCATATTAAGATTGCCTATAATCCCAATAATTATAAGAGAATAAAACAGTTGGTTTAACAATGCGCATAATACTATAACATGCATCCTCACTCGCCTCTCAAACGGTATCCAACTCCTTAACACAACCCTTTGCAAAGCTTCGGCTCTATGAGCAGAATAGCTTCCCAAAAATATACCTAAAAACGCAAACATGCCAACTATTATAAGTATATACATTTCAACGCTTCTGTAAAGATAAAGCATAATACCTCCTGTTACAAACCCATCAACATACCTATCAAGACATGAATCCAGAAAAGCACCATAGGGAGAGGAAAGTTTTTTATATCGCGCAACAATTCCATCTACGCCATCTAGCACGTCTGAAATATAATAAAACAATGCCCCGAGAAGTATTTTATCTGTTGCAAAACACAGAGCTGCAATACACCCAATAAAGAAACTCAAAACTGTTATTTCATTTGGCTTTACACTTGGAAACAGTTTAAGGAGATTCATTGCTGCCCATTCTCTGATCTTATCCCCTGTTTGCCTGTATCTCTGAAAAAGTCTTGTTCGATATATGGAAAACATGAATCTCACCCGGTAATTTTTGAGATTCTGTGTTTTGCAAATTCCAGATCTCTTTCCGTATCTATATCAAGCCAGAACTTGCCTGAAACATCTACGGATGCAAGGTTACCTTTTTTAGCAAGAAATCTCATCGCATCCGAAAGCTTATCATTTCCTTTATTTATCTGCTTCTCGAGAGCTGTAAAGAGCTCGGGTGTGCATAAAAAGAAACCGGTATCTACCGCATTGAAGCTCTTAAGATTTTTGCCTATATCTTTTATTTTTCCCTTGACCTCGTAGACCTTTGTTGCATCCTCTATATCATAGATTTCAGAAATATTTTTGTCAATTGCAAGAGCACAGCCGTTATCTATTTTTACAGTTAGCAGTGTTTTAAGCAGTGATGGATGAAATATGTGATCGGACATGAGAAGGAGAAAATTTTTTTCATTCTTCAAAACATCCTTTGCACAGTAAGCAGAGATACCGTTCTCTTTCTCAAAGTACGGGTTACTGACGAATTCGACGTTTATTCCCATCTTGTTGATAATATTTTCAGTTAAAAATTTTCTGAACCTTTCTTGAAGATATCCGGTAACTATCACGAAATCTTTTATGCCTAGGGATTTACAGTTGGTTAAAATTGTTTCCAATATGGTCTTTCCATTTATCTTGAGGAGAGATTTGGGTAGTGTTTTGGTATATTTACTCAGCCTTGTTCCATCTCCCGCTGCAATGATTAAAGCCTTCATGGGGTTATCACCTCCGCAAAAACTGAAGGCTTTAATCGATTCCGAGATTTGGAACAGGAGAGAATAATATATTATAGATTATATATTTAGAATACTGCAGAGGTTTATAAAGGTTTATTTTTGCAAGCTGCTTTATTTTGCGGATACGATTTAAAATTTTATATAGGTCTCAAGCTAATTATTTATTTGTATATGAAAAAAGTTAATTTAAAGATAGGAGCAGTATTTTGTTTTATAGCTGTATTGTTATTATGTATATCATTTTATTCTTTTTCAGTTCATGGTGCAACATTTCAATCCAGCATTCAACCATCTCAGGTTGCTATTCCATATCCGGATCAGTCCAACCAGATACTCAATATCAGCATCACAAATACAGACTCTGCTCTGAACATAACTAAAGTCAACATAACCCTCCCTGCAGAGCTTGTATTCATTGAAGGATCTGCTCAGACTACAGCTCAATCCACAACTTTCTCCAACACAAGTGCAGGATCTGTTATGCATCTTGTATGGTCCAACACAACTTCCTCAGGCTTCATAGAGAACGGAACAACACAATATTTCTTCTTTAACATAAGCATACCGAATAAAGGAAAACTTTATCAAATAAATGTGACAACAACATTCACCGATGATTCAACAAATACAACAATACTGAATTTTGAGGTTCTTCAACCCTTCGGTCCTGGATTCACACCTTGGAGCCAATTTGGCCCTGGACCAGCACTGAATTTGTCCAATACAACAGACATGTTTTTCTATGATGGAAACTGGGTAGAGATCGTTGCAAACTTTACTAATGGTGAGAGTGTAGGTGTTCCTGGATTGAATGTTACGATGAATTTCTCCCAAATAGGAGGACCGGAATTCATTCAGGCAGAGGATTTAGGAAATGGTTGGTACAGGGCTGGAGCATTTATAGATTACTCCAATCTCAATGTAAACATAAAGTATATCAGCGATGTAAACATCACGGTAAAAGCAACAAATGATTCAGTTTTCTATTATGAATTTCTTGTTCCAGTCTTGCTTTTCAACATGAGTGTTGTTCCAAGTTGCCCTCCAAATGTACTTGAACTTCCTCCGCAGATGCCCTTACCGAATGGAACTCTCGTGAATATAACAGGTTGCACAAATGAATGTCCTGTTGAAAACATAGGATTTGCATGGGATAACGGAACCGATTATGTTGTGTGTACTCCTAAATTCGGTGGAAGCACCACAAACTTCAATCAGATTGCAGCTACAGGTGATTTCTCTGCTGTACCTCTGGTGATAGAGATTCCCGGTGTTGTGAAGATTAACTTCACGCAGCCTGTAGATATGAGCACGAAAGAAAAAGCGTCCGCTATAATGCAATTCGCAATGAAAAACCTCATGAAAGCAGGAAGGATAGGTATAAATGATTCTGAATGGAATGGACAGGGAGATAAACCAAATCTCACAACATCTGCAAGAATAACAATATATAATATCACAGGACTGCTTGGTATAAAAGATCCGTCAATAGGTTACGGAAGCTTTAACGGAAGCTTCCTGCCATCAGACCTTCAACCATGTCCACCGACCAGATGTATGGATGTAGTATTTGATGGAGAGAATCTTAGCTTTACCGTAAGCACATTCTCCACCTACGTGGTTGGAAGCACACTTCATAACCTCACATTCGAAAACCTCACCGTTATGGAAAGATTTGTTCAGGCAGGACAAAATGCAACATATCTCATAAACATAACTAATTTCGGAAACAACAGCCTTGGAGAGGAATATAATCTCAGTGTGGTAGGAACAGGAATATTGAATGATACTTTCCTTAACCTCTCCATAGGAGAATGGGAAGTGGTTGAACTTAATGTGTCAAATTCCACCGAGGGTGTATATACTTCCTATATCATTGCAAACCACTGGAACGGAACGGATACCGAAACAGACTGGAACCTTTCCTCTGCAGATGATGGGGTAATATTTACAACCTACGTAAGCACAGGTCCGCCTTCGAACATAATCATTGTCTCACCCACACCTTCAAACAATTCTCATATCAATACAAATTATTTCGAAATAAACATAACATTCACAGATGATACGCCGCAAGCTTGCATACTTGAGCTCAACAACGGAACTCAGGCAAACTACACCATGACCATGCTCGGAAATTATGCCTGCTACTTCAATGCTACAAACCAAGGAGATGGAATAATCTCCTACTCGGTCTATATAAACGACAGCGTTGGAAACTGGGGTTGGAACGGAACTTGGTATGTAACCGTAGATACAACACAACCAACTGTAACAATTTATTCACCACAAAACACCACATATGCAACAACATCTATAGATCTGAACTATACAGTTCAGGACGCAAACCTTGATTCATGCTGGTATTCATTAAACGGAGGAAGTAACATAATATTAGCATCATGTTCAAACATAACCATAACAGCATCAGAAGGATTGAACAATGTTATAGTCTATGCCAACGATTCCGCAGGAAATACAGGCTCTGCACAGGAATACTTCACAGTTGATACCACCCCACCAACAATAACAATACTCTCGCCACAAAACACCACATACAATACCACAACTCTCTGGCTAAACTTCACCTACACCGAAGCCAATCTTGATACATGCTGGTATCAATATAATGGAACGAACACAAGCCTACCTTCATGCTCAAACCAAACATTTACCGCTCTTAACAATCAGCAATCAACCCTTATCCTCTGGATGAATGATACCGCCGGAAATATTAACCATGCAAGTATCACATTCACAGTGGATACCATTCAGCCAAGCGTTACCCTTATCTCTCCTTCAAATGCATCCACTTGGACCTCCTCAAGTACGGTAACATTCACTTACAATGTAACAGATGCAAGCAGTATAACTTCATGCACACTTCTAATAAATGGCATCACAGATCAGACCGATACTTCAATAACAAAAGACACATCCCAAACCTTTACAAAATCCCTCTCTAACGGAAACTATAACTGGAGTGTAAGATGTAGAGATGCAGGAGGTAACACAGGAATCTCCTCTGTTTATTACCTAACGGTCAGCTACACACCACCCGAATCTTCCATCACCTATGATACGGGTGGAGGTGCAGGCTACACACCACAAGAAATTCTTCCTTACGTGGCCTACTCCTGGAGCAGGGTAAACCCCGGAAATGTTTCAATCTTCAAACTCAATAAGAAAGAAATTGGAATCCATGAGATAGGTATAATGGTCATAAATCCTGCTACCTCTGTTTACATAAAGGTGACCAAGCTTAAAGGGAAACCAGCAGATGTAACTCATGAAGTTTCCGGTAAAGTATACCAATACATAGAAATAACCCACAGAAACCTGCGAAACAATCTTGAAAAAGCAACTATAAAGTTCCATGTGAACAAATCTTGGATAGAAGAGAATAACATAAACAAATCCACAATCTCTTTATACCGCTATACAACCTCCTGGCAAAAACTTCCAACAACCCTGATATCTGAAGATTCAAAAACAGTTTACTATGAGGCAGAAAGCACAGGCTTTTCCTACTTCGCAATAGCAGGAGAAGAAGTTCAAGTTTCGGAGGAAGTTTGCAATATAAATGGTGTTTGCGAGGAGGGAGAAACTCCTGAAAACTGCCCTGAAGACTGTAAACAACCTGAAGAACAACCACTCAAGCAAGTTTGTACACCTGGAGAAAAGCGATGCCTGGGTCAGGAACTCCAGCAATGTAATCAAGAAGGAACATCCTGGGAGACTTTGGAAATATGCCAATATGGCTGTTCAGAGGAAAAATGTAAATCCCCAGATTATACATGGATATGGTATCTCATAATTGCAATACTTGTTGCAGGTGCAGCAGCAATATATATGTTTAAAATTAGAGCAATACAGTAAAACCAAAATCAAATTAAATTAACCCTTTATTCAGATAATGTTTATACAAAAAAATAAAATTTAAATACAACCGAGGTGCAATTATTAAATCAATGAAAAAGCAAATTTTCGCAACGATCATATGGTCGATAGGTTTCCTATTTCTAACTTTTATCTCTACTACTCAAGCAGCCCCCTTGGATGTTTCAGTAGGAACAGATGATGTGATTTATAAACCAGGAGACAATGTCACGATTACAGGTCTGGTCAGGAGCTTAACCACAGGAAGACCAATCACAGGAGCAAGCGTCACGATAACCCTTACTTCTCCGAACGGATCTACAATTTCAACACAATCAAAAACCACGGATTCTGATGGAAGATATACATCTGACCCAGTTCCTCTTACATCACTGGGAATATATTCCATCTCCGTCCAAGCAACTAAATTCTCTGATACAGGTTTTGTAACAGGTCAGTTTAAGGTTGAAGCAGAAAAAAGATATCTTGTTACCACTGATAAATATACTTATTCTCTCAATGATACAGTTACTATTACAATTTCCGTTCAGAATGTTCTTCCCACAGGATTATCTCCAGCTTCTGATGTGACACTTCCGGTAAAAATCAAACTGATAAATGGAAGTGTTGTGAATTCTACAAGCATCACAACCAATTCCAACGGAACCGCTGGGATAACCTATCAGATAAAAGAATACGGTGATTACCTCGTAGTTCTTGGAAACGGTCTCGCCATGGCAGCATTTGAGGCACCGCCGTTCGAAGTAAAGGTGAATGTGATGGGTGGAGATGGAAAGAAAAAATACCTTTTCAGCAACGAGGACTTGCTAAAAGTTAGAATAACAACCACAATCACCAGCAGTACAGGTTCTTCCATTCCGGTTAAAAATGCCAATATTGATGTGTATCTAAAAGATGCGAAAGGTAACACGGTATATACATTCAACTCTTCTCAGGAAATATCCGATGGTGTTTATGAGACCAACCCATATTCTCTTTCTGAGCTTTCCAATGGGAAATATTATGTAGAAGCAGAAATTACAAAATCCGGTTCTACACGTTTGGAAAAGGTGTGGTTTGAAATAAGGAGCATAAGGGTTGATCTTGTTCCCCTCACCGAAATGAAACATATAACAGGCTTTTTGAAAGGTCAGCCGGTCAAACTCGGGCTCTTTGTCATAAATATGAAAACCGGTGAGCAGATATCAGGAGAGGGTGTATATAATGCAAGGATTGTTGGATGTAAGGACATAAAGGGTAAGGATTGTATGTCCAAATTAAGCGGTGAACTGAATCATACGGAACCAGGATTTATGGAATTTTCAAAGCTTCTTACTTTCAATGCTCCAAATGAAACAGGCGAGTTCATAATAGAGGTCGAGGTTAACACTTCAGCCGGTCTTGCAAGAGGCGAAACCACAATATTCGTGCAGAATATAATTGCATATACTGAAACTAAGGATCAATTTGATGCTTGGAGATGGAGATATGGAACAGGAGAGAATATAACCCTTGAGGTAAAGGCCTTTACAGGAAACTACACACCCATCCCGGTAACCAGGATTGAAATTCTTGAAATAAGAAACGAAAGCTGGGATGATATTACAGATTCAATCGTTTCCGCATCTCAAAGAGTTTCTTCGGGAAATAGAATATACTTTACTGCTCCAAATTCTCCTGGTTGGTATCATGTGAAACTCAGAATCAACACTTCCGAAGGAGAGGGCTATACAGGTACGGGATTTAACGTAAAACTTTATGATATTTGGGTTGACACCATGGATGGCCCCTGCAGCAACAGCAGCTGGAAGTGGAGATTCGGTCCGAATGATGAGGTTTACTTCCACATCAATGTATACAATCTCGGTGGTCACGGAGATACAAACAGAGTGGATTCATCCGAATATACACTTTCTATTACAAAAATAAGAAACGAAATCACTCACAGAGAATATACAAATCTCAATGTAAGCAAATATAAAGAAATTCCTGATGATGAATGGGGAAGGCCTGTGTTAAGACTAAGTTTATCCAACCTTCAGCTAACTTCCGGTCCCTATATAGCTGAGATAGAGCTTACCGACATGAATGGAAACAAAGACAAGGGAGAAGCATGGTTCAAAGTAAGCAATCTTGATGTATGGGCATACACGAAAAGCGAAACAGGCGAATTCCGGTGGAAATTTGAACCAACAGATAATATAACCTTTGAGGTACATGCCGAATATTTCAACGGTACATTAGTTCCGGACGGTTCTGAGGTTTCGATAGAAAACCTTTTATATGTTCAGAGAGGACCTCCTGTTCCTGTTCCAATTGATATCTACGACAAATCCAATTCAAGTCAAACTTCAGGAGGAGTTGCGAATGTATGGATAAAAGCAAAGGCAGGAAAGAGTTTGGATCAGGGCTACTACATGGCTATAATAAAGGTAAGATCGAATGATAGTGAGCAAAAAGAAGAATTACATGAAGTATGGTTTGAAGTTTCGGTTCTGGAAGTTTATGGATGGGCTGATCCTTGGTATGTGTCTCAATCCGGAAATGCAAGTATGAAGATAGTGGTCAAAAAAGTTGATGGTTCTCCCGTAAACGCAACCCTGACTCTTGTAGAGCTAAGAGATACTATGACTTGGACCGAGATTGATAAAAGCCTTTATCCCTATGGCTATTCAAAGAACACTACTGGAAATGAAATAACTGTAGATTTCAGTTTTAGTGTATCAAACCTTCCCATTGGACAGTATGAAGCAGTTGTAAGGGTTAACGCTTACGATCTCGGTGCAACCTCTGATGCTTATGTATGGTTTTCTGTTCAGAACTATCAGATTTCCGGTGAGCTTGTAAATCCATCGAAGAGAGTTTATGCACCTGAAGAAAACGTCGAAATGTGGATAACTGTTAAAGACCCTGGTGGTTCCGCTCTGGAGGGAAAAAATGTTAGCGTATATCAGCTTGTCAATACCGAGTCATGGCCCTGGACCTTTAAGGAGGCTAAAATGGTCGGTCAGGCATCTCCAACAGATGCAGGGGGTAGAACGAAGGTCATTTTCAAAGCACCTAAAGAATCCGGTGTGTACAGACCGATGGTTAATGTTAGCGGAGAGTTACAAAAAGATCCGTGGTTACTTCCTGAATTCGAGGTTAGAAGCATTGCTGTAAACGTCAAACTTTTTGATGAAAACGGAAATGAAATGGAAGAGTTTCCTGCAGGCTCCACAATTCAGGTTGAAGTGAATATATCCAATCCAACAGGCGGAGAAATAAGTGTCTCCCAGCTCAGTATGAAGTACAGGAGTATGGATACAGGAACGGAAACTCAACTTCAGACCATCACCAGCAATATACAGGAGAGTAATTACCTTACATTCATTTCCCCTTCATCAGAAGGAGAGTATGTTCTTTATGTAAGTGTCACAGATAATGTAACGGGAAACATAATTGTTTCTAAAAGATGGTTCAGGGTGAAGACATTCGATCTGAATTTCTGGACTGAAAAATGGGCCTATGATACTGGACAGAATATAACGGTATATCTCGATGCCAGAAATCCGGATGGTTCTCCTATCAACATAACAGTTCACCTTCAAGCACTAAGAGATATGTGGTCCGGTACTTCTATTTCCGGATACTCTAAAAATCCCTTAAATGTATCAGGAACAGGAACGTACAATATAATAACAGATAACCTTCAGCCCGGAGAATACGAAGCAGAGCTCTGTGTTTACAAGCAAGGAACCGATCCAGGAACAGAATGCGAAAATGGAAGAAGAGTTTACATAGGTTTTTCCATCCAGTCTTTTGAGGTTCATGCTTTCACCGAAAAGGGTTCATTTACACCGCAGGATGAAGTAGAACTCTTTATTGTTGTAGAACTGAGTTCAGGAGCTCTGGAGAACCCATCAAATTACGTTCTTTCCTTTATAGATCTCAGAGACAGAAAAACTTGGCTTAACATATCTTCGGCAATAACCTCACAGATAACTGTAGAAAACCAAACCTCACCGATGAACAGAAAGAGAATAACCTTTACTACATCCGGACTCTCAGCAGGAGAATACATAGCAAGGTTTAATGTAACCCATATTCCGAGTGGTGAAAGCAGAATGAGAGAAGTGTGGTTCAAGATAAGCGATTATGAAATCACCATAGATACAGTTCCGCCTGTAGGGGAGGAAAGAAGATTCTTCACAGGAGAGCCGATAACATTTAATATAACTGTAACACCGGCACCTAATGAAACTGTTGAAGGAAGAGTAATACTGAAAGACGATTACAGATGGATAACTCTTCAAGAACATACGATCAACATAACCTCCCAAGGGTTTACCCTTCAGAACATCACTATAGATACTCCAGGCAGATATACACTGGTAGCGGAAGTTGGAAGTGCAGAGAAGTTTTACTGGTTTGAAGCAGGTTCCTACAAAATAGAAATAATCCACTGGGATCCCAATACAGTACATGATATCTCTCCGGGAGAGGATGTGACGATCGTGTTTGATATTCTCTATCCCAATGGAAGTGAATATCAGGGAAATGTTACTGTTACAGTTGTGGATATAAAGAATACCTGGGACTGGACATCAACAGGTGTAAATAATCTCAATGAAACCAATATAACAGCCAATGCCGGGTCTTATGAACAATATAGTTTTACACCAAATCTTGGTCCAGGGGAATACGAAGCACAACTTGAATTCAAAACCCTTGCTGATGATAAGATTACCACAGAATATTATCATTTCAATGTCCGAACCAAAGAATTCTGGGCATGGCCTGAAGGCGGACCGTTCTCTCCAGGAGATAATGTGACCATAAAAGCTGTTTTAAGATACCCAAACGGTACCGCATGGTCAGGAATTAACATAACAATAGATGAAATCTACTCACAGAAAGAACACAGGAGCATAATGGATGATGTGAGTTTCACAACTCAGTATATAGATACAGACCCTTCAGGTATAGCCACGCTTAGTTTCACTTTACCAGCAAATCTCACAGGAAAGGTCGATGTCAAACTCAGAGAAGGAGATGGAAATGAAATCACATGGACAGGATTTGATATAAACACCTATGAGCTTAGAATAGACAGAATGGATGATAAATGGATTTATTTACCTGGAGAGAACTTTACAAGAAGACTTTATGTTTTCAAATCAGGGTCTCCGCAAGAGGGTGTTGATATAAGTGTGAGAATATGGAAACACGGTCTGTGGGAGCCAGGACAAAATATAAGTTATTATTATCTGGGCCAAACAGATTCCTCAGGATTCAAATATATAAACATACCTGTTCCGGGTGAACCAGCTCGTTACGAAGCGGAAATCATAGCAGGTAAGGACGCTGCAACTTACTGGGAAGGATTTGAGGTTGCAACATTTTTTGCTGACGCTTGGGTTATAGGAGAAAACAGCAACACAGACAGATTATCAGAGGGTGAAAATGCGATAATTGCTGTATATGTTAACGATCCCGAAGGAAATAAAGTCGCAGGAGCGAATGTTTCAATAATAGAATTCAGGAAGATTGATGGGTGGATACCAGTATCTGTCGAAGTAATTAAGGATAATCAGACAACCGATACCACGGGCAGGGCTGAATTAAGATTCATTGCTCCAAATGATACAGGAGAATATGTTGCCATAATAAATGTTACAGCCAATATTTCAGGAACGGTAAGTTCAACAGAAAGACATGTATGGTTCATGGTTACTCAGTTCGGTGTGAGCATCAGTTTTGTCTGTCCACCTGATGTGTCAACATGCATGCCTGACACTGCAATAGAAGGCGGATCGCTCACAGCAAAGTTATCAATCTCAGGTGATACGAGCAATATAACCAATGTAAATTTCTGTCTTGACAGGGTAAGGAACATCTTCACAGGAGTAGAAACGTTCTATGGTGTATGCAATACAACCACCACAAATACAACATATCTTACTTTCACTGTTCCTACAGAGAGAGGCTCATATGATGCTATATTCAAGGTAGATATTCAGAGTGATAAGGGTGTAGAGAGCTTTGAAGAATGGAGATGGTTTGAAGTAAAAAGCGAAGGTGAACATTATATAAATGCATGGATGGAACCACACGATGCATGGGCAGGAGAAAACGCCACAGTAATTATAGAGGTCTGGTCAGCTGATTGGCAGGATATTGATGAAGAGAGTTCCTGTGAAAAGTTTGAGCTTGTGGAAATAAGAGATACCCAGTCTTGGAACTTGGAAGCAGACAGATCAAGCATACAGCAGTGGTATCTTGGAGCATACGAAGGCCCGGGACCTCCAGGAGTGAGACTTGTCTTCACGATTCCGGAGACTCTAAACCCCGGAGAATATGAAGCCAAACTCAATGTTACCTGTTCAGGTATAAGCACAGAACATAGAGTCCATTTCAGAGTAGTTAGTTTCCAGGTGTCCTTCCTCATGAACGAAATCCTCCAGACCAACAAGAATGTGCAATTCTGGATAAAAATTATGAATGCAAGCGGTGATCCTGTTGTCGGAGCAACAGTATATAAGAGGCAACTGATCGATGAATGGAGCTGGCAACCGGTTGAAATCTATCCATCATCCGAGAACTACACAACAGATTCATATGGAGAAGTGATAGGAAACTTTGTTACACCTTCAGCTCCAGGAAACTACCTCCTCCAACTTGAAGTTGAATATAACGGCACAGTTCAGAAAGCAGAGAGATGGTTCATGATAAAACCGATGAATGTTAAAATAATACTTGGTAATGGAAAAGAAAAGTTCTTTGTTAATGAGACCGTAAATGTAACCGTGAATGTCACGGACAGTATAGGAGTCCCAGTGGCAAATGCATCGGTTACTCTTAATGTTTGGTGTATGATGATTGAACCGCCCCCCGAAGATAATGAGACTACTACTGGATGTCCCGAAATTCCACCGATGTATAATCTCACATCCCAAAACGGAACCGTAACATTCATTCTTTCGAACCTTCCAGCAGGTGAATATCATGCAAGTGTAGATGTCAATGTTCCAGAAATGGGAAGCACTTGGGCAGAAAAACCATTCCTGGTAAGAAACTTCAACATAACTGTAAATATCAGCAAGCTGGAATACAAACCAGGAGAAAATATTACACTTTTCTTGACCGTTAGAAACCAGAGCGGTTCTCCAGTAATGGGAGAGGTAAGAGCAAAACTGCAAACACTTCAGTTCAAACCCACAGGCGATGAGGAAGTACCCGTGGTGGATGAGGGTTACGGTTTCCTCTCTCCCGATGGAAACCTTTCACTCAATCTAACCATTCCAACCAATACAACTTCAGGACCTGCACTCATATTCCTTCAGGTAATTGAAACTCCAAGTAATATAAGCGATATGGAAGGGTACATGATAGTAATACATGGTTCTGATAGTCAAACAAAGGTAACCCTAACTGATACAGGACCATTCTCACCAGGTGAGTTTATTAATGGAATCATAAATGCCTCGCAAAATCTTATGATGGCACCCTTCGTAAGACATCTAACAAAGACCGGAGGAGCTATTCCGTTATTTGAATTATTCGGTGGGGGTCCGGAAAGCGGAAAGGATAATTGGTACGGGTCTGCAATATATATGAATTCCACAGGACAGGCGCATGTAACATTCCTCACTCAACCACAACCAGGCAAATACACGCTGCTCATACCATTCTTCTACAAAAGTCAGCAGTTCTTCTCAGACGAGCCTGTGGATATAACATTTGTAGATTACGAGGTAGTGTGATATGGAGAGGAAAATCCTAATAACAGTAATTGCAATCTTGCTGACAGTTTTTCTCAGTTTTAGCTCTGCTAATGCAACAATATCCTGTACAAATACAGAAAGCACAAAAACTATAGCCGTTGGTGAGACAGGAACGATATCCGTAAGCTGTACGGGCATAACCGGGGATACAGTTGTAACGGTTACGGCTGCTGGTTATGATGCAAACTGCCTCTCTCCGGTAGATACCATACCCTTCAGCCTGAGACAGGATTCCCCTTCAGCCCAGATAACCTTTGAAGCAAAGAGCATGGCATGTCAGTACAATCCGTCAGACAGGACAATAACATGGAATTTCCAGGCAAACACAGAAGAATCCATATCCTCACAGCAGACTGTGGTTACCATAACCTCTCCAAACTCGGTAACGGCAAGCTTTCTCAATGCTCCTTACACAGTCACGCAGGGAGATTCCGTAACCGTTATACTGGAGATCTCCACAACCGCAACCGTGGATATAACGGATGTGGATGCAGATATGACCACAAACCCATCAATATCCTCCATAACCGACTGGAATGATAATACCATATACTCTTCTGGTGCACAGAAAACCATACAGAAATCCTGGACATTCTCCACAAGCGATCTTTCACCAGGAACTTACCATATCTATGCTACAGTAACCTCTCAGAATGCCGTTGGAGATCAGGCATCCACCACATTGACCATAACACCAGCAGAGGAGGAAGCTCAGACAACAACGGGTGGAGCAACCACAGGTGAAACTGGTGTTACAGGCGGAGCAATCATGGCAGCAGGACCAACTGTATCACCAGAAAAGAATGCAACATCAAAACCCACACTTGTTCCCGGCATTGGTTTGAGAGAAAACACAAAACTCCAGAAAGCTATAGAAAAGGTTCTCGGCCTTGCAAATCTCAGTGAGCAGGCTAAAGAAAATCTCCTCAGACTCTCGGAATCCATAACCCCACATGTAGAAGCCAAAAGAAACTTCCGATATTCTGATGGAAAATCCGTGATAGAGAATCACTATACTTACAAAGGTAAAGGAAAAGTCAAGAACTTTATGATATATGAAAAGATTCCGAAAACCTTTGCAGAAAGTGCAGATAATATCACAGTCACGGCTCCGGGAGCAACCATAGAAGTTGTAGAAAGGGATCCGGAATACCTTTTCCTTTATTCTGAGATGAGCGAAGGTGATGAAATAGTAATAACCTACACAGTGGAATCCGAAGTAGACGAAAGTGTTTTGAACTCTCTGGAAACAGAACTTTATGCTCAATCTCTGGAAATTCCAGAACAAATTTCACAAATATGCAAACCAGGAGAAAGGAGATGTTCTGGAAACAAACTTGAAGAATGTTCTCCAGAAGGCACAGAATGGAAGCTGATAGAAATATGCCAATATGGATGCTCTGAAAATACCTGTGTGAAAGTTCCAGGAGCTCAGCCAGGAATGATAACTATTATAATAATCCTGATAGTTATTGGTATTACCGCCGGTGTTATAGCCTATATCATCAAATCGAAAAGGGAAAAAATCCCTTCAGCAGCCGCTTTAAAAATAGGAAGATTTTAAATAGTTCCAATTCTTTCATTTATTTATTCGAGAATGGAAAATTAAGACCCTTAAAAGCTTATAAAAAGCAAATCCTGTCCATATGATTTCAAGAATAAGAAAGGGAATGCTGTTTAAAGTATAAGCATAATATCCCAGCAATGTTCCACCCACAATGTTTAATAGGAGATAGCTTGATGATTCTTGGGAAAACTTCTTGAAAAGATTCATAATAAAAGCCAAAAGCAAACATATCAGACCTGACATTCCTGAAACAAAAGCTATATCCATCATATCAAATCCCTATCCCCATCGAGGCTTTCTTTTCAATCTCGTCATTAATGTTGAGAGGTCAATTTCGTATCTTCCTGGACCAACTCTTATAACTATGGGTCTTTGATTAAAGAGATTGACCACATCTATCTTATACTTACCCGGTTTTATTACCCTTATCGCTTCGAGGTCCAAGACAACGGTTTCTTCCTCTGCAGGTGTGGATATAATCTGCCTTATATCCTTTTCTATTTCCTCAACTTCCTTTTTGCTCAAAGCTTTTAATTCCTTTTCTGCTTTTTCAAGTGCTTCTGGACGAATGTAAAAAAAGAATTTCGATCCACATTCATCACAACCGTTTAAAATCTCTTTAGAATCATCTGGAAATATTTTCCCGCAACGAGTGCATTTGTTTGGCATACACAACTCCTTAAAAAAATTAAAACTTAAAAGTTTTTTATATTCCGAACTTTTATATATAACATATCCTTTATTATATTTACTGAAAATGCAAGATTAATTTGTTAAAGTGGTTTTCATGCCCCAACCAATACCACCAAACTACATGGCTTATGACAGAACTATTACCGTATTTTCACCAGATGGAAGATTGCTTCAAGTAGAATATGCAAGACAAATGGTAAAAAACGGATCCACTTCTGTAGGAATAGTCTTAAAGGATGCTGTTATTCTTGCAGCGGTAAAGCAGTCAATGCCTCTTGCAGTTTCAGAATCATTTAAGAAAATATACGAAATAGATGATAGCATTGCTGCTGTGAGTGCAGGTTCGATTGCAGATGCAAGAAGTCTTATAGATATAGCAAGAATAAAGGCGCAAATAAATATGATAACCTATGGTGAACCAATATCTGTAAAAACCCTTACGAAATTCATTGCCGATAGAAAGCATTTGGTCACACAATATGCAGGTGTAAGACCGTACGGTGTAGGACTCCTTATAGGAGGTGTGGATAAAACAGGTTCGAGGCTTTTTGAAACAGAGCCTTCTGGAACAATGATTGAGTGGAAAGCACAGGCAATAGGAAGAGGTTCAGAAAAGGCAAAAAGGATTTTGAATGCTGGATATAAAGAAAATATGGATCTCAAGCAGGCAAAGGAACTGGCACTTAAGGCACTGAAAGCCGGAGAAAAGGGCATGAAAGACAAATATATAGAATCTGTGATAATAAGAAAGGGAAAAATTGAAAAAACAAACCTTACTGGTAATAAGTAATCGGGGGGTTTTATGGTTTCTCTCGATAAGGCTGTAATAGCAAGGCTTCGAAAGAACAACACCCAGTTTGAAATCCTGGTTGATTCGGAGCTTGCTTTGGAATTTAAAAAAGGCAAAAATATTTCCATAGAAAATATTCTTGCCGTGCATGAAATATTCAAAGATGCAAAAAAAGGGGAAAGGGTACCAGAAAGGGAGCTCGTGAAACATTTCGGCACTACAGATGTATACAAGGTTGCAGAAGACATAATAAAAAACGGGGATATACAGCTTACCACAGAACAGAGAAGAAAACTCGTTGAGGAAAACAAAAAACAAATAGCATATATGATATCCCGAAAGGGTGTAGATCCTAAAACCAATTTACCACATCCGATCGGTAGAATACTGAATGCGATGGAAGAGGCAAGGATAAATATAGACCCCTTCAGACCACCCAAGGAACAGTTCGAGTATGTACTGGAAAAGATCAGAGAGATAATTCCAATAAAAGTAGAAACTGTAGAGATAGCAGTGAAGATTCCCATTCAGTATGCAGGTCGTGTGAACTCGGTGCTAAGAAACATGGTATTGATAAAAAAAGAAGAGTGGAAAGAAGACGGGTGGATGGCAGTTATACAAATCCCATCCGGGATGCAATCGGAAATATATGCAAAACTCAACGAGTTAACCTCTGGTTCTGTGGAAACAAAGATAATAAAGAAAACATAAACTCCACTTTCTGGTAAAGGTTTTAAAAATCTTTCCTTTAAAGAAAAAAAGGTGATCAAATGGCAAAATTGCTCAGAAGGGAAAGAGAAGTGGTATTACCGGGAGAAAAAATAATAGAATCTATGGATTATATACCTGGAAAGAATTGTTTTAGAGAAGATAAAGCCATTATCTCAAAAAAGGTAGGTATAGTCTCTGTTCAGGGAAGAGTGATATCAGTAATACCCTTATCAGGTGTCTATGTTCCGAGAGTTGGAGATATGGTAATAGGTGAGGTAATAGATATACAGACCAATGGCTGGGTGTTGGATATAAATTCCGTTCATGAAGCTTATCTGCCACTTTTCGGTATAACAAGATTTATAGACATCACAAAAACCGATCTTTCCAGTGTTTATGGAATAGGTGATACCCTTTACACAAAAATATCCCATATCAGCGGAAGTTCTATATACCTTACAATGCACGATCCTCGTGCCAAAAAATTCAGAAGAGGAATGATACTAAAAATGAGCTCAGCCAAAGTTCCAAGATTAATAGGAAGAGGTGGGTCAATGATAAATATAATAAAAGAAAAAACGGGTTGTAAAATAAGTGTAGGACAAAACGGCATCCTGTGGGTTGATGGTGAAAATGTAAAACTCGTAAAAAGAGTAATAGATACGATAGAAAAAGAACCCCATGCAGAAGGATTGACAGAAAAAATCTCAAAAATGCTGGACGAAGAAATAAAGAAAAAATCGGAGAGTGATAAAGATGGTGGATAGGAAAAATAATAGAAAGCCAGATGAATTAAGACCTTTGGTGATAAAAGTTGGTGTTATAAAAGAAGCAGACGGCTCTGCTCTTGTTTCTTTGGGAAAAACCACAGCTATAGCCGCGGTTTACGGGCCCAGAACGATGTTTCCACGACACATGCAAATTTCTGATAGAGCAGTTCTCAAAACGTACTACAATATGATTCCATTCTCCACAGAAGAGAGGGTAAAACCAGGTCCTTCCAGAAGAAGCCAGGAAATTTCAAAAGTAACCAGACATGCTTTAGAACCGGCAATTTTTCTCGAAGAATTTCCAAAATCTATCATAGAAGTGTTTATTGACATAATCGAAGCTGATGCAGGAACAAGAACAGCTGGTATAAATGCAGCAAGTGTTGCCCTCGCCGATGCAGGTATACCGATGAGAGATCTGGTTGCGGCTGTTGCAGGAGGAAAAATAGAAAATCAGTACGTTCTTGATCTTGAAGGTAAGGAAGAGGATATAACCCAATGCGATTTACCTGTAGCATACATGCCCAGGTTGGACAAGATCACACTTCTTCAAATGGATGGAGATATGTCTCCTGAAGATATAAAAAACATCATAAACCTCGCCATTAAGGGTTGCAAGATAATTTATGAAAAGCAGAAAGAAGCACTAAGAGAAAAGTGGAGAATAAAATAAGGAGGGTGTTAAAATGCGAATAAAAGATGAATACATGATAAATCTTATTGCAAAGGGAGAACGAATGGATGATAGAAAGCTGGATGAATATAGAAAGATAATCATTGAAAAGGATGTTGTCTACAAAGCAGATGGCTCGGCAAAGGTTTGTATAGGTGATACACAGGTTCTCGCTGGTGTAAAAATGAGCGTTGGTGCTCCCTTTCCTGACAAACCAAATGAGGGCGTGTTGATAGTAAATGCAGAATTCTCACCTCTTGCTTCTCCGGAATTCGAGACAGGACCACCGAAAGAAGATGCGATAGAACTTGCACGAGTTGTGGACAGGGGAATACGGGAATCTGGTGCAATAGATACGGAAAAATTATGTATAACAGAAGGAGAAAAGGTATGGATAATAAACTTGGACATTCACACACTCAATCACTCAGGTAATCTTATAGATGCTTCAGCCCTTGCCGCAATCCAGGCATTGCTATGCACAAAGATTCCGGAATATGACGGAGAAAAGATCAATTACGAAAAGAAAATCAAAAGCCTTCCGGTAAGGTTTAAACCCGTTGTTGTAAGTGTAGCTAAAATAGCAGACAAACTCGTTGTAGACCCAACGCTGGAAGAAGAAAGAGTTATGGGAACAAAATTGATAATAGCAACCAAAGATAACGGAAACATATGCGCTCTTCAGAAAATGGGCTCAGAACCCTTGGATATGAATGAAATAGAAACAGCATTTAAAATTGCGCTTGAAAAGGGAAAAATTTTAAGAAAGTTGCTATCATAAATTATAAATTTCTCTTAGTCTCATAAATTATGAAGGAGGAACAAAATGGGAAAGAGAACAAAAAAAGTTGGATTTACAGGTAAATATGGGGCAAGATACGGAAGCAAGATAAAAGAAAGGCTGATAAAAATAGGTACACAAAAAAAGTACAAATGCCCAGAATGTACAAAAATTGCATTGAGAAGGGAAATAAGCGGTATATGGATATGCAAAAAGTGTGGAGCAAAGTTTGCAGGTAAAGCATATAAACCCACTTAGTCAAAAACGTAATTATTGAAACAGGAGGTTGTTTAATGTATAAGTGTTTTAACTGTGGAAAGGAAGTTGAAATAGATTTGAAAACCGCTAAAAAAATTATCTGTCCATATTGTGGTTACAGAGTATTGAAAAAGACAAGACCGAAAATAACAAAAAGAGTAAAAGCTATATGATAAAGGAGGTTTAAAATGGTTTCGCAACACAATCAACAACTCTTGAATCAAATTCAGATTTACCAGCAACAACTCCAAACAATACTCGCACAAAAAGAAAATCTAAAGCTTCAATCCTTAGAAATAGAAAAAGCTTTAAATGAGTTGGAAAAAACAGAAGAAAAAAATGCCTATAAGATCGCTGGACCAGTTTTGGTAAAAACCCCTGTGGAAACCCTTAAAAAAGAGTTGAATGAAAAAAAAGAAACATTAGAAGTAAGATTAAAATCTGTTGAAAAAACGGAAAAAATGGTTAATGATAAAATTGAAGAACTGAGGCAGAAATTGCTGAAAGCAGGAAAGGATCAGGAATACGGAGGATGAATAGGGGGTGAGAAAATGAAGAAAGAGGTGACACTTGATGATATCATTCAAGAACTCCTTGAAAATAAAGGTGTTCCAAAAAACGTGAAAACCTCCATTGAAGAATCTTTAAGCTTAATAAAGGATTTGAAAACGGAAGAAGAAAAGATATCTTGCTTAATCTCGATACTTGATGATGCTTCCAACGATCCGAACATCTCATCATATGCAAGAACACAGATATGGAACATGGTTTCCATTCTGGAAAGTATGAAAAACAAATCAAAATTAAAAGTTTAAAAATCTTACATTCACAATTATACTCAATAATTCGAATAAATTGGAGGGTTGATATGGTACTGAAATTCTTTTCCCGCAGGCCTGAAGAAATACCTGAATATGAGGAAGAAGAGTACATGGAAGTCAATGTGATGGATACTCAGGAAAAAAGACCTGGAAAAATAGGAATAAGGATAGAAAGACTCAATGATTTCGCAGATACAGATAGAGTTCTAAAGCATATAAGAGAGGGTGAAATAGTTTTTCTCAATATAAAAAATCTTAAAGATAAAGATATGGGAGAATTAAAGAGAGCTGTGGATAAAATAAAAAAGGGTGTTGCAGCAAACAGTGGTGATATTGCAGGTGTAGAACAAAATTGGCTTATACTTACACCTCATTATGCAGTTGTTCACAGATAATTTTTTATCTCAGTCTTACGCTTTCCATATTTTTGGGTACAAGAGTTTCTATTTTATATACCCTGTGGAGATCTCTTGCCAATTCCAAACATTTTTTAGGTTCACCATGATTGATTATAACCCTTTCTGGTCTGGCCGATAGGCGTTTCAAATAGAACATTAACTCCTTTCTTGATGCGTGACCGGTAAGTCCATGAACAGTCTCCACTCCAAGTTTTAATTCCAGTGTTTTTGTTTTTCCTCCCTCCCCGGAAATGGGTATGCTTCTCCATCCTTTTTGTATTCTCCTTCCCAGCGTTCCTTCAGCCTGATATCCGACAAAAACCAATTTGTTTTTCTTTACATGTGCAAAGCCTTTGAGATATTCAATAGCTGGTCCTCCGATGAGCATGCCAGAAGTTGCAATCACCACTCCAGGCTCTCCGGAATCTATTATGTTTTCTCTTTCTTTTGGTTGCACCCTCTTGAAGATATCGGATATGAAAGGATTTCTGCCTTTGTGAAATATTTCTCTCTGAAGGTATCTGGAAAGATATTCAGGATATGCTGTATGTATAGCTGTAGCATCCCAGATCATACCTTCTATATATACAGGATATTCAAAACCGCTCTGCGCGAGAATAACCATTATTTCCTGTGCCCTACCAACAGCAAAGGATGGTATCAGAACCTTACCACCACTCTTTACAGTTTCTTCCAGTATTTTGAGAAGATTTGCCTCTACCTCTCTCCTCGGAGGCATGATATCCGAGACACCACCATATGTTGACTCCATTATAAGGGTTTCCACTCGTTGAAACTGTGTGCTTGCAGGGTCAAAAAGTCTTGAATGACCGAATTTGAAATCACCTGTGTAGAGAATGTTATGAAGCCCCTCGCCTATATGAAGGTGAATGAGTGATGAACCGAGCAAATGACCCGCAGGTTGAAAGGTTAGTCTGATATCACTTGCAATATCAGAGACCTCCCCGTAGCCGAGAGTAATGGAATGTTTTACTGCCTTTTCTACAGCTTTTTTTGGATAAACCTCTATTCCATTTTTATGGCACACATCTATGTAATCCAAACACAGCAGAACCATTAAATCCCTTGTGGGAGGGGTACAGTAAAGAGGACCGGTATAACCTCTATCATAGAGATACGGAATGCATGCACAGTGATCAAGATGTGCATGACTCAGACACACAGCATCCAGTTTTTCAAGATCAAATTCCGGAACTTCGAAATAAGGATGTTCTGAAGTTGCTGGGTCTACACCACAATCCAGCAGAACATTTGATCTTTTTGTTTGAACAAGAATACAGCTTCTACCAACCTGTCTGAAGCCACCGAGGGCCGTTATCCTGACCCATTCTTTATTCTTCTCGAATTTTACCGTGGGTTCGTTTATCTTTTGACCAACTTTATTAAGAAATTTCTTTCTGTATTCAAGCTCTATATGGAAAAGATTTCTCACAGCCCTCACAATCTCAGAATTTATTACAGGTGCTCTTTCTATTTTCGGAAGCCACAGCGTTTCATCTCTTATTTTCCGAAAAGTTTCACCACCCTTTCCTATTACCAGACCCGGTTTCTGCACCTCTATTATAACCTTCCCGAGTTCGGGCTCGAAATATATAGCCTTTATACCAGCCTCTTTAGGCACTATTTCTTCTATCTTCTTCTTTGCTTTTTCCATTTCCATACAGATTGATGAATCAGGTCTGATCTCCACCCTTTTCTTTAATTCGGAAACTATCTCCTTTATTATGGATTCACCCTTTCGAAAAAAATCTTTGTTTTTGGTGTAGATAACTATCTCTGAACCTTCGAACATGACTTCTGTTATATCCGCGTTCTTCGGGAGTTTTTCTCTGAGTTCTTTTAAAATAGACATAGAGACCACCTTTATATGAGAAAAGCTAAAAACATGAATGGAAAAAGTTTCAAATCACTTTCTTTTTGTTATTGCTTCTCTTTATTCGGACTCTTCAAGTTTCTTTACTTCATTTTCCGGAACTCTGTGAAAACCTTCTTTATCTATCACAACCACATCAATTCCCCTTCCACCGGAAGCAACATCTCTTTTTGTTGCGGCTCTTACAGCCCTTACAGCAAGCTTTTTTGCTTCTTCCACCGACATATCAGGTTGGTATTTATCTTCGAGAACTCCGAAAGCAGTTGGTGAGCCGGAACCTGTGGAAAAATATTCCTTTTCCTCTTGAATAGCTCCAGCCATATCAAAGCTGTAAAGTCTGGGCTGTGTGTCATATCCACCCACAATAAGCTGGACAATATAAGGATAAAACCTTCTGGCATAAAGTATATTTGCTATGAGATTTGCCGCAGCTTCTACAGGTATTCTCCTTTCCTCTTTTAACTTGTAAAGCTTTAATTCTGCTCTTATATATCTGTGGAGTGCTTGTGTATCTCCAGAAACACCTGCTGTTGTCATTGCTATATGGTCATCGAGTTGCAGTATTTTTTCTGTATCCTTACTGGCTACCAAAAATCCCATAGTGGATTTCTTATCAGCAGCAAGGACTACCGCATCTTTGCAGACAATGCCAACAGTTGTTGTTCCAGTTTTTATTTCTTGTATTTTGTTTTCCATAAAAATTCAAACCCCGTATTTTATCAGAATCAGTGAATTTAATTTGTTTACTTTTATTTATAAATCTATCGTTTGGGTTCTGTAAACTTATTGTTGGTATAATTGATGTTAGTTGACCACGAATACTTGGAGTGGCGAAAGCTTTAAGTCCGAAGTAATGAGAACATTAAAGGTTTCGAGTTTTCACAACAAAAATAAATCGGAATGATTAATGGAAGATTTATTTTTCCCCGAACTCTGTGAGGGGCTTGGTTCTGAAAATTTCACTTGACATATTGCGGTTATGAGAAGTTTGTCCGAAAGGACAAATTTGGGTCAAAACGAGCGAAGCGAAGTTTTGCCTCATAACCGCTGTTAAGTGACCCGATAGGGCGACGAACTCCGAAGGAGTGAGGAGAGTTTTTGCGAGGGCGCCAGAAAATTATATACTGAAATATATATTTTGTTTTTCAATTAAAAAAGGCGGGGCAGCGAAATTTTTATAAAGAATTCTTATTTATCTTTATATAAGATTATATAAATTATGGGGTTAAAAATGGGGAAGAAAATTATTTCATTAAGCGTTGATGAGAAAACTTACGAAGAATATAAAAAAATTTGCGAAAAGAATGGCTGGATTTTATCAAAGCAGATTGAGAATTTTATGATTAATGAAATTAAAAGGAATGGTGGGAAGAATGTCAGATAAACATTTATGGACTAAGGAAAGAGAGATCGATTTTTTTACTAAATCATTAAAAATAGCAACACCAGAACAACTTTTTTATGTTACAAAAGATGGAAAGTATTACGCTTATTGGCCAAAAAATTACAAAGGTATAAAAACCACTCTACAAAGCAGAAATGCTTTTATTGGTGCTTACACAGAAAAATGGTCACAAGAGATTCTTAATCCTATTGCAAAAGAGTTAAATGCTCATGCCGTAAGAAATGTTGTTTGTGAAGAGTTAGAGTTAACTAAAGGTTCCCCTGCTGATGTTGCGATATGTAGAACTAATTCCATTTTTCAGGAACCAGAAGATATAATTGCTATTTTTGAAGTTAAGATGTCTATTGTATGGAATTGGGAATTATTAAAAAATTCTGAATTTTCCCTAAAATGTTTGGGTGATTATAGAACACACCAAGGTAATCCTGGATTGTTGAGATCAGACACTATGTTAAAGGCAATAGGTAAAAGCATAAGTGTAAGAATCGCTTCTTTAAAATCTGCAAAAATTCCTATTATAATTCTTGGGAATACACCAATCACAAGAAGTTATTATACAAAAGTTGACAATTTAAAAAATTATGGTATTATTCAGGGGTTCTGGTCATTAAATCCAAAACCTTTAGATAATAATGGAGAAAATATCAAGTCAACAGAACAAGAGGGCTTTATGAGATTTGATTCCTATTCTGAGTTTAAGCAACACCTTTTAGATTTATTGAAAGAAGAGCGGATGTTTTTTGCAGGAATGAAAACTAAAAAAGAACTTGGAAAACTTATCGAAGTAGCAAATAAGGAAGATACTTACGAGAAAAAAGCTGAAAAATTCCTTAATTTAATGAGGTTTGGTGAGAATGATAAGTAAAAGAAACGGAACAAAGACAAGTAGTTTTGGTTCGCCTGGGAGAATAAATCATGATTCCTCAAGATTTTATAATAGTCGTTTATATGAAGGTTTACCGAGAGAAAAAAAAGGAATAAGATTTGTTGAAAATAAGATCTCTAAAGAAAATATTAACAAAATATTCTGCAAATCTAGTGAGAAAATGGAAGAACTACCAGATAACAGCGTTCATTTAATGGTAACCTCGCCACCGTATAATGTTGGAAAGGAATATGACGAAAATCTTTCTTTACAAGAGTACAGAGATTTTCTAAGTAGAGTGTGGAAAGAAGTTTATAGAGTTCTTGTTCCCGGTGGGCGGGTTTGTATTAATGTAGCAAACTTAGGAAGAAAACCTTACATTCCATTACATGCTTTTATTATTGAAGATATGCAGAAGGTCGGATTTTTAATGAGAGGGGAGATAATTTGGAACAAAGGATCTACTGCTAGTCCTTCCACTGCATGGGGAAGCTGGTTATCCGCAAAAAATCCCGTATTAAGAGATATTCATGAGTATATCCTTGTTTTTTCAAAAGACACCTTTACAAGAGCCAATCATAACAATGAGAGAGCAACAATGACAAAAGATGAATTTTTAGAATTAACCAAAAGTATCTGGACTTTTGGCGCCGAATCTGCTAAAAAAGTAGGCCATCCGGCACCATTCCCTGTGGAATTACCTCTTAGATGCATAAAACTATACACTTTTGAAAATGATGTTGTTCTTGACCCATTTATGGGAAGCGGAACAACTGCTGTGGCTGCGATTTTATCAAATCGTAAGTTTGTAGGTTATGAAATTGAAGAAGAATATGTCAGATTAGCTGAGAAGAGAATAAAGGAAACAATAGATGAATTAAAGCAGAAAAAAATAACTGAGATGGTGGGATCAAATTAAAATGTATAATGATGTCATTCATCAAAAAACATTTATTTATATTAATAGGAATTTTTTTGATAGTTAGTAGTATCTTCTTTTATTTATATTTTTATCCTTTTGTTGGAATTGTTAGTTTTACCATAGGGATCATTAGCATTTTTGTATCATTATGGCAGACATTATCTAACAAAAAGATTAAAGAAGAGTATGAAACTCTTTTCCAGATTTATAAAGAACAGAACAAAGAGTTAATAGAAAGGTATAAAGAAGTAAAAGATGAAAAAGAGAAAGAATCTATCGAAAAGAAACAGCTTAAAAAATTATTAGATAAAATTAATGAAACACTTCAGAAAGAAAATATATCAAAGGAAGATTTAATAGAAAAACTAGATTCTCCTTTATTTACCATACTTATCCAAAAATATAATGAACCCAAAAAACAAATTCAAAATAGATTACTTGGATTAGGATTCAAAACTTTTGGTCAAGGAATATATATTTTACCTCCTGTAAAAGCAAATTTTATTAAAAGAGGATTTGACCTAAAGAGATGGTTACAAAGACGAATTCTTAAAGATTTACCAAAAGATTATAAATATATCATTAAATTTGCTGCAATAGTGGATATGAGAAAGATGATTTGTGACAAACAATTAGTAACTAAAGCACAAACTTATTTAGATATTTTAAGTGTAGAAGATTTAATACAACCACACCAAATTGTAACATACTTAAAATCTAAAAGAAATATTTCATTGAGAGATGTTATTGAATTAGCAAATATTAGTTTTTTAGTTGAAGAATATTTAGTTAAGAAAAAAGATTACAAAATCTTGAAAAAAAATAATGATAAAATCCTTTCTGAAATTAAAAGAGAAATGAATGTGGACGAAGTAAAAACCACCGAGTTGGGTTCTATTGATGAAGAAACACTATCAAAAATTTTAGAGAAATATGTTTCTGAACCAAAAAAGATAGCAGAAAGAATTAAAGAAAATTCTATCTTTTGGAAAAATGTGTTTAATAATAAATTAAAAGCCGCCCCGCCTAAATAATATTTCTTGAGCGTTAGCGAAAGACAATCTGTCCGAAGGACTAGGCGCCCGAGCAAAAATTTCACTTGACGTTTGGCGGGTATGCGAAGTGCCCTCGCCCATCATCGGAAGTATAATGTCGTTGGCCAATAAAAAAGTAGCGAGGGCATTTGGGTGAGCGTAGCGAACCGCATACCCGCTGTTATCGGACCGTTGCGGGAGATTATTTTTCAAATTCACCATTAAATCTTCCAACAATATGGTTATGATCAAGAACATAAGCACCGTTTATTACCAAATGTCCTTCATAATTTCGATGTGATAAATTTCCACCTAACACTCGTTTTTCGCCTAATAAGATCCACAATATGGTATATTCATTTTGGTTTAGAAATTTACATAAGTTCTGTTTTTTGATAAGAAGTACCGAAAAAGAAGTATCTGCAAAAATATTTGTAGGAATAACAACAAGTTCTCCTTTATCGTTATACCACCTTCCATCAAGAAATTTATGAAGTAATTGCATTTCGTTTACGAGCCATTTACAAGGAAGTTTTATAGAAATAGAACCATCAGAAGAACAATCTGTGGTAAACTCTTTTAAGTAAATATCATCAGTGACAATAACTGGAACGGGTATTTCTTTTCCTCGCGCTTCTTTTGTCCAGATATCATAATCGCCTCTCAAATCTTCAAATGCTATAGAATAAGGATATTCTCCTAAAAATATCTCATAAAATTCATGGGATTCGGGCATCCATCTTCCCCAAAAATTTTGATCTTTAGCCCATTCATATATTTTGGTTAAGTCAGCTTTTTTGATG
>CAZCGK010000005.1:59237-73273 GCA_964498245.1 uncultured archaeon | reverse complement strand
AACCCACAAATACCAGCCCAACACCTTCTACTACATAACAGAACCTTTGCTCAAAGGAGCGGATATGAGTCCCAGAAGAGGGGCATGGTCAACAGAACATAATTTCTCAGTAAAAGTATCTGACAATATAGGCGATACAGTGAATGTAACACTTCAGGTCCAAGTTCTCGGTGAAGCATGGCAAGATGTCTCAACAAAGAACTGCACGAGCTGTTCAAATAACAGCTTAGGATATACCGTTCTGGAATGGACAGGTATAACATATCCATGTTCAGGCTATGTAGATCAGTGGATGAAGTTCAGGTTTAAAGCTGTGGACACCGAAGGAAATATAGTCTATACAGATGTTCTCAATCCAGGAGATTATGTAAACGATGATGATATGTTTTACATAGAAAAGGATAACGTAACAATAGAATATGTTTCTGGAAACGGTTCCAGCGCGTCTTTAACATCCCCAGCAATCTTTGTACTAAGGGTCTATGATATAGACGCTGAAAGTTATTCTCTGTCACCACCAGCGATCATCTCCTTTAATGTAACATATGACGGAGCTGGAGGAAATTACACAACTGTAGGCTCAAATACAACCAATTCTTCCGGCTATGTGATCTTCTACTTCCTTCCAAACACATCCTTTTCCTCAGGTCTTCAGAACTGGGTTGGTTTCGTATCCCCCTCAGAAACCTGCTATAATTACAATACTTCAGGAGTCTATAATGTAACAACCAATACTCATGTTCCTCTCATAGAAAATGGTTCTGTTTCACGACTTTATGGTGGATGGGGAGATGAATGGAAATTCAGTGTATGGGTTTACGATTCTACAGACAATGTCACGGTTCGCCTATGGAAATCCACACTCTTTGTAGGAGAACCTTGGACTCTGGTTGCAGAAGCAAACTACACCACACCAGGAGAATGGAAGCAAATAAATTTCACACCTCAATTCTCCTGTGAGGATATACGAACATGGTATTTCAAGTTTAATGCAACCGACACAGTCGGAAACGTGAATGAAACAGAGGCTTCTCCCAATGCAAACTTCACGGTAACGAAAGATTCGGTAATATTCGAACTTATACAAGGTGATAACTCTGTAGCAAACAGATCAGGCTCACAAACAGACAGACTCATCCTTCTGATAAAGGATGGAAATGGAACCGTGCTTTCAAACTTCAATGTGACTTTCTATGTTGAGACCAACAGCTTCGAATACGATGCTGGTGTGAATATAACCACAAACGAATCTGGTTATGCAATATATGATTTCGATCCAAAATGCTCAGACCCCAGATATGAAGTAGGCATTCAGAACTGGAAAGCAACCACCGAGGGATATCGATGCTATGCGGATAATTCTTCAGAGATATATGAACTCACAGTTATGGGAGACTTCAATATTTCTTTCTATTATCCCTTGGCAGAAAACAAAACCCAAGGAGATAGGATAAGATTTGAGGCTTCAATCAGAGATGACTGTGGAGTGGAGCTTGGTGGTGTAACGGTAAGATTCAATGCCAGCGGTCCCAAAGAGTATGAATGTTCTGTTGTTACAAGTCCTGTCACAGGTTATTATGTATGCGCAGATACACCTGAAGGATGGGATTCAACAGGAGCAAGACAGGGATGGTATAATGCAACTCTTAACGCAAGCAAAGCGTATTATTACACGAACATCACAGTTAAAACAGATCCATCATCACCAGGATTATTCTACCTTTATGTTTATCCAATCCTTTCGGGAGATACTGTAACACCAATCTCAGAAGGATGGGCAAAGCCATTCAATTTCTCTGTTAATGTTACAGATGATCCCGCTGATACGGTTATTGTTGGACTGTGGCATTCACATCCGATAGGAACAGGAGGAATTTACCAGCAGGTAGATGGATATAAGAACTGCACAAACTGTGATAACACAACATTATCCTGGAACAACATTCAATATTCCTGTGATTTTGTGGGAACGGTCTCCTACAAATTCAATGCTAGTGATATAGACGGAAAAACAGACGAAATTACAGGAAGCTTTACTGTTGAACCGGATGATGTTAATGTAGATGCTATCTATCCTCCATCAGGCACGATAATCAACAGATCAGATACAACCCAGTTTATAATAAAAATATGGGACAGGGATAATGAAAGCTACCCTGTTGGTAGAACCGCACAGATAGATATCACAACCACCAGTGTTACCAACTGGTCCTATAGTCAGACAGGCACAATCAACGATACAGGATATTACACACTTACAATGACACCTTCAGATTGGGGTTGTGGTGATGAATTCCCTGTCACAGTAGAACACAGATGGAGAGGAAACACAAGTGATTCCTGTTATAAGAGCAACCTAACAGCAGAGATTTCATTCTATCTCTATGCAGATCTCATTCCAACAATAATCACACCAAACGGCAGTCAGAACTATACCCGAGGCGATACAATATATCTCAACGTAAGTATAGTGGATGATTGTGGAAATCCAGTTTCAGGAGTAGATGTTGTATACTTTACTTTAATAAATACCGAGACGGGTCAGTCATATAGATGTCCATCCGCAGGAAACGCTCCGCCAGTAACCGGAATGCCAGGGTATTATTACTGTGAGTTTTTAACATCTGATAAACCTCTTGGATGGTACACCGTAAATGTTTTCACGGAAGAGCCATATCATAATAATGGAACAGATACTCAAACCTTCTACCTCTCCTCCTCCCCAATCCTAGAAAACCCCTCTGTATCCCCACCCTCTGGCGGATGGGGCAGATCCCCATACACCTACACGGTAATCCTTACAGACGAAGACAACGACACGGTCACAACACAGTTCTGGCTCAACCACACAGGAACATGGATCCTCATAGACACAAACCAGACCTCCAATGCAAACCAGACCACAATAACCTTCCAGAACTCCTACTCATGCTCCAATACAGACTCCTCAGACTTAGGCCTGTGGTACTACAAATTCAATGCAACAGATACCCACGGAAACTCTTACGAAACCCCGGTGCAGTCCCATTACATAGCAAAGGACAACATCTCCATCCACCATCTATATGGAGACTCCCAAACCATAAACCGATCAGGAGGCTACATAAACCTAACAATCTATGTATATGACATAGATGCACAATCAAACACAACATCACCAAATGTCACAATATACATAACCACAGATGGCTCAACCTATGATTCCGGCAGAACCGCAATCCCCCAAGCAACAAATTACTCCTACAACTTCTCCCCAACCTGCTCATACCAACCAGGAATACAGAAATGGAAGGCAAACGTAACAAACGATACATGCTATGCAGATAACACCTCCTCAGAATTCACCCTCACAATCCTAGGCACGTTAATCAACCAGATAGAACAGCCTGATGGAGCCCAGAACTTCACTGCAGGAGATGATATTTTCATAAGAGTAAATATAACAGATGACTGCGATCAGAACATGACAAACATCGACTATATCTATTTCAACATAACAAACCTTGACACAGGACAGTCATACTCGTGTTCACCCATAAACGAAGAAGGAGACGGCTGGTATAACTGCACATGGGACTCCACAGGCAAACCTCCAGGATATTACAGAATCACCGTGTATTCAGGACATAGCTATTATAACAACGCCTCGGCACAGGTCCAGTTCTACCTCTCCTCCTCCCCAATCCTAGAAAACCCCTCTGTATCCCCACCCTCTGGCGGATGGGGCAGATCCCCATACACCTACACGGTAATCCTTACAGACGAAGACAACGACACGGTCACAACACAGTTCTGGCTCAACCACACAGGAACATGGATCCTCATAGACACAAACCAGACCTCCAATGCAAACCAGACCACAATAACCTTCCAGAACTCCTACTCATGCTCCAATACAGACTCCTCAGACTTAGGCCTGTGGTACTACAAATTCAATGCAACAGATACCCACGGAAACTCTTACGAAACCCCGGTGCAGTCCCATTACATAGCAAAGGACAACATCTCCATCCACCATCTATATGGAGACTCCCAAACCATAAACCGATCAGGAGGCTACATAAACCTAACAATCTATGTATATGACATAGATGCACAATCAAACACAACATCACCAAATGTCACAATATACATAACCACAGATGGCTCAACCTATGATTCCGGCAGAACCGCAATCCCCCAAGCAACAAATTACTCCTACAACTTCTCCCCAACCTGCTCATACCAACCAGGAATACAGAAATGGAAGGCAAACGTAACAAACGATACATGCTATGCAGATAACACCTCCTCAGAATTCACCCTCACAATCCTAGGAACACTCAGAGTCACGCTCTATCAACCCTCAGGAGAGATATATGATAAAGGAGATCAGATAGCCTTCAAAGGATATGTAGAAGATGATTGTGGAAATCCGATAACCAATGCAATTGTAAACTTCACATTCTCCACAAACACCACCTTCAATAGAACTTACTACTGCGAGGCAAATCCTGTTCCATTAGAGGATGGAAACTATTCATGTACATGGGATTCTTCTGAAGGTGTGAATGGAACCTACAATTTAACCATGGAAGCACGGTTGAGCTTTTACAATAATGATACCTACTATGTGGATAATGCATTTACAATCCTCACCTATCCAAAGCTAAATAATCCTATGGTTACACCCAATGGCTCAACAGGATGGGGACGCTCTCCCTATAACTACACAGTTTATGTGACGGATGAGGAGAACGAGACCGTGAATGTTTCTCTCTGGATAAAGAAGACCGTGGTAGGTTCTTGGAGATACATTGGATCAAAAACATGTTACAGCTGCAATAACACGCTGATATACTTTGAAGTGAACTATACCTGTGATGATATAGACTTCTGGTATTTCAAATTTACTGCAGAAGACAATTCCAGTACATTCACATCAACTGGAGAAAACGATAACTTCCATCAGGTAACAGAAGATCGGGTAAGAATAGAATACGTTTCAGGAAACGAAAGCATAGCATCTCTATCTGTACCGGCAGAGTTTATACTGAGAGTATATGATCTTGATATTCAAACATATAACATAAATACAAGTTATCCTGTTCCAATATCCTTTAATGTTACGAAGCACGGTTTCGGAACAGATTACGAAATTGTTGGTTATAATACAACCAATGCCTCCGGATACGTTACCTTTTACTTCTTACCAGACGCCACATATTCAACAGCCAAGCAGAACTGGTCCGGATTTGTGGAGACCAGTGAAACTTCTTGTTACTTCTTCAATGTATCAGGTTATTATAATGTAACAACACATACCCATGCTCCTCTTATCCAGAACGAATCAGTATCCCAACTCTCAGCCGGATGGGGTGAAGATTGGAGCTTTAGTGCATGGGTGTACGATTCCTATGATAACGTCACAGTTCAATTGTGGAGGTCAACCCTGTTCGTTGGAGAACCATGGATACTTGTAGAAGAGAGAAACTACACCAAACCAGGAACATGGCAAAAAATAACGTTCTATCCAAACTTTACCTGTGATGTTCAAGGTTTATGGTATTACAAGATAAACGCCACGGATACTTATCTCAATACCAACTCCACCACACCTTCTGCAGAGGATAACTTCACTATAACAAAGGATACCGTGCTTATGACATACATTCACGGAGATGGTTCTACTGCAAACAGATCAGGCAATCAAATAGATCCACTTATAATCCAACTTCACGATAAAAATGGAAGTGTTCTGGTAAACTTCAATGCTACATTCTATGTGGAGACGGATCACTATACCTATGATTCAGGAACCACAAATACAAGCAATTCCTCTGGCTATGTCGTGTTCAACTTCGATCCAACATGTGCAGATCCGAGATACGAGGTGGGAGAGCAAAACTGGTATGCAAGTGTGAGCGAAGATGCATGCTACTTTGCAAATTCCACTCCGGCGTATATGCTTTATGTGTGGGGCGAGTTCAACACCTCGATTACAGATCCTACAGGAGATCAAAACTACACACAGGGAGATAGCATCCTGGTAGCAGGAACGGTTAGAGATGACTGTGGAGTGGAGATGTCCGGAGTCGATGTGAAGTTCTATCTCAACGGCACGGTTAATTACAGTTGTACAGATATTTCGAGTCCTGTTACAGGTTTTTACAGATGCACTTGGGATTCAACAGACAAGCACTATGGATGGTACAATGTAACCATGACTTCTAACACATCTTTCTACTACCATAAGGAAATCCTAAAGACCAATACCTCTGCTCCCGGCCTGTTCTACTTAATAGGTGTACCTTCCCTGAGCAATCCAGATGTATATCCGGACAATGAGGGCTGGGGATGGAGAGACTATAACTTCTCAGTGATCGCCTCTGCAGGAGAAGATGACCAGGAGATATTCGTTAAACTCTTCTTAAAATCACCTGGAGAAACGAATTTTGTGCAATATGGTGATACACAAAACTGTACAGGGTGCCAGAACCAGGTTTTCTACTGGTTGAGAAACTTTACATACCTTGAACAGGGTGGTTGGTTCTACAAGTTTGTGGTAGAAGTTGGCGGTGTGCCACAGGCCCAAACAGATGAGCTTTATATGTATCTGTATAAAGATGATATAATTATAACCCATGTTGCTGGTAACGGCTCATATGCAAACAGATCCGGAACACAAACAACAAAACTTATCCTTTTTGTAAACGATACAGATCGTGGAGAAGGAGGGGTATACGATCCTCCTGCAACGGTAAAGTTCAATATAACGTATGATGGAAGCAATTACACTCATGCAGGTTCAAACACAACAAATTCTTCTGGCTATGCTATATTCAATTTCGATCCAGACTGTTCATATTCTGTAGGCCCACAGCAATGGTTTGGTTACACCCAATCAGATCCTGCATACAAGGATCAGAATTCGAGTATTTTCAATATCACTATTCTTGGTGATCTCCTATCTGATGCGACAGCAGCAAACACTTCCTATATACAATCAGAAACTGTTACAGTATACATAAACCTTACCGATGAATGTTACAATCCGATAGACAATGCAACACTCAATGTCACGCTCATCCGTGCGAATTACACATTCCCGTGTGAAAACATTCAGTATCACGGAAATGGCAACTATTCATGTAACTGGACCTCTGATCTGGATGATCCTGTTGGCTGGTACAGCGTGAATGTGATTTCCTCAAAACCACCATACTATAACGATGGCAATCATACTATTGCAAATGTTTTCCAGCTCACACCGTTTGTAAACACAGACCCAACACTTGAGAATCCGAGTGCATCTCCAGGAGGTTGGGGTGAACCGATAAACTTCAGTGTTAAGGCATACGATGTCAATACGGAGAATGTAACTGTCCAGCTTTGGGAATCCAAGACCGGAACAGATCCATGGATTCTGAGAGACACAAAGATATGCATAGATTGTAATCCAGCAAGATATGTGAACTTTTCCATATACCATACCTGCTCTGATGTAGGAATAATGTACTACAAATTCAACGCAACAGATACCTTTGGCGGTTCAAATGAGACAGGTGTGCATAACTTCACAATCCAGCCAGATAATGTGACTATATATTACATTCAGGGTAACTATTCCGAAGTTAACAGATCAGGAAACCAGTATCCATATCCAGAAATAATAATAAGAGTTTACGATGAAGACAACAAAACCTTTGCATTTAATGGAACCAATGTAACATTCTGGTTTACCTATAATGATTCCTTCTGGGATTCTGGATGGACAAACACAACGAATTCTTCTGGACACGCAACTATTAGATTCGATCCGGACTGTTCATACTCAAGAGGTGTGCAAAAATGGATCGCTGGAACATACAATGACAAGTGTTATGAAGACAAGAATCTTAGCATAACATATAACATAACCATAATCGGAGATCTGCACAATTTTGTAACCAATGTAACCTGTCCTGATGGAAGCAATGTTTGTTACGATAATGAGAACGTAAGCATACAAGGCTATACCGAAGATGAATGTGGGGAGGTAATCGATTTTGCTGTGGTCAGCTTCACAGTAAGCCATGAATCCTTCTATTACTCATGTTCACCAACCTATAATGAAACCGGTGGCTATTATAACTGCACATGGAATGTTACAGGAAAACCAGGAGGTTTATACAACATAACCATGGAATCCTCAGGAGAAAACCTAAATGCAAATAGTACAGTCCATGAAGATGTATTTTTCCATGAGATTCCACCAACGTATTCAGCTGAAAGCGTTGATAGAGATTATGCACCTTGGGGAGACAACGCCTCACGATCACTCTTCACGTTCAGCATATACGTAACAGACGATGACGATACCCTTAACGTGAGCCTATGGCACAGCAAAGGAAGTCCTGATAACTGGGAACTTGCAAACTGGACGTTATGCTATGATTGTGTGAACAAGCTTGTAACACTTTCAAAGATGTATACCTCATGCAATGATATAGGAACATGGTACTGGTACATAAATGTAAGCGATGCATACAACCTTTCTGATAACACTAGCATTCATTCAATTGAAGTGGTTAAGAGAAATGTAACCTTCTCTCTGGTGGCAGGTAATGGAAGCACGGTTAACAGGGTTGGAGATAACACAAGTTTGCTCAAACTTCAAGCATTCGATGAATATACAGGTCAGCCTCTGGGAAGCGGCATACAAGGATACTTCTGGGTAACTCAGGCAGGCTCTGGAACAGAAAGCTTCGGTCCTGCATTGGATGCAGGGGTTACGGATGTAGAGGGTAATTTTGACATAGATTTCAATGCAACCTGTGATTATAATGTTGGTGTACAAGACTGGAAGGGTGGGCTTGTATTCACCACCGCACCAATCTGCTACTATGATACAAACTCAACATCCTATACCTTAACTATAATCTCTGACCTCTACAATGATGTCACATTCCCAACGGGTGAAAAACCCTATCCACTGGGAGATGACATACCTATTTATGGTGAGGTAAGAGATGATTGCGGTTATGTAACAGGAGCAACCGTAAGATTCAGAGCAATAAGGGCAGGAACTGAGTACACACCAAGTCCTGATCCAGCCTCAGATGCAGGAAATGGAAACTATACGACCACATGGCAAAACTCAGGTCCGTTCACAGGTATATACAACATAAGCATGAACTCTTCAAAGAGCTTCTACAATGACGGATATGGCTTTGAGGAAAATGCATTCAGACTGGCACGTGTTCCAGAATTGTACGATCCTAGAGTTGATCAAGAAGTTGAAGGATGGGGTTACAATTATACATTCCAAGTAACCTATAGAGATCAGGATACTTCCGGAATAATAAATATATCCTTCTGGGTCTCTAATGATAATGTAACCTGGAAGTACGTGGAATCTAAGAACGGAACTGCAGGTATAGGTCTTCAGAACTTAACATTCTATAAAACCTTTACATGTCAGGATTACCTGACTAATCAGTATCTCTATTACAAATTCACTGCAGTTGACGAATTTGGACTTTCAAATGAAAGTGAAATAGAATACATCATTCTACAGCCAGACAACATAAGCTATGTTGATGTATATGCAGACGGTCTATCTATAGACAGAGAAGGAAGTGACAGTGAAACCTTTTTGGTAAGGATAAACGATACCGATAGAGGAGAACCGGTTCCAGCAGGAGTAAATGCAACCTTCTGGATAACCAGCAATGCCCTGGTCTATGATAGGAGTTTCCCAAGACAGACCAATGCCTCAGGTTTCCTGAACTACACCTTTGATCCAGACTGCAGTTACACCGCAAAAAGACAATACTGGAAGGTTGAAATGACAGATGCATGTTATGAGCCCAAGAACATGAGCCTAAAGAATGTATACATTTATGGTCAGTTAAAACTTTACCTTGATCAACCACCTGAAGACTCAAGCTTTAATGTAACAGATGAGATTTTTGTCAATTACACAGTATATAGCGATTGCTCTAACGAAGGAAACCTTTCTGGTATGACAACCAGTGTGGAGTTTTCGCACTTAGGAAACACATCTTCATGTTCCTCTGGACCATACGATGAAGGTGATGGTGATTATAACTGCACTTGGAATACCTCAGGACAGCCAGAAGGTTACTGGACTATAACCATAACAGCAATCGATAATCTTGCAGATGTCTACTATCATTCCAACACAACATCCTGGGTTGACAGATTCTGGCTAGAAAACAGACCTCCATTATCAGGAAATGAAAGCTTTTCACCTTCATACGGCGGATGGGGAAGAACATATACTTTCAATATATCTATTTTTGATCCAGAGGGAGATGTTGTCAACTGCACGCTTTACACCAACACCACAAATATGGGCTGGGTAGAAAGAGGCACCGCAACAGTGCATGGAAGTGGCAACTGTTCTGTGCAGGTTTCTGATTTCACACCAGAGGAACGGGGTATTGTCTATTACCGATTCCTTATAAAGGACGAGTTCAACTCTTACGAAACAGATAATTTCACAGGACCTCTGCTGATTGAGGATAACGTCACGGTTACAATGGCTATAGGAGATGATGCGAATGTGAACAGAACAGGATCGCAGAACACATTGCTGAGCGTTATAGTGTATGATACAGATAAACAAGAGTATCCATTAGGAGTGAACGTCACTTTCTGGGTCACATTTGATGGCTCTGTCTATGATTCTGGATTTACAAACCAAACCAACTCTTCAGGATATGCTAATTACTACTTCAATCCTGATTGCTCATACCATGTTGGCATTCAGAAATGGTATGCTAATGTGACCGATTCGAGATACAACACCAACACATCTGGTGTGTTCAATGTGACCGTATGGGGAGATCTCTGGAATAGACTTCAGATACCGAATGGAACCGAACATCTCAGGGGAACGAATGTTACGATAAGGTTCAACATAACTGATTATGAATGTCCGGAAAGCCTTGAGGATGTTCCACTTGAAAACATAAACATAACCATGATTAGTGAGAATTCCACGGAATACACGTGTTCTCCAATAATAAACGAAAGTAGTGGATGGTATAGTTGTACGTTCAATACCTCTGGCATGGACACAAGAGGCTATTCTATAACCATAAGAAGCCAGAGAGATTATTACAATAATGGAACCTATACCTATGATTATGTAGAAGGGGTTTCATCATTCTGGATAGAAACCATACCCATTCTTCAAGGAGAAAAGGTTGTTCCTTTGGTTGGAGGATTCAGTGAAACGTTCACATTTACTGTTAACGTGACGGATGAGGATTTGGATCAGGTAACGGTAGATGCATATTATCGCGTGCTACCTTCAGGTTCTTGGACATGGTTCGACTCAGCAACACAAAGTGGAATAAACTGGACAGCAACATTCACAAAGGTTTGGGGCCCATCATTTGTTGATAAAGATATGCAGGTTAAATTCAACGCCTCAGAAGATGATATCTGGAACTACACAAGCTCTGTACTGAACTTCACGGTTGAAAGGGATGATGTGCTTTTCGTTTATGTTGCAGGGAATGGAAGCACCGTGAACAGGGTAGGGACAAATTATGTTACCTTGATGCTGCAGGCATTTGATAACGATACGGCAGATCCTCTAGCAAATCCGGTGAAGAATCAATATTACGATTTCTGGGTGACAAGCAATGGTTCTGGAACAGATTCTTGGATAAGGGTAACGACAGGAAATGAGCTTACAAACGATTCAGGTCATATGTGGGTAAATTTTGATCCTGACTCGAACTGCCTCTTCAAGGTAGGTCCACAAAACTGGAAGGGTGGAATCTCTCCAGGCTCCCTTTACTACAAGGATCAGAACTCAAGCATATACAATCTTACAATAACCTCAGAATATGAGCCTCATATCTATTCACCATCTAATCAGAGTTTTGAAAGGGGGACTGATGATATACCACTGATAGGTTATCTCCAGGACCTTGCTCAAAACTGTGGTCTGGTTTCAGGAGCAGATGTTCGTTTTGGAGTGAAAGGTGTGGGTTATGAATGTGTGGCTTCTGGAAATGGAAGCGGATGGTATAATTGCACGATTCCAGCATCGGTTCCATCAACACCCCCCATCTGGGATTATGGATGGTACAACATAACTATGAATGCAACAAGAGATTATTATCCATTTGCAGAGGTCACACTGAACTATTCCTTCTATCTCGCATCAAGACCTCAGTTAACAAATCCAACCGTAGATGAGTCCACAAAAGGATGGGGCAGAACATGGACGTTTAATGTTACAGTCACGGATGCTGATGGAAACAACGTAACCGTAAATCTCTGGAAGAGAAAATCCGCCAGTGATCCATGGGAATTCCTTGGATCAAAGTATTGCCATCCCTGTAGTAACACAATTCTCAGCTTTGAAGTGAACTTCACATGTGAGGATGTTGACGAAGATGGTTCTCAATACTTTTTCAACGCGACAGACGAATTCGGATACAATACAAGCACAAGCCCGGGAACCATTTACATAATGAGGGATTCTGTGTTCCTAATAGCAAGAACACCCAACGATATAAATGTTACAAGGGAAGGAGATGCAACTACACTTCTGAGCGTTGAGGTTCAGGATTTCGATAGGGATTATGAACCTCTCGGTGAAGGCTTCAATGGAAGCTTTTATGTAACAACAGATGGTGTGAACTGGGGTACTCCATATAATGTTACAACCAATGCGAGCGGATACCTCAATTTATACTTCAATGCAACATGCATACATCAGGTCGGTCCGCAACTATGGAAGGGTGGTATAGAAGGAGATAAGTGTTACGCTACGGGTTTCACTTCCAACAGAACCATGTATATTTACGGTCAGCTTAAGAACAATCTATACTATCCCCTCAATGGAACATCCTACAACACAGGAACCTCGATCATTCTCAATTACACAATATCCACCGACTGCTCTAACGAAGGAAATCTCTCTGGTGCGACAACCATACTGAATCTAACATCACCTTCCGGTAAAGTTTATCCATGTGATGAAGGTCCGAATGATATGGGTAATGGATGGTATAACTGCACTTTTGATTCAACACTCAAGCAGCCTGGATGGTGGGATGTTACCATAAATTCAAGTTATTCCTATTACTTCGATAACTCCACTACTTGGTATGACAGGTTCGAGTTGGTAAACACACCAACATCCTATCAAAACATGAGCGTAACACCAGATCCAGGACCATGGGGAGGTGTGTTCAACTATTCTGTTGATATATCAGATATAGATCTGGATGATACGAACTGCAGTCTTTACGTTTCAACGGATAACGGAACAACGTGGTATTATAAAGGAAAGAAATTCATACCTAATGGAACCGGAACATGCTATTTCGAGGTTTCAGATTTCACATGCAATGATATAAGCAATAACAGTCTTTTCTATTTTGTTCTTGAGGACGGATATAATGTAGTGAACACAAGCGTGGCACATGGACCCAATATTACGAAGGACTTCATAGATGTAATTCATGTGTTTGGAAACAATGAGGATGTCGATAGAGTAACAGGCAGCATAAGGCTTATACTATTTGTGAATGATACGGTTAGATCTTCTGGAACAGTTCCGGCTTCGAATATAACCTTCAATATAACAAAGGATGGAACAACGTATACAATCGTAGGCTTTAATACAACAAATGCATCTGGTTATGTAGTTTTTGATTTTGAACCGGATTGCTCTTACAGCCCGATGGTTCAGAAGTGGATTGCCTATGCTTACAACAATACATGTTACTATGATGATGTGACTCCAGAATTTAACATCACGGTATTGGCACACCTTTCCAATGCTATCCAAACACCAACAGGAACTGAATACCTCAGAGGTGTGAATGTAACCATCCGTTTCAATGTAACGGATTACTGTGACAACCTTGTGGAAAACGTCTCAGCAAACATAACCATGATAAGTGAATATACAGATAAGTATTTCTATTGCTCTCCCATTAATAATGAAACCACTCTTGGATGGTATAACTGCACCTTCAACACCTCAGGAATGCCAGCAAGAGGATACACAATCCAAATAA
>CAZCGK010000005.1:0-59137 GCA_964498245.1 uncultured archaeon | reverse complement strand
CCTGGTACGCAAAGGTAACAGACGCATACTACGAAAACAACATAACCCCGTACAATCTGACCATAATAATAAGAGATTCCCTTCACATACACATAATGTCACCCTTAGGAGACGAATATCTAAGAGGAACGAACATAACCATACGCTTCAATGTAACAGATAGCTGCAACAACTACATAACAGGAATAAGCGATATCAGCATACTTCTCATACACGAAAACACAGGCCAGACATTCACATGCGATAACATAAAGGAAGAAGGCTCTGGAATCTACAACTGCACCTTCAACACCTCAGGAATGCCAGCAAGAGGATACACAATCCAAATAACCACGAACAAGACCTACTACCACCCAGACACCCTAACCCTTCCATATTCCGGAGGCTCCTCAGGCTTCTTCATAGAAACCAAACCAGTTCTAAGCATGCCTCAGCTCAACACCTCAGGCTATGATGGAGACACAAGCGAGAACGGTTCCTGGTCAGAATCCCACAACTTCACGGTTTATGTAACAGATGAGGACGGAGATTACGTTGACGTATACTTCTACAAGAGACAGTGGAACCAGTCCACAAACTCCTGGACAGAATGGGAACTCATAGGCTCAACCTACTGTTCAGAAAACTGCAACCTGACCCAGGTCTATGTATACGAAGACCCGGCCCCAACCTCCCCATACTTCCCGCCAGATGATCTAGGCACATGGCAGTTCAAGGTAAACGCAACAGATGACGCAAACTCACCCATAGGAGATGGATCAGCAGAATACTCAACAGAAATCCTAGGCTACAACTACACCATAGAGAAAGACGATATGGAAATCCAGCACTACTATGGAAACAGCACATGGATATGGAGAAACGGAACGGATTCCATAACCCTTTCCACAAGAACGTTCTCCATAGATCAGAATGCATACAAATCCAGCGTAGCAGGCATAGTATGGATAACAAAGGATCACCAGCACTTTGAACCCGTAGCATATCCAACCTCGGTAACAGGAGGATTCCTGAACTACACATTCAATCCAGATGGTCTCTGCGAATATGATGTAGGCATTCAGTACTGGAAGATGGGCTCCTTGGACAACGACCAATACAAGGACACCAACTCCTCTGTATTCACCATAGAACTCCGCTCATACCTCCAAGGAAACATAACCTCCCCGAACGGTGAAGCATACCAAGAAGGCCAGATAGTAAACATAACCTGGGATATACTCAACGAATGCAACCAAGGAGTTTCACAGCCGAATTCCACAACCATATATCTCTATTCAGACGATGGACTCCAGGCTGTGATAACCTCAGGCATCCACGATCTAGGAAATGGCACATACTACTATGAATGGGACACCACCTCAAAAGACTACTCACCCTTCTACAACATAACCATAGTTGTGAAGAAAGACTACTACGTATCAGTAACCCTTTACAAAAACGAATCCTTCTCCCTAGGCAAAGCCCCGGAGCTCTCAACCCCAACCCTGGATACAGGAACCAACTGGGGAGACACATGGCAGTTCAGGGTTTATGCAAGAGACCTTGAAGGAGATCCCTTCACGATATACCTCTGGAAGAGAAAGACACCTCAAGATCCATGGGAGCTCATAGACAACCAAACAGTACAGGCAACATCCTGGACATGGTATTACTTCTCAGACACATACTTCGACTGCTCTGATGTCACACCCCCAGGCTGGAATTCGCAATTCAAGTTCAATGCCTCAGATCAGTGGAACTTCGGAACAGAGACCTCTCCAGTAAACTTCACAATTCAAAAAGACAATGTTGTCGTGGAGCTCGTATCAGGAGAGTATGTGGATATCTACAGGGAAACAGGAGACCCAACCCAGCAAACCTTTGCTGTGGTTGTCAACGACACAGATCGATCTTCCATAGGTGTGGGAGAAAACGTATCCGTAAGATTCTGGATAACCACAGACGGTGAAAACTACAACACACACTATGATACAAAAACCTCAAGCGATTCCATAGCAAGCTACACATTCGATCCAGACTGCACATACAGATACGGTCCCCAGTACTGGATAGGAGGCGTATACAACGATACATGCTACCTGGACAAGAACTCCACCACCACAGGCCATCCATTCACAATCATAGGCCAGCTCAAAAACAACATCCTTCTACCACCATACCACGCAACCTACAACGTAACCCAGAACATAACCATAAGGGTAAACGTAACCTCTGACTGCTCAGAAGAAGCATCCATAGCAAACACATCCCTAACCATAGACCTGATCTCTCCATACGGACAATGGTTCTCCTGCTCGCCTATAAACAACGAATCAGGCCCATACGAAGGTTACTACAACTGCACTTGGGATTCCACAGACATGAGAGAAGGCTACTGGAGCATCCAGATAAACTCCTCCAAACAATACCTCAACTCTAACCAGACATTCCTCCAAGACTGGTTCTGGCTTGAAAACCTCAACGCCACCTACACCCTTCCACAGGTCACACCATACCAGGACGGATGGACAAGACCATACAACTACTCTGTCATAATAGATGATCCTGACTCAGATCACATAAACTGCTCCCTTTACATAAACAAATACGATGGACAGGGCTGGATATACAAAGGCACGATGAGCCTTTATGATCCTGAAGGCATAAAGAACAGGACATGCTGGATAACAGTATGGGACTTCACAGGAGAGGACATAGGCGAAAACACATTCAAGTTCTTCATAGAAAACGGCGAGCCAGCAAACGCCTTCAACACAACCAACGTATCAGGCCCGTACCTAGAGCCAAGCAATACCTCCATAACCTTCATCACACCAAACAACACAGAAGTAAACATAACCGGTGACAAAGCCCTGCTCACAGTCCTAATAAACGACACAGACAACTCCACATTCATCCCGTGGAACCCACCAGGTGTGAACGTAACCTTCTGGATATCCTACAACCAATCAAGCCTTGATCAAGGCCACACCAACCAGACAAACTCCTCAGGATACGCAAACCTCTACTTCGATCCAGACTGCTCATACTCAGTAGGACCACAAACCTGGTACGCAAAGGTAACAGACGCATACTACGAAAACAACATAACCCCGTACAACCTCACAGTAATAGTAAAGGATGATATTCTCATTACAGTAACAGGACCTGTTAATGTCAAAGAATATCCAAGAGGAGATAACATAACCGTAAATGTTTCACTCCAGGATAGATGCGGAAGACCTATAGAGGGAGCGGAAGTTAATATAACCATGATACATAACTTAACAGGAACCGTTTATCACTGCAACGGAACAATTGATATAGGAAACGGTTTGTATAACTGCACGTTCAACACCTCTGACATGAAGGCAGGTCTGTTCCATATATCAGTATCAGCTTCAAAGCAATATTACAATTCCAATAGCAGCATAGAATACAATGCATTCTGGATAGAAACCAAACCTGTTTTGACACTTGTTGGATACGGTGTAACACCACAGATAGGTGGTTGGGGTGCAAAGTATACATTTACTGTTAATGTCACTGATGAAGATGGAGATATTGTGAGAGTCTATCTCTATGAGAGAGAGTATGGAAGCGATACATGGAACCTTGTTCCAGGCCCAGAACATAATTATCAAGAAGTCTCAGGTATAAACAAGACTGTGACCTTTATTCTGGATGGTTCAATAGACTATACATGTGCAGTCCTTGGAGGAAAAACAAGCGTAATAAGGGAATTCAAGTTCAATGCTACAGATGATCCACCAGGACCCGATGATATTGCAGAAACAGAACCACGAAACTTTACAGTTGAAAGAGACTCTGTAAGAGTGGATTATGTGGATGGAGATGATGTATGGATATACAGACCTTCAGGTAACTATACACTTAAACTCAGGTTTTTCGATCTAGATACAGGAAACTATGTCAATACAATCTTCACTCAAGGATTCTTCAACATAACTCAGAATGGTCCAGGTAGTAATTATATCAGCTATGATGTAAGCTCTGACGCACAAGGATATATAAGTCTGAATTTCGATCCGGGATGTTCACCCAAGTATTCTGTGGGACCACAGAAGTGGCTTGGTGGAACGAAGGATGATACATGTTACAAGGATAATTCCTCAGAAGAGTTTGATCTGTATATATGGACAAGTCCACTTCAAGTAAACCTTACAATACCGGATGGTGAACACTACAGAAGAGGGATAGATAACATATCAATCCGTGGTTATGTACACGATGAATGTGGGGCTGTAACAAATGCCACCGTTACCATCACAGCAGAAAGTGGTGCTTTCACTTTCTCCTGTGAAGATTATGATGTTATACATGACGAAGGTTTAGAGGGAGGAGAACCAGGCTGGTATAATTGCACGTTCTGGTGGAACAATCATTCATCTTGGCCAAATCAAGTCCTGTACAAGTTTAATACCACAATGAAAGCATCAAAGCTGTATTACAACGATTCTCCGATTGTGATAGATGAAGATTCGTTCTGGCTGACTGATGTGCCAGATGTATATTGGGATGATCCATGGCATACGGTATATCCCACAGGAGGAGGATGGGGTGCATTGCACACCTTTTCCTTCTATGTGAGAGATGAGGAAAACGATGAAATGAACATAACCTTCTGGAAGAAGACAGGTGATAACGGTACATGGATTCTCATAAACCAGACCACTCTTGTCTCTGACGAATATCAGCAAGTAGAATTCAAGCATAGATTTACATGTGAGGATGCAAACCAGGTGAACTACTTCATGATAAATATTACAGACAGCTGGAATGATTATACAGAGTCTGAAGAAAGAAGCTTCTATATGGACAAAGATAGAACAACAGCCTATGCAATAATAGGCGATGATTCCATTGTAGCAAGGGAGGGAAGCAATTCCGTTCAGTTACAGGTTAGAATAAGAGACACTGATATTGATCCTGTAGGAGTAGTATGGGTTGATTCAAATGTTTCAGGAAGAATATGGGTAACCTATAACAATACAGGATCAAACACATGGGATGAAGGAATATGGAATGTCACAACTTCTGGAGGTTACCTCACGGTATATTTCGATCCTGGCTGTGATCCACTTTATGTTATAGGAGAGCATGACTGGAAGGGCGGTGTTGCAGAAAACGATACATGCTATGCCATGGGTAATTCTACAAATAACAATGTAAGTATAATAGGTCAGCTCAAGAATTTCTTACAATTACCTGAATATGGAGAAAACATACCTGTTGGAAACCTTGTGTTTGTTAGATACAATATAACTGGAGAGTGTGGAGAACTTGTCAACGGTTCAACTACAACATTAGAATTTGGTTCTCCGAAAGGTGAATGGGAATCATTCACACCTCTCGATGAAGGAAACGGATGGTACAACTACACCTGGGACACATCCTTCCATATCGGAGGATGGTGGGACATAAGGATAAACTCTAGCAAATCTTGGTATTATTTCAACTCCTCAACATGGGAAGACTGGATATATTTGAACAACACACCACCAGAACTCACAAACATCAGTGTAACACCTCAAATAGGCGGATGGGGTGATGTATTTACATACAGGGTTGATATAAACGATACACAGCAGGATAATGTTACATGTGAACTTTATGTATCAACAGATGGTGGAAACACATGGGTGAAAAAGAACAGCACCATTGTTTATGGTGGACAGTCTCCATGCATACTCACAGTTTCAGATTTCACATGCAGTGAAATTGGTACAGACAACAAATTCTATTTCAGCACATTCGATGGAACAAATGTAAAGAATACAAGTATATATGATGGACCGAACATAACCGTGAACAATGCAAGCATAGCTTATATATACAGCGATCCCATTGTTAATAGGGATGACACCCAGGAAAACAATACAGCATTGATAATAGTCTATGTTCACGATCTCACAAGAAATACATCAGCACGTGAAGGAACAAATGTAACCATTAGAGTAGAATATAAAAACGGAACATTTGATTACGGAAAGATTAATCAAACAAATTCCAGCGGATATATGAAATACTATTTCAATCCAGGTTGTGACTTCCCATTATACGATCCAGGTGTGAGAAAATGGTATGCAAATGTAACGGATTACTGCTACGATAATCCAACAACAGATAACTATACCATAACAATTTACGGAACATTGGTAAATTCCTTCGTGGAACCTGCTTACGGAACAAATTATGAAAGGGGAGTTGATGATGCATATGTTAAGGGTTATGTTCAGGATGATTGTGGAAACTTCAGGGAAGATGTTAATGTAACATTTACATACATCCATGAATCCAACACAACTATGTATGAATGTACACCCGTACAGAACGATACAGGTGGTTATTACTCCTGCACAAGAAACAGTTCAGACATGCTGGCAAGATTCTATGATGTCGTGATGAATTCATCAAGAGATTATTTCCTTAATGACTCAGAAAGAGCACACAATCTCTTCTTTATAAAGACCAAACCAGTCCTTGAAGACGTCAATGTAACTCCAAATCCCGGAGGCTGGGGCGAGAGATTTTATTTCTCCGTGAACCTTACAGATGAAGATCTGGATAATGTTACAGTAAATCTCTATATAAGAAAGAAGGGTTCTGCAACATGGGGTGCTCCAAAGAATTCAACATATGCTGAAGCACCCATAAATTATACAGTAACACTTTCATGGTCCTATCCTGACTGTCTGAATATAGGAGATTGGGAATTCTACTTTGAAGCAATAGATAATCGAACGCTTTCAACTGTTTCTGAAATAAGCAACTTCACTATGGAAAGAGATGATGTTAACCTCACACTCGCGGAAGGTGATGGTGTAACCGTAATGAGAGAAGGTTCAGATGAGGTATGGCTGAGGGTTATAGTTTATGATACAGATCGTGGAACTATTGCAGGTTCAAATGTAAATGGAACATTCTGGGTCACAACCAACGCTTCAGATCCAAACTCTTGGGATGTGGGAAGATACGCCACAACAAACGGAAGCAGTTATATGAATTACAACTTCCCCACCATAGCACCACAGCCTGATTGCGATTATTCCGTAGGAGTTCACAAGTGGAAGGCGGGTGTTGGTGGACTCTACAGCGATCAGTGTTATAAAGATGCAAACTCTTCAGAATTTACTTTAACAATAATCTCCAACCTCAAACCAACAATAGTTTCACCAAGAGGTGACAGCTTCATAAGAGGCACGCCTGTCCCAATCTCTGGATTTATCACAGATGAGTGCGGTCCTGTGGAAGGGGTGCTGGTGAAATACAGCATATATCTATTCCCGAATTACTATAACAGAACAAACACACCCGAGTACAACGACAGCGGTCAGTGGCAGGAGGGTGATGGATGGTACAATTACACATGGTTAGACACCAACAGACAGACAGGATGGTATGACCTCTTCTTCGTCACATTAAGCAAACCCTATTACGTAATGAACGAGACATATCTTGATGATGCATTTTTCCTCGCATTACCACCGGTTCTTTCAGACCCGGGTGTTGATCCATATTCAGATGGATGGGGTAAGTTAAGAACATTTACAATAAAGGTCACAGATAACGATCTCAACTACAACAATGTCACATTATGGAAGAGGAAGTATGATCCAGCAACAGGAACATGGGGTAACTGGACATTTGTTGATTACATATATCAAGATCAGCTGCAATCCACATGGCTGTATTTCTATGAAAGATTTGCATGCAGTGATATGGGCCTGAACGAATTCAGATTCATAACTGTTGATGAATTCGGTTATTCAGATGACACAAGAAACTATATCACCAACGTCTCTAAGACCATCCACAATTCCTCGCAGATAGATTCCGGATTCAATTACACAGAATACATTTCAGACACGGGCTATGTAGAATACTTCAACATAACCATAGCCAACACAGGAAACCAGACCTTCTATTTCAACCTCACAGTCAACGACCTGCTAATAGCAGAGAATTATTCCCTCACGAATGGAACAAACATAACGATAAATGCAATGATGAATGACACAAACTTTGATCTCTTTGTTCTACCGGGAGATAACTACATCAATATCACAATAATGAATTCATCAGGAGAAAGAATCAATGCCTCATATATTGTAAACCTGAGTTATATCTCAGGAATTCAAACATTCTATGTTGAACCAGATAGTGTTGCAATAGAGATATGTCAACCAGGATATTGCAGCCCCTACAGCAACAGCACGGTAAGAAGGCTTGGCGGAAACCAGGCCTTCTTAAATTTCAGAATATATGATACAGACTATCCGAGGTATCCGAACGGAACGAAGGGAATGGTATGGATAACAAGAGATAATCAGAATTATGATTTCAACCTTTCATGCACAAGCCTTAACGGTTACTGTGAGGTCTATTACAATCCAGATTGCACCTCAACTGTGGGTCTGCAAAAGTGGATCGGAGGAACCTTTGATTCATGTTACCAATATCTCAACAGCTCCGAAACCGATCTCTACGTATACGGTCAGCTCTACGTCAATGCAATCGAACCAGAAGAATATGCTATATTAAATAGAAACACCACCGCAGAGCTCAATGCAAGCGTATATACAGATTGTTCAGGAGAGATTGTATACAATGCAAAGGTCAGCTGGTATAACTCCAGCATGGGCCTGCTCAATTATACAATCGATAACACAACCAACTTCTTCACATCCACATTCCTCGTACCAGAGACCCAGAAGCTCGGTCCAGAAACAATATACACCAATGCAACAAAACCATATTACGACATGGGAACGAATACAACCCTGGTTTACATTTTTGGATGGAGCACAATAGATTCCATAACACCTGAAAATGGTTCTGAATATTCTGCAGGAACAATGGTCCCAGTGACATGTCATATCTCAGACCTCAATACAGGAGAGTCAATAGAAGGATATGAGGTTAAGTTTTACAAGAACGGTGTGTTGCAGCAGATAAGTAATACTAATGCGCAGGGAAGCACCACATGGTACTGGGATACTGAAAACGAGACAGCAGGATACTACAATATCTCCTGCATCATAGAAGATGATCCATCCAAGTATTATAATGCTTCGCATTCACTCAATTACACCATCATAAGAATAAGGAGACAGCTGAAGATAGAGGAAATAACACTCAGCAATTCATGGATCTACAGGAATGACAGCTTCTCTCCCCATACCACTGTGATAACGGTGTATGTAAACGATGCTGATATAGGCCCTGCCAACGCGAGCAATGTAAGCTTCTATAACTCAACCTCCTACATGGGAAGCTGCATAACAGATGAGACCGGTCATTGCAACATAACCTATAACGCATCTGATGATACCATTCCAGGAAATTACACAATATACATAAATGCAACCAAGGAAGGGTCAGAAGACTCGGTAACGGTTGAGACATACATTCTTGTCTACGGAATCCTGTTCCCACACATAACCTCTCCGGTTAATGGAAGCAGCTACACCACAGCCGATTCAGTTGATCTGGCTGTTGATGTGTATGATGAGAATGGAAATGTAGTAACAGGTATGGATGTGGAATGGTGGAATGAGACAAGCATGCTTGTAGATACAGCCTACTTCAACAACTATCCGCTTTCCGGCCAATCATCAGGAAACAGGACCTTCAAGGCAAATGCATCCAAACCCTACTACACGAAGGGAAGTGATTATGTTGTGATAATGATAAGTGCTCTGGCAGATGTGATATGGGTATCTCCACCAAACGGAAGTTATGTTCCGTATCCAGAACCCTTTGATGCGATATGCCAAGTCAGAGATCCGCAGACAGGAAGCGGAATAAGCGATTATCCTGTTGAACTCTATTACTATTACACACCACCGTACATATTCCTCGGAAATCTTACAACGAATGCAAGCGGGCATATAAATTACACATTCACCCCAACCCAGAAAGGGGAGATAACCTTTAAGTGTAACATCACTAGTGATCCAGGTCGTTTGATAGAAGCCAACATAGACACAGCTATAGGCGTTATAACAATAAAGGATGTCACACCTCCAACCATATCAAACATCTCTATAGTTCCGAACGAGAGTATAGAGGCCAATCTTGATATTGTTAACATCACAGCAGATGTCACAGATGACATAGGCGTGTATCAGGTGTGGGCATGGATAGGATTGCCGAACGGAAGCTACAAGAATGTGAGCATGTCTTTGCTTGATGGAACCACTTACAGGGGTCAGTATGTTCCTCCGATAGACGGAACATATAACGTAACGATATTTGCACAGGACATGGGTCCAGAGTATAACATAAACTCCTCCTTTGCTGGATACTTCCACACATGGGGTCGTGCTTATGGAAGGACATCAATGATCGATGAGGTTCCTGTATCTTCCATAACACAAATTCAAGGATACTCCTTTGATCTCACAATAAACCTAACAAACCTTGGTCCACCGAACATGTATGATGCTAACATTACAGTATACGATTCACCAGAAAACTCCCTGATATTCAATGATACCTTTGAATCATGCGGAGATCTTGCTGCAAATGAGACATGTTCATGGACGATACATGTAACTGTTCCAGCAAAGACACCTCCATCCCTCATAAGAATATTTGCTAATGCCTCGTGGAGGAATCCAGAGCTCACTACAAACTTCACAAGTGATCACACCGATGTGATAGTTGCCTCGAACCCTGTAATAGATATAATAGAAGATACGATCCATAATATCACACCACATGATAGGTATACCTATGTTGGAACCATAACCGTTGCATCTATAGGCAATGATGGTCTGGAAAACATAGAGCTGAGCTTGGTTGGTGGTGATCTCGCTCTTGACTGTCCAGAATGCAGGGTTGATCTTTCAGTAATCCTGTGGGAATACCTTGCAGCAGGCTATAATTTCACGGTTGATGTGTATGTAGATGTTCCTGCAGGTCAGAATCCAAGGGACTACTGGACATATATAAGAGCCTCGACAACCAATGCGGGTTTCGATGACTGTTTGCTCAACATAACAGTACCCCTCAATACTTCATGGATAAGGACTCCAGAAACCTTTGGAACCAAACTCATACAGCTCAATACCGAAGGAGTGATAGGAAACATCACATTAAGCAATACAGGAAACATAAAACTTGCATTCAGGATATACAGAACCGAAAACGGTTCCAGCTTGGTGACAGTGACACCGAATTATCTCACTGTAGAGAAGCAATCCTCACGAGAGGTTATGGTAACCTATAACATACCTCCAGATCAGACAGAAGGCCTCTATTATGTCCAATTATTCATAAGAAACGATACCGCAACCCCAGAGGAAATGATAACGGACTTCTGGATGAACGTGACTGATCTCCCACCGAATATAAGCAATGTAAATGTCACGCCACTCATATTCGAGATAATATACGAAAATGTAAGCATCAGCGCAATGATTACAGACAACTTCAATGTCAGCTCAGCATGGATAAGGGTTATGAGACCCGGAGATGTGAATTACACGAATGTCTCAAAGATCCTCCACAATGCCTCACAGGCAGATTCCGGCCTCAACCACACAGAATACATTTCCCAAGAAGGCTACATGCAATACTTCAACATAACCTTGACAAACACAGGAAACCTGACATTCTACTTCAACCTCAGCATAAACGGGGTCTTGATAGCACAGAACCATTCATTGCAGAATGGAAGCACGTTCAGCATAGATGCTGTTGAGTCTGGAGTTTCTCTACCGCTTCCAGGAAATCAATCGATAAACCTTGCCATATTCGATATAAATTCCACGCCTATAAATGCAAGCTATGTGCTCTACCTCAACTATTCATTCAAACAAGAAACCCCATTCATAAAGCCCATGGATGATCATAACCCATACTACAATACCACCTATAATACCAATATTTCAGGAATCCACATTCTTAGGATATGCGCAAATGATACAAAGGGATTGACCTCATGCACATCACCCATATACCTACACGCAGCTGGAGCAACACCTGTATTGATAGAACCAAACATTACCTCGGTTTCCATCGAGAACATAACCATGAGAACTGGCGAAGAATTCAGCTTCAATTTCACACTAATACCCCTTTACTCCAGAGTATACAACCTTAGTGTTAACATATCTGCTCCTGAAGGATGGAAGATCAACAGAACATACTTTACATTCGGTAATCTGTTAAAGCAGAGCAGCAGGTCCAACCATACATCCATATTTGTTTCACCAGGAACTTTCCCAGGAACGTATCTTGTAAACATCACAGCAAACTGGACAAATCTTAATGGAACAGAAGGGTATAACATTACATCCATACGCGTCACTATTCTTTCCAACCCACAGATAGATATAGTTGGAGATTATCTGCCTCTGGATGGACCATTGATAATAATAGGAGGAAGATATGATGAAGCACAGATTTATGTAAACTCCACAGGTAATGATAATGCAACAAACATCAGGTTCTACTGTCTTTCAGGAACAGTATGCGAAAACTTCACTGTAGAATTCATACCTCCTGTTATATCCTACTTACCTCCAGGACATGTAAACTATACCGTGATCAATGTAAGCGTGCCTCTGAACTTCCCAGCAGGTCCATACTGGGGACTGATCAAGACCAACATAACAACAGGAGCATATGATACAGCAATCATAAATGTGACAGTTCCGATAAACCTCTCTTGGACACAGGTACCAGATATGCTCACAAAGAGGGTGATTCAGGGAACAGAAGGAACCCTCGGATACATCACAATAACCAATGTGGGTAACGCATATCTCAGACTGGCCATAGCAAAATCAGGAAACCTCAGCATATTCGATATCAACACCACAACCCTCTCCTTAGCAATAGGAGAATCCGCTGTTATAGAGGTTACTTACACAGCCCCTGTGGTGTATACCCTTACCAACTATTCTGCTGAGATAATAACCATAAATACAACTGCGGATCCATCTACCAGATCAACATTCGTAGAGATAGAGGTTCATCCATACTTTGTGGACATAATCTCCCCAACAGAAAAACAACCACTGATAAACGTAAGCATGCTCGATAACATCCAGGTGAAGGTAAACGTTACCTATGAAAACTCTCCGGTAACCTCCGGCCTTTCTTGGAATCTAACACTCTCACATGCAGACATGAGCATTCCAATAAACCTCACAAGCGCTGTGTACTCAGAGGAAGAAGGCTTATGGCTTCTCAACTTCACAGCTCCTGATTTGCCCATAGGAACAGGATACGATCTCAACGTCACAGCAATATATGAGACCATTGGTATATCCTGGTATGATTATGAACCCAAATCCATAGTGTATGCAGACCCGTATCCACCATGGATAGATATCTATGTCCCACCAAGGGTTCCCGCAAACACAACTGCCCGAATCTACGCGAATGTCACGGACCCCGGAGGTGTAAAGAATGCAAGCATAGCTATAATAAAGCCTGATAATACAACACTAGAAAGCAACATGACATTCATTGAGAGGGTTGGAGATATTTACAGATATCTATTTGACTTTACAGAAACCGATATGAATGGAATATATACAGTAATAGTAACAGCATGCGATCTTTCTGGAAACTGCAACTCAACCAACACCACATTCGAAATCTTCCCTGCAGCCTATTTCAGCGGGCGTATGGTAGATGAGGAAGGGATAGACAAACCACCACTCAATGTAACATTCATACTTTACTATCCAGGAACAGAGATACAACTCTATAACTTTACCACAGATGAGAATGGATATTACAACGAGACCATAGATGCAAGAACTTATGATATGTTCATGAGAATCAGGGGATCTGAAGAGTCTTGGAAGGAATCGCTTATGCTTTATGGAACAGAAATACTGCATGATGTAGATAATCCCATACTCTTTGGAAGGATACCTGGTGTAAAGATAGGAAAGAGCGTGCTCAAGGCATATTACATAAACGAGACCTTAAACTTCAGTTTGGGTATATTCATCCTCAACTGCACCGAGTGCTATCAGGAAGGTGTGTGCTCAACCTCAGACTTTGTTCTAGAGAATCTTGGAATCTATTACTGTGAGGATTGGGTGCCGATGACGAGATGCGCATCTGGTTGGACCAAACTCGAAAGCATACTTGACCCTGTAACAGGAACCATACAGGTAAACGCTACAAACTTCAGGGGTGCGTACGCACTAGCAGAATACATATGTGGAGACGGCGTGTGCGAATCACAGCATGGAGAATCCAATGCTGTGTGTCCAAGTGACTGTCCCATACAAATACCGCCGTCAGGAGGAGGTGGAGGAGGAGCAGGTGGAGGAGCAGGAGGCGGAGTAAGTGTAGGTGCAGGAGCAGGAACAGCAGGAGCAGGTGTCGGTGCAGCTATACCAGTAAAGGTAAAAACAACTCTTATAGATGTAAGATTAAGACAGGGAGAATATGAGATTCATTCTATGGAAATCGAGAACAATCAAAAGAAAGATATCAAAGCCAAACTCAGTGTTGAGGGATTGATATGGGACTTTGTGCAAATAGAGAATCCAGAAATAACCATACCTCCACGCTCCGTAGGCATAGTTAAAATAAAACTCTTCACACTTCCAACCACAACTCCAGGTATATATACCGGAGATATTGTAACATTCATAGAAGGAATGAACATAACACACAGGACTCCGGTAACCATAACCGTGCTAAAGATGCCTCAACCGCTTTTAGACGTGAAGATAAGAGTTCTCACAAAGACCATAGAACCAGGAGGAAACCTCAAATTTGAACTTACCCTGATAAACATGGGAGAGACGGCAAAGATAGAGGATATAGTTGTGAGGTATAACATAAGGAACCTTCAGACAGATGAGGTTGTAACCATAATGAGGGAAACACTTGCAGTAGAGCAGACCAAGACCATACCGAGAAACATAACCTTGCCGGAGGATATGCCGTATGGAAGATATTATATAGAGGCAAATGTATCATACTGGAACAATAGAAAGTTTGCATACGCAGCAGATGCCTTTGATGTGGTAGAACTTCCACCCGTTCTTAAAGCTCTGAAAGCAATATTCTGGAACTGGATAACCTATCTTGTGCTTTTCGCTGTGGTTCCCGGAGCATACGGAAGCAGATTATTATATACTTATTACAGAACAAGGAGGATTAAGAAGGCAAGATATATCTTCCCGATGGATATGAACAAGCTTCCGAAACCAGGACCAGCTTCGTTCCCCGTGGGCAAGATAGCTGAAACCGATGTAACAGCATACTTTGAGATGCACCAGTTAACAACACACGGAATATCTGCAGGATCAACAGGAGCAGGTAAATCCGTCTCAGCCATGATAATAGCAGAAGAACTTCTCAAAAGAAAAATACCTGTGATTGTCTTTGATCCAACAGCACAGTGGACAGGCTTCCTCAAACCATGTAGAGATAAGCACATGCTTAACCTCTATCCGAAATTCGGACTCAAACTCGAAGATGCAAGAAGATTCCCGGGAAGAATAATCCGTGTAACAGATCCTGAAACAACGATAGATGTTAGGAAATATATGAATCCAGGAGAAATCACCGTTGTGCTTATAGATAAACTTGAACCAGAGCAGCTAGACAAATTCATAAGAAAGACCATTTCAGATATATTCAAGATACCATGGCCAGAATCCCGTGAGCTGAAACTCTTCATAGTTTATGACGAGGTTCACAGACTCCTGCCAAAATACGGTGGTAAGGGTGGGTATGTTGCTTTGGAAAGAGGTTGCAGGGAGTTCAGAAAGTGGGGCATAGGCTTGTGGTTGATATCACAGGTTCTCATGGACTTCAAGGGAGCAATAAGAGCGAACATTTCCAATGAGATACAGATGCGTACGAAGTATACAGGAGACATAAGAAGGGTCAAGGCAAAGTACGGTTTTGATTATGCTTCTACGATAACCAAGCTCAAGACAGGAACAGGAATGTTCCAGAATGCAGAATACAACCACGGTAAACCATACTTTATAGAGTTCAGACCCCTCTTGCATGATACAAGAAGACTAAGCGAAGAAGAGATAGAGCAATACCTTAAATATGATAAACAGATATCTGAGCTGGAAGAAAGAATAGAAAATCTCAAGAAACGCGGTATAGATACAACTGATGTGGAATTTGAGCTTAAACTCGCAAAGGACAAAGTGAATCAACTCATGTTCGCAATGGCTAAGACATATATAGAATCAGTAGAAAATAGAATCAGAAGACTCGGTGGATGAGAATGGTTAAAAATCAGGAAAAACTCTTGGAAAAACTTAACAAGGAAAGGGAAGATATAGAACTGCTTCTTTCCTCTCTGGAGGAAACTTATGCTGAGGCAGGAATTACAGAGAAAAATTACAGGGAGATTAAAGAAAAAAACGAGAAAAAGCTGGAAGAGATAATGCGCAAGATAGAGGAAATAAAGAAAAAGCAACATTCTAAAAAGCGGAAAAGACCAAAGAAAGCAGAGAAAGAAATCTCAGAGACCCCACCAGAAACCACAGCACAGCCAGTAACAGAAATTCCAAAAGAGACTCCAGCTCCAGAACCAAAACCAGAAGAACCAAAGCTTACTAAAGAAGATATCAAACAGCTTCTGGCAACGGTTGTTAAAGAGGCAAAACTCGTGGATATAGCCGAAATTTCTCCAAAGATAGAAAAGCTTTCCATACAGTTAGAAAAACTGAAAGCCTTTGTTGATGCAATAAGGGAAGAGAGGGATACAACCCATGAAAAAATACAGAGAATAGCAGAGGAACTCGGAGAATTAAGATCAGATGTTCACAGTAATGAAAGAAGATTGAGCGAACAGGAGATTAAACTGAAAGATATGGATTCACTCATATCGAATCTAAAACCTCAGAGATTTACAAAAATAATGAGCGACCTTGAAAACGAAATAAAGAAACATGAAGCGAGAATAATGAAACTTGAAGATCTTTCTTCTGAAATAATCAAAAGGGTATCCAATATAAAGGAGATTCTTGAAAATTTAGGAAGTATTGAACATATAGCAAATATAAGTAGAGAAGTAAACAAGAAGTTTCTGAAAATAGAAGAAAAAGAAAGGAAAATAATAAGACTTGCAGACAAGATAGATGGAATTTTTGCAGAGCTTAACAAACGTCTGGATGAATTTATCTTCTACAAAGCAAAGCAGGACACACTTAACGAACTTGTTAACGAAATGATGAAAACACTGGATGAAATAAACACAAAGATGGAAAGGTTTGTGGAGAGAACAGAACTAGAAGTTCTGAGAGACACACTTGAAGCCAAGATAGCAGAGATGAGACCGGAAGCAAGTGAGGAGGTTCCGGAAACGGTGAAGAATCTCGAAGAGAGAAGAGAAGAGATCAAAGGCCTGTTGGAAATACTGGAAGAGCAGTACAAGACAGGTGCTATTTCTGAAGAAGAATACAAAAAAGCTAAAGAGGAAAATATGAAAATGCTAAGGGAAATAGAAGAAAAGATAAATGCAGAGAGATCCAAGCAGGTTTCTTCTGAGACAGAAACATCTTCTGCAGAAGAGAAAAGCCCTACAGTGACAAAACCAGAGCTAGAAACTATAAAAAACGAACTCGAAAAAGCCGGAAGCATACTTGGAGGTTTGGATGTGGAAAAGGAAACACCACAAATCACTCAAGAAACGGAAAAATTGCCAAGCTTGAAATCTGAACCAGAAAAAGAAGCTGCAGACGAACCTGAAGATCCCAAGAAAAAAATGCTTCTGCATCTTGAGGATTCTTTCAAGAAGGGTTTAATAAGTAAGGAAGCCTATGAAAGAACAAAGAAGATAATAGAAAGCCGATTTTAGTTTCAACATTTATCTACAACTTAAATTAATATTTTAATATATGCTGAACAAAAAAACGATAGTTTTCATGATATTCATGCTTATTCTTCTTTTTCTTATATTTTTCTCCAATCCTCCGGCCATATCCGAAAATTATAATGATGAGTGGTGGAATGCATCATGGCATTACAGGATCAGACTTGATATAAGCTCCAATGGTGTATCAAGAGAGAACTGGCCTGTAGAATATGAAATAAACTTCACCTCAATTCTGGAAGACCTTAATGTTTCCGGAACCTTTGATAACAATTCTATCCATCTTTTTGAATACGATTCATCAGGAAACCTTCTCTGGGAGGTTCCCTTCCAGTTTGATAAAGCAGAAAATTATAACGCTTCCAGTAATGCCGTAGGAGAGCTGGTTTTTATAATGAATGGAACGACGGCATCAACTCAAACAAGGTACTATTATATTTACTTCGATATTCAGGAAAATGGAAACAAGAGTCCGGTAGTGTTCAACACAGGTCTTGAATACTACTGGGATGGTGAAGAAATCCTGGTTAACAACACTCTTTACAAATTTTACATCGATACTCTTCGTGGCGAAAATACATCAGGTCTTTACAGGGTGTACAAAATCCTGAGAGAGGAAGAAGGATTCGCATACTCTGGTGCTGCAGAGAGAACAAGAGAGTACACGATTCTCACCGAGGGAAATGATAGCTTTGGATTTGATCTGCGAAATAATGCAACCTTTGAGCTTGGACCAATAAAACTCGTTGTGAGGCAGGAAGGTGATGAAATCTACTGGAACGATCCGGAAAATAAAACTAACCAGACCCATATAGTGAAGGAATATGTTTTTTACTGGAACACCACATGGTTCTTCCTCATTCAAAACATAATCAATACTGGTAACAGCACTATCAATAGAAGCTCTATTGTCGGTGTACCTGGATTTGATGTTGAACTTGCTTATGGTGCAGGATACAAACTGCTTATAAACACAACCGAACCTGGATCCTGGGTGAGAGGAACGTATTCCACGGGAGGTGCGATGACGGGAATAATAAACGTTAATGAAAGTGGAACAGGAAATTTCAGGATAGATAATAGCACATCCTTAGGAAGAATTGGTATAACCCTCGATCAAACCGAGATTTTACCAAACTCCTCAATAGTTATAACCTCAGCCATGGTATTCGGTGACACGGTTGATACACCGAGCCTTGTTCAGGATGTCAGTCATGGTCTGGTAAATCAAGTAATTATCACCCAGCAGGAAGCTGAAAAATGGATTGCAATAATTGATGCCAAAACAGAACACACAATCTATAACCGTAACGAATCGATTCTCATATTCGGAAATTCCACTTTCGATCCTTGGGAAATAATATCTTCTATGAATGCCACGCTTGATATGGGAACCCCAAATCCAGCAGATGATCAGGTTGTTATTCTCTACGATGATGGCACACACGGAGATCAGATAGCAGGAGATGGAATTTTTTCCGGATATTTCAACCTTACTAACACCTCTTCCATAGGATATTGGAATGTTACTGTCAGAGCATACGATTCCAATGGTCTTTTCCTTAACGAAAGTTACTATATTTTCAACATTACTGATCAGTATTATGTAAACGTCTCTTTCGATGAAAATAACAAGATAGGACTTCCCAGAATAGCCAATGCAACGGTGGAGGTTAAAAACTACAGACAGGATATATGGATCCCCGGTGCAACACTGAACTGTACATTTGATTCCACCGAAGTTCCGCAGAGCAATATAACCGACTATGGAAATGGTACATATTTGGTTACATTCCAAACACCTTCTGACTACGGTATTTATACACTGAACTGTACAGCAGAGAAGGATGGGAATTCAGGATACGGTGAGGACACATTTACCGTAGAATCTCCCACCACAAACGTCAGCATAACAAACAAACCCCAGCTCTATCATGCCTATAATATCACTTTGTACAACAACGAAAGTTATGTTTTGACAATTACTCTTCAAAATACAGGAGATTCCTCTGCCTATGACACAAACATAACCCTTACCCTTCCTCAAAACTGGACCTCCAATTCAACATTTGAGCACTGCGGAGATATACTGATCTCTGCTCAGTGTACAAAAAGCTTTATGATAACCATACCCGAAAATGAAACTCCGGGAGACCATGCAGTATCTATATTGGTAAACTGGACAAATTTCGATTCAAGCCCTGGTTATAATATAAGCTATGCAAACGTGACGGTTCATTCCAATCCGGTTCTGGTAGTGGAGGAAGAGGAACTCCAGGCAATTCTTGCTCCTGGAAATGAAACCGTTGCAGGAAATTTTACTGTGAACTCCACAGGTAATGATATCCTTACTTCTATAACATTCTCGGTTTACGGTCTTGGAAACAATTTCACGGTAGAGTTCACACCTTCAACCATATCCTCTCTTCCTCAGGGATTTACTCAATCAGTGCAGGTCAATGTAACTGTAAATTCAGATCAGTTACCTGGAATATATACAGGAGTGATAAATGTTACCTCCTCTGAAGGTTCTTACGATCTAATAAACCTGACGGTAATTGTTACAGGAACAAACATGTCAATTCAGAAAGAACCGCAGAACTTCACGGCAAATGTTACATACTATCAGAGCGATTCCTTTGAGGTTCATGTGGTTGTAAACAACACAGGAAATGTTACAGCCTTTTACACAAGAATTAATCTTTCCCTTCCTCTGAACTGGCAGGCAAATCAAAGCCTTTACATTTGCGGAAATCTATCCAGAGGAGAAAATTGTTCTGCTAATTTTTTCATTACTGTTTCTTCAGGAACACCTTCAGGAAACTATACTGTAAACATCAGTGTAATATGGGAGGATATAGGTATTGGAACGAAAACCAACACAACCTCAGTTTCCATAATCGTTCTGTCCAATACAATAATGGAAATTCCAGAAGATCATATCTCTAATACAATAAATCATGGGAGCTGGAAAATACTTGGAACATTCACCGTGAACTCCACAGGAAACGATCCGGTAACAAACATCACATTTAATCTTTCTGGTCTACATGATTTTACAGTTACGTTCGTACCGGAATCAATCCCCTGTATTGAAGGAGGAGAAGTTGAGATTGTTTTTATTAACATTACCGTTCCCCTGGGCTATCCTCCGGGTATGTATAATGGAACGGTGAACATAACCTCCGACAATGACGGATATAAAGCAATAAATCTTTCTGTTATAGTCCCGGCAAACGGAAGCTGGTATATAACTCCTGATTATTGTGAAAAAGCAGAATCTCCTGAAGAGGGAAAGGTATGTGATGTGATTCTGAAAAATACAGGGAACATACCACTGTTGTTCAATATCTCTCCTTCCAGTTCTAATTTCACATATGTAAATGAAACAAACTTCACAGTTAACAAACAGCAATCACACATATTTTCCGTTCTTTACAATGTATCAGGTCAGCCAAAGGCCTACTATAATTCGACCTATACAATAACAGCAAATGATACAAATGCATACCCTCTTAATACAACACTCACGGTGGTTTTAACTCCATATGTAAAACCCTTGGTGACGGTGGGGACGGAACCAGAGAAGATTCAGCAATCAGGAACTCTGATAATAAGGGCAAATGTAACAAGCCTCTCAGGCTCTGAAATACTCTATGCAACAGCTACTGTCACAAGACCTGATGGAACATCTACAGAAAAAAACATGACAAAGGATTATGAGTTTGAAGGCGAGACCAGATGGTCTGTGGCATACCCAGATTCTTGGGGCAGTACATTGCAAAGAGGAACGTATAATGTAACGGTTTTTGTTGTGGATAGTATAGGAGAGAACAGCACTAATTTCACAACCTTTCAAGTTTATACAGAAATGCGTGTTGTGGCAAAAACGTATTTACCCATATATATGCAGGGTGATACATTTTCCGTCTATTACAATGCCACAGACCTCCTCGGTGAGGGTCTTCCCTATGTCAACACAACCTTAACTGTACTTGATCCTAACTCCCACACATATATTCCCAACCAATCCTACACCACGGATTACCAAGGTCTTGTATTACCCCCGCCAATTTTCGAATTACCTTCAGATGCTCCTGTAGGAACATACACTCTTCTCTCCTATTCCTATTTCTATGATGAAAATGCATCAGAATGGGTCAATGTTACAAACCAATCTCAATTCGAGGTTGCAGAAAAACAGGTTTCCGGAGGTCTATACGCGGGAATAGAAACAACAGTGGTGTGGTATCCGGAAAGCACAATGACCTTTGCAATAACCATAAAGGATATCACAGGAAACACAATAGATCCGGATTCCATGAATATCACGGTTTATGTAGGAAGCCCTCTGCTGAACAATATCTACTTCACAGCAGACCTCAACGATTCTATAGTTCAGAGGATTGAAAAGGGATTCTATGTGATAAGCTATGTTATGCCTTCCAACACATCCTCTGGCGACTATTGGGCAGTTCTCAAGGCATCCAAAGAAGACCTCTACACTATAACAAACCACCCCTTCAGAGTTGCCACAGGCGGACCTTATGACGTGAGAATAAATCTATTGGAAACTGAGACCTATCCAGGAGATTTCCTAGATTTCGAAATAATTATAGAAAATATGGGTGAATACGGACAGGATGTGGATGTTGAATACTGGGTATCCTCCGATAATCAAACCTATTACTACACCTCAGAAGCTGTTTACACACCATCAAATCAAAATGTAACCCTTCAGAGAAGTGTTTATATCTTCACAAATCAGCCTCTTGGTGTGTATACACTGAATGTAAGGGTTACATACAGCACCATTCAACCAGCTATAACAAAAAATGTAACATTTTTGGTCACAGAAGCACCAACACCTCCTCCAGAAGAAGAGATGCCTTCAGCTCCTACAAGAGCACCGGAAGCAGCACCACCAACCCCAGCCCCACCACCAAAGGCCGAACTTAAAGTGTTTATGCCTATGGAGTTTGGTGTTGAAAGAGGTGTACCGAGACATATCAATATAAGAATCAAAAACACAGGAGACCTTGATATCCATGATGTGATGTTTAAAGTATCAAAAGCAGATGAAGCCTGGTTCACTTTTGATCCAGAAAGTATAGATGTGATAAAACCTGATGAAGAAAAACTTGTAAGCATGAAAGTTCATGTACCTTCAGAACTTTCTCCCGGGGAATATCCTGTAACACTCTCAATACATTCGAATGAAACATCTGTAGAGAAAAACTTCACATTATTTGTTTTCACCTCAAAGAAAGAGCTGATAGAGTTCGAGATAGCAAGATTGAAGGTTAAGTATTACGAGCTTCTTGAAAAAACCGAGAATGCAAAAAAACAAGGCAAAGATGTTTCTAAAGTTTATGAAAAGCTTGATGATGCAAAGAAACAGATAGATACTGCTGAAATAAGATTTACAAAGAAGGAATATGAAGCCTCGCTCACAGCCATATATACTGCCTGGAACCTCCTGGAAGAGGCAGAACTTCTTCTTGAAAAGGCAAAATACAAAGGAATAGAAATACCTTGGTGGTTGATAGCGATGATAATAATGGGAGCTGCAGTTATTGTGCTTGTTGTAATATTAAGAAAGGTAAGCCACAGTCTGAAGATTCTGATGAGGGGAAGATTGGCTGAAGCAAGTATGCTCAAAACTAAAGTTTTAGGTATAAGTGATATAGCAAAAAGAGAAAATCTCCGAGCAAAGAGGATGCGTTTGGAAAGGACCCTCGCGCTTCTAGAATCTCAATACAGGCAAGGAGTGATATCAAAAGAAGCGTATTTAAGCCTAAAGAAAACCACAGAAGAGAAGATAAGAAAAATAGATGAGGAAATAAGAAAGACATATGTTTAATCATTCAAAATCAGCAAAAACTTGTTGTTCAGGATAAACTTCGATACCAACACCGCTTACTATCTGCATTGCAACTATTCTTTTTTTGTGTTTGGCACCCCTCATTTTCAGAATCTCTATCGCACTTTCCCTTATATCACCTTTTCTGATATTGTAAAGAACTATTACGCCGTCTGCTAAAAACTCCTCTACACCAGTAGGACTGAAAATTCTTGGCATGGTTTCGGTTTCTGTTATAAGGAATGATGTTGTTTTTATGCTTTCAAAATATCCGAATAACTGTTCAATATAACTTCTATAGGCAGCCTGTTCCCCTGTAAAAGCAGAGGCGATAGAGCTTAATGAATCAACAACTATTCTTGTGGGTTTAAACCCCTTCGGCAGTATAATCGGGTCTACATCTATCATTAACTCTCCCCTTTTTTTGGCAAGAAGCGCATCTATCGATCGTGCTATATCAAAAGAATTGAATCTCTTTATTAGAAGATTTCCCCTTTTTATTAATTCTTTTGGATTCCACCCAAAATCCTCCATATGCTGTATAAGCCTTTCTTCTGATTCCTCAAAAGACATGTACAAACACTTTTCCCCTGCCTTCGCTGCATTTGCAAGAATATGCAAACACAGTATTGTTTTTCCAGATCCAGCACCACCAGCAATTATTACACTCGAACCTTCGGGTATACCGTACTCAAACAATTCATCAAATCCCCTTATTCCGGTTTTTATATACCTTCTTCCTGGTTTAACCTCTTCTATATACTCTCTTTGAGACTCCTTTAAGCCTGTTTTTACAGCGCGTTTTATTTCTTCAATGTTGAATATAGATTTTTTTGTTGTCATAACCCCAACCTTATATTTAGGATTTATACAAACCAGTATAAAAGCTTGAAAGGCGGTATTGAAAGATTAAGTTATTGAACAAATTTTTAATCTTTCTCAAAAAAGATTTAAACAGATTTTCCTTTCATTCACAAAAATCAAACACTAAAACAACCGCAAAGGTTTATATTTTTTACATCAAAATATAACTATGGCTGAAATACGATCGATAGAAATGAAAGGTGAAGAAATTTTCATTAACCTCACAACATCAAAGGAAGAATACAATCTTCTTCATCAGCATACAAAGGATCTGATTCTCGTTCCTGCAGGGGAAGAATTTCTAAACCTGCGACTAACTACAGGAAAAATCGGAAACAGTAACAGAATAATGCTTCCAAAAAGAATTCTTGAAAAGAATGAAATAAAAACTCTTGAAAAAAAGGTTGAAGCAAAAATATTCACACTCAATGGAGATGTATTTCTTTTGATACGATTGAAAAAATCAGATACAGGTATACCAAAATTCGGTGATTGAATATGAATAGAATAACCACAGGAATAAAAACACTTGATTCCATTATAGATGGTGGTTTTCCAGAGAATTCCACAATACTCATCTCCGGCAGTCCAGGAAGCGGGAAAACACTTTTTAGCTTGAACTTTCTGCTGGAGGGAGCAAGAAAAAACGAAAGATGTTGTTACATTTCTCTTTCTGAAACAAAGGATGAGCTTATAAAAGCATGTGAAGGTATAAAGCAGCTTAATGAAGTTAAAAAACATCTTGGAAAGACTCTTGCAATAGAGCACATAACATTAGGCGAAGATATAAGCATAAAGAGGTTTATAGAGATAATAGGAAGGTATCCAAAAATAGATAGAATAGTTTTAGATAACATTAACAAACTTCTCCTGTTCGCAGAAAATAAAAGATCATACAGAACAGCGTTTTTCAAACTTTTGAAACATCTGAAAAAAGCAAAATGCTCCTTAATTTTGTGCGAAACCGAAGAAGGAAAAATCGATTCAGGTAATAATGAAGCCTTTGATGTTGATGGTGTTATCCAGCTCTCTTTTCTGGACTTTGAAGAAAAACCCAAAAGAACCCTGAGTATACATAAAATGAGGTATACACCTTTCGAGCCAAAGATCCATCACGAATTTGTAATAACCAAAAACAGCATAAACCTTACAAAGACCAAAATCATTTGATTTTATTTAATGGAAATTTCTTAATTTTTTATAATGAAACTCTCCGAATCTCTGAGAAAGAATATAATAGAAACAGGGATCGGGAGAATAGTTAATAAATTTCACCTTCCCAAAAGAAGGAATGTGATGATATTTGAAGAAATACTAACAAATTACATAAAAACCTCTATCAATTCAGGACACGGCGAGGAAATGAAGAATATCGCAAAACATTGGGCTTTTCTTTATATTAAAAACTTTTTACCGAAAATAATCACAAGAATACCGAATGAAATTTTTCTCAATACTATAATGAGAAATGTGTGGACAAATATTGGACTTTTGGATAATTTTAAAATTACAAGAAAAGGAAAAATCATAACCATAACCACACTTAATGAGGGTATAAGCAGGGAAATTGGAAAGAATGAATTTTCCCAAGGCTTATGGTCAGGAGTGCTATCAGCACTTTATAATTCAGACGCGGAAAATATTGAAACCTATCAGTATAAAAATACATGTAAGTATACATTCAGGCTTAAGGATACACCCCTGAACATTTCCTCTAAGGGAATAGATAGATATTGCGACTTCAACACCCTTCACAAGCAATTCTCCAATAGCAGCTTTGAAAATGCCCTAAAAAGTAAAACCTTTGTATTGAAGGGCAATAGAATATTTTTCAGGGGAAAACCGGTTGTAATGGGAGAAAATACACTTTTCCATATCATTGGTCATAAAGGACCACTTATAGAAAAGGTTGCAGAGATATCTTACGAATGTTTCAGAAAAATTATAGATAAAACTTCATCAATGGAAAGAAAAATATTCTTTCTCAAAAACATGCTTCAGATATTCGGTTGGGGTCAGACAACAATATTTTATCGCAGTAATGGTGATATTATCGTAAGTATGAAAAATCAACCATATGGAATACAAAAAGAGGAAGATAACTGGAAATTTCTATCAAATGTAGTTTTGGGATATCTTTTTCTTTGTGACAAAAACTACACAATATCAAAAACGGTGCACAGACCCAAAGTGTTAAAAATTACATTCAATGCTCAGTAACCGTCTGAAACGCTCAAGTTTTGCATCGATTTTTTCTTTGGTGCTGTTCTTAATGTTGCAAAAACCTCTAATCATCCTTTCAATCTTTTCCCCGAAGGGGAGGAACATAGTGTTTCTCAACGCTTCCTCAAGATATTTCTGTATAAGGATAAAAACCATTTCCGGTGACCGACCATATTTAAGTAAAAACATCGGCAACGTAACGGCTTCTTTATAATTTTTTATATCGTCTTCCAGATCGAGAAGATCATCAATCAATTGCAGTGCAATACCCAAACACTCAGCTATTTTTTCCCCATGTTCTATAAATTCGATCCCATTTGCCAAGCGCATACCCAGCCTTAAACCATGTTTTACAGGACATACAGTTTTTCTTGCTGCTTGCAAATACTGCATGATATCGAATCCTTTTTTCTTAAACCTCACTATATTAAGTGCATCCATATACTGATATCTTGCCACATAATAGAGGGCTCTGTTTATTTCCGACATCACAATCTCGCTTTTCTCTCTTTCATGATAGGAAAAGATTAGATCATAAGCAAAATTTTGAATAAGTTGAGAAACGGAAATATTCGATACCATTTTGAGATGATTTCCGGAGTACTCATCAACTATATCATCATCAACGGATACAGCCAAACCTATGAGACCGAATCCCATAACCAGATTCTTGAGATTCTTTGGAAGAAAGGATTTTTTGATAGAGTAATATCCATACTCGACAGACATATAGGGAAAAATAAATCCTGTTCTGTTAATGCAATCAGAAAAAACATCTTCGAGATATGGGTGTTGCTGCGCTAATTTTTCTATACAGTTATTGTAAGCTCTAAGTATCATTTTCAAATCTTCACCAAACAAGTACACCATCAATGGAGAGGTTGACCTCTTTGTTATATCCATAACGCCACCAACATGAATGCAGGAAGTGTTGCAAAAGACAGGAGTATGCACACTCTTGTTATTTTCATATCATCCTTCAGCAGGAAAAGGGAAAGAAAAACCATAAATATAGCAATAGAAGCAAATATCCGGTACTTCAAGAATATCAGGATGATAAAGCACCATAAAATTATCTGTAGAAGTGTTTTTGCTTTTTCTAAACCAAGTAAGATGGGAAATGTTTTTAGACCAGCGTGTTTATCTCCTTTGTACCCCCTTATATCTCCAAGAAGGTTGAGAATGAATCCTGATAAAAATGGTATGAGCAAATAATCAAACATGAGATATATAACATTTCCGGTAGCAATCTCACCCATTAGAAAAACAAGCGAAAAAATAATACCTGTGTAAAAATTTTTAAAAAAATACAGTTTTTTCAACCTCAAAGCAGAATACAGCATGCCTGCTGAAAGTGAAATTATGTAAATAACAAAAGAAAAGGAAGAAAGAAAAATCGAAAACATAAATGAAATGCAAATACATGCAAGAGGTACAAGTTTTCCATATCTATTCTCAGCAAATCTATTAATCTTTCTGTTGTTCACCGCATCTTCTTTTTTATCCGTAATATGATTGTAGGAATATATTGCCGCGCTAGAAAAAAATGCAGTGAGCATTAACGGTAGCATTAATATTCCGGGTTTATTGAAAAGAAGATATCCTGAAAGGGCTATTCCGGAAACAAACAAACATGTTTCTGTTCTTATATATCGAGAAAATTCCAAAATCTGATTGAAATACCTCATACTAATAATTATTATTAGTATAGAATGTTTAAATAATTTGAGTATAGGTATAAATAATCAATCAAAAATTTAAATAGTAAAAGAAAAACAAATAACATGAAAATAAAAAGAGTACCAACTGGCATACCAGGATTCGATGAACTTGTTCAGGGAGGTTTCCCTTCTGGAAGCTGTGTTCTTATCACAGGAAATCCAGGAACAGGAAAAACCATTTTCGGATTGCAGTATATCTATAACGGAGCGATAAAGTTCGGTGAAAGGGGGCTTTACGTAAATATAAGCATCCCCACAAGAACGCTTCTAGAACAGGCTTCTATGTTCGGTTGGGATATGAAAAGGCTTCAAGATCAGAACATGGTTAATTTTCTGAACATCTCACTGGATACACTAGATCAGAACATCTCTGAACTGATCATAGAAAATATACGAAACAATGAAATAGAAAGAGCGGTAATAGACTCCATTTCTATTCTTGCAACCAATGCACCACTCTATAAATCCCTGAATGAAATATCCGTTGTAGATATAATGGAAAGAAAATCTATATTTTCTCCACCAATTCTTGGAGACTATGTTGTGAAGAAATTTGTTTACAATTTTATAGATAGATTAAGAAGGGCAGACCACTGTACAATTCTGGTGATATGCGAGGCGTGCAATAGCGGTGATTATCTCTCAAGAGATACGGTTTCAGAATTTGCCTGTGATGGGGTAATAAAGATGGAACACATAGTACTTGCTGGTGGTTCCAGAAGAATGATAAGTATTGTTAAGATGAGAAGTACAGATTGTGAAACCATTCCCCATAATTTTGAAATAGAGAAGGAAGGCATAATCGTAAAGCCACTTAAGGAAGAAACAATATGATAGGGAACCTAATTAAACTCTTTGCAATGGGAGAGATAAAGATAACGGAAAAGGGAGAATTCAGAATGTTGGGAGAAAGAGCTGTTGTGTTGTACTTCACAATTCTGGAAGGAATGCTTGAATTTTTTCAGAAAAATTTTGGAGAAAGAGATGGAGGAATACTAATATATCATTCCTCAAAACATGGCTCAAAAAATTATATAAGAAATATAATTCACAGGCTCGGTTATCGTGGAGAGAAAGCAATAGACTTCGCAGGAGAACTTGCAAGTATTGGTGGATGGGGGAGGATAACCGTTGCGCATTTTGACTCTGAAAAGAAAGTTGCAAAAATAATTGTAGATAGCTGTCCATTCAAAACCGAAAAGCCTTCAAAAGAACCTGTGTGCCACTTTTCAAGAGGCATGTTCGCCGGAGCAGCAAGTGTTATATGGAATGAAGATGTGGACTGTATCGAAACCACATGCTCCTCTATGGGAGATCCTTATTGTGTTTTTGTGATAAAAAGAAAGAGAGATTTCAAAAACAAAATTCTTGTCAAAAACCAGATAGGGGGTTGAAAAATATGAAAAAAACAAGAGAAAGTGAAATAAAACGCTTTGAGGAGATTTTCGAAGGAAAGTACGAAAAAATAGAAGACAAGTGTTATCTTGTTAATGGAAGTTTTGAAAAATTTAAACAAATAAACACAGAAAGGTTGCTGGTGTTCCTTCCTTACTGTCTTAAACCGATTGATTGTGAACACAGGTTAAAATATTCCTGTAATCCCTCCTGTGATAGATGTGTAATGGGTTCTATAGTAAGATTTTTAAAAGCTAGGAATATAGAACCGAATTTTATAATATACGACGATAAGGATGTTCCAAAGGGGATAAAAAATCATATAAAAAAGTTCGGAAAGATAGATGGTGGGGTTTGCATTCTATGCCCTGAAGCAGCAATAGAAAATAGAAGATTTATATTCGAATACGATGTTCCTGTACTTATGTTCTTTATAGATGATTTTGAAGAATGTGATTTCAAAAAAGCAACTCTTGGAAAATTCTGGGGAAAAACAAGTTTTGATTTTGGGTTATTTAAAAGAATATTTAAAATTCTCGAAGGTGATGAAAATTGAATGTGATAAAGGAAATAACAAAGAATAGATTCCTTCTTCTCCTCATGGATGAGGAGGAATACGATAGGAAACTTGGAAAGATAATAAAATCTTTAGAAAAAACAAAAACGAATATATGCTATGTCTGTTTCTCCGTACCATACCAGCATGTTGTAGAGAGGCTGAAAGAAAAGGGTACAGATATCAAAAGATTCTTTTTTATAGATGTGCTTTCAAGCCATTATTCAAAACCAAAGCCCCAGAAAAACTGTATTTTTATCTCTGAACCGAAAGATTTGGATAAGATAAGAAAAGCAATTCTAAAAACAGTGATTCAAAAAAACTGCAGCATAATTATTTTTGATACAATATCCTCTTTACTTGTTTATCAAGAAAGTTATTCAATACTTAAATTTACCCATAATCTCATAATTAGCAAAGAGCAAGAAAACACGAAGAAGATATTTATCGTACTGAAAGACAAAACCCTAAAAGAGGAGGGCGAGATGCTCATTAAAGACCTGTCTCTCTTTGCAGATAAACTGTTGAAAATTAAAAAATAATATAAAGAAAAATCCTAAAATAAAGGTGAAGCATGCCTAAGAAAAAAATCATGGTTGTTGATGATGAAGAGAGCATACTTACTCTTGTAAAGGCACTTCTCGAATCAGAAGGATTTGAGGTAATAACAGTAAGCAGTGGAGAGGAGTGTCTGGAAAGATTAAAAACCGTAAAACCCGATCTCATTCTTCTTGATATGATGATGCCGGGAATGTCCGGAAGAGAAACGTGTGAAAGGATAAGAGCAAACCCAGAAACAAAGGATATTAAAGTCGCATTCCTTACTGTTGCAAGGTTCTCTGAAACTGGAAAGGAAACCCTAAAGAAAATGAAGGTTCTGGACTACATAACAAAACCATTTGAAAATGAAGATCTTGTAAAAAGGATAAAAAAAGCACTCTCTAAATAACCCCTGACCTTAATTTAAGTTTTTGTTGATTTTCTTCTGATTGGGAGTGTAAAATGAAATTCACTTCCCTTTCCAAGTTTACTCTTGACCCATATTTTTCCACCCATTTTCTCGATATATTCCTTACACAAAGAAAGGCCCAGTCCCGTTCCTTTAAATTTTCTTGTGTATGAGGAATCAACCTGATAGAATCGTTCAAATATCCTGTCAATACTTTCTTTTGCTATGCCTATACCTGTATCTTTAACCATAAAGTGAAGGTTTTTACCCTCTTTGAAGATTTTTACAGTTATACTCCCCTGGGGCGTGTACTTTATCGCATTGTCTATGAGATTTATTAGAATCTGAACAAGTCTCTCTTTATCTGTTTCTATATATTTCACATCTTTTCCTATCTCATATTTTATTTCAAGACCCCTTTCTTTCGCACGCACATCCATCTCTTTCTTTACGGTCTCTATTATCTCTTTGACATCGACTTTTTCGAAGACAAATTTTATCGTTCCCAGATCTATTCTCGAAAGGTCCAGAATCTCTGTCACAAGCCTTGCAAGTCTTCTTGTTTCCTTATCTATTATCTGAAGATATTTTTTCAGCGTCTCCTTATCATTTATTATTTTTTCATTCTGAAGAAGCTGAGAAAAACCATGTATTGCAGTAAGAGGTGTTTTAAGTTCATGCGCCGCTATAGAAATGAATTCATCCTTTTTGACATTCATTGTTTTAAGCTCATCATAACTCTTTTTCAACTCTTCCTGCGCTCTTACAAGCCTTTTATTTGTTTCATCCAGATCCTCCATCATATTCAACAATGCTATCTTTGTTTCCTCGAGCTCCTTTGTTCTCTCCCTTACCTTCTTTTCTATTTCTGCTTTTGTTTCCTCGAGCTCCTTTGTCCTTTCCTGAATCTTTCTTTCCAACTCCTCTTTACTCATTAGCGAAAACATCTCTCTCTCAAGGATACCGTGAGGCATTGTGTGATATATTTCAGAAATAATTGGTAATCTGTATTTTTCTTTAATGGTTCGATGAGAGGTTTCCATAATTTCCTTTATTTCTTCTTTGGAAAGCCCAAGCTCTGCCTGTTCCTTTATTTTTAAAAACAGGTTTCTGAAAGAATGTACCACAGCTTCTATCCTTTTATCTCTTTCTATCTCGCAAAATTTTTCAAACAATTCAGGCTCAAAAAGGAATGTCCCATCCGAATCTGTCTTTAAATCTTTTACGAGAAGATCAGAATCTTTAGCAGATGTTCTGGGAAGGGTAACATTCTTTTTTATCAATATGTTCCCCACAGTGTTAGAAAATTCTTTGCAATAGCTGGCAAGAAACCATGCTTTTGTACTCCTATCCATGATACCCACAGGCACAAGTGAAAACACACGAAGAATTTGTGTAAGAAAAAAATATTGATTTATAAACCTATCAAAAACCTCTTTCATTTCTCTTTTTACATCCCCCTTTATTATTTTTATCCTCTCCAAAAATGAGGAAATAATTGCTGAAAATGTATCTATATATTTTTCAAACTCCTTTATCTCAAAAGATTTTAATCTGAGCAGTGGAAATTCTTCTCCAAAGTCCACATTATTGAGGGAATTCCTGGAGAGTATTTTTTCTATCATTTCCTTTGCCTTGGAGGTCCCTATAAATGGAACAAGTTTTTCAAACAGGAATGATATAAATACTATCATGATATGGATTTCCTGTTTTTCTTCTTCAAGAAATAATACATATAACAGATTTTGCGGTTCCCTTACTCTGAATTTTTCTCTTACATGCTCTCTAAGGGTTTTCACGGAGTATTTTTTGAGAGGTTCACGGGTGGTTATGAACTTCTCAAGCAAAAGGTAAATCTTCACATACTCTATCTCCCTTTCCGGTAACGAAAGGGTTCTGATCTTTCTTAATCTCTTCATCTCATGACCTACCAGCTCAGGAAGGGTTATGAGACTGTGCACATATTCTATAATCCTTTCACAATCCTGAAAGGCATCAATACCTGTTTCCTTTTTTCTTGAAGAATCTCTAAACACTCTGAACATATTCCACCTCTTAAAATCCCATAAACATTATACCAAAAAGGAACACAAGTATAGCAGCAGCAAGACCGCCACATGCCATTATTAAACATTTTACACCAGTTTTAGAAAGAAAAACTTTAAGATCAGCATTCAAGCCTGTAGCCGCCATGGCACTTGCCCAGAGAAAGGTATATATTGGCTTCACCACAGATGCTGCAGCAACAGAGAGACTAATCCCATTTATTGCTATAAAGGATCCTGCAATTCCTGCAATAAGAAATACCCACAGGAACCATGGAAGATACACCCTCTTTTTTATGATTGTTGCAAACAGGGGTATTGCTATTAAAAGCCCCAAATATCTTGCCGCCTTCACACTCAATGCAATGGATACAGCACTTTGTTGAGATATAACGATAGGTATGTTTACAGGCATCGTATCCACCGCCAGTTTTACAAATCCGGTAAATTGCATAACCATTCCTGAGAAGAGTGCATAAATCAAATTGTCCATTCCCAGTGCTTTAGCTATTGCAGGAAAGATCACAAAAAAACCAAGAAGTGCTGCAATGAACACCGAAATCAGAGACACCGATATATCATCTGGTTCTGCACTCACAGCAGGAGAAGTTATGATTATAGCAGAGGCTCCGCACACACCAGAGCCAGTAGCTGTGAGATATGTTATCTCTCTTTTCATTTTTAGCAATTTTCCAAGAAGAATAATGGAGAGAAAGAAAGCAATAACCACCAGTATTTCCAATGCTATATATTCCGGATTTATGTAGAAAAACTCCAGAAAATTAAGATTTTTTATACCGTAAAAAACAAGACCCAACGGTATAAAGATTATTGGTGCAATAAGTATTCCAGGATAGAATAATTTTACCAGATAATCATTGTTTCTTATCAAGAACCTTACTGCTATACCAACTATGAGAGATAGCACCAACACATCAAGCACATTTGCGGTTTTTCCCAGAAAGTATGAAATTACAGCTATGAAAAACGCAAGACCCAATCCCGGAATACCCCTGCCACCTTTAAGTATGAGAAATATCTCCTTTCCTGTATATTTCGGTTCTGGATCGAAAAGAACATGAGCAATATTCATTTTCCTCCACATAATCTCCCGAAAGTCATTATTTTATCTTTTAATGGATATGCATTTATTACTACATATTTTTTATGTCCTTTTCAATACAGATTTTATGGACTGTTTCTGCTCTCGGTTTTTACTTCTTCAAGCTTCTTCTCGAGTTCCCTTATCCTTTTTTTGAGCTCCACCATCCTCAGCTCTCTTCCTACAGCAAGCCTGTGGAACCTCTCAAGCTCCTTTATCTTGTTTTGAAGTTCCCTGTTTTTACGAGAAATCTCTCCTTCTTTTTTCTTCAGGTTTTCGGTCATCTGATTAAAAGTCTCTGCAAGCTTTCCCAGTTCGTCCTTTCTTTTTAACTGTATCTTATAATCCAAATTGCCTTCGGAAACTTCTTTTACTTTTTTCATTATTTCCTTTAACGGATGAACAAGTATTTTTGTGAAATACCATGAGAGTGAAATGATGATGATACAAAGGATAACGAACAAGGCTATTATAACCCTTCTTGTTGTCCTAATCCCGCCATACATTTCATCAATACCCTTTTCTACTATTACTATCCAGTCCATTGATGGTATGTACACCGATGCCCCAAACACCTCCTTGTTCAAGTAATTCCTATACACTCCTGCGAATTCTCCACTTTCTTTACATTTTTTTACAGGAAGTGTGTCTATTTTTTTCGTAAGAAATGTGTTATTGACAAACCGGGAAGGTGTTATCATAAATCCATCTCCATTGACAATATACGCTTCTCCGGTTTCACCCATGTCCTTTACCGTATCGTAAAAAACTATCTTATCAAGCTGTGATTTGCTTAACTTAAGAACCATAACACCCACAGGGTCCATTTTATGTTCCATGTCAAGATATTTTATTGGGGCCGATACGATAATAGATGGTTTATCCGTGAGTTCATCTATAATAACATCCGAAATGTATATTCCCATTTTACCTTCAATATAATGTGGATATCCTGATTGATCATCTCCAATCATACTTCTATTGGTAGATGCTACAACAATACCATTTTTATCAAGCACAAGTATTTCATATATACTCGGGTCAAGTTTACCTTTCGCTTCAATATAGAGACTAAGGTTTTCAACAATCCCATCCAATCCAGAGGAATAAAATGAAGTGGAAAGATTCAAATTTTCAGTCTCTGCATATGAACGTGCATTGATTATTTCCCGAAGACTTTCTATTACAAATCCGTCCGATGCAAATTCCATGATGAGGGTTTTTTTGGCCTCTATAAATTCAATCACATGCTGCCCTATCTCCTTTGAAAACACTTTCATGTTTTCCAGAAGTTGAGATTCAAACGTTGATTTTCCTAAAGAGTATCCTACCCAAGAAATAACTATCATAGGAAAAAAGGAAATTATTAGAAAGAAAAGAATCAACTTCCTCTTTATGCTCCACTGAATTTTAACCAATCATTTCACCTTACTGATACCATCCACAAACAATGCTATATCCTTTATTACATTTTCACTCAAATCACTTCTTATTACAGTAAGTACACATGCTGTTGAGCGTGATCTGAAATCCGAGATTATAGAATGAATAAATTTCATAACCACGTGAGGTTTTTCATAGATAAGCAGAGTGGAGAGGGAATCGAATATTGCACAGTCTATTTTTCCCACCTCCACAACATTCTTGATGGCGATATTCAGCTCTGTTAGAGCCCTGGGTGAGGACACACAGACAACAGGTTCTTGGTTGTTTTCTACCCCTTGTGCGCTTACAGCATCGATAAAAAATATTCTGCTTACATCTATACCCCTTTTCTTAAAAAATTTGATCAATGTTGTGTACGGTTTATTAAGCGTAACGTAGCATACTTTTTCAAATGTTTTGCAAATCTTCTCTGTAAGCTTCACCATAATTTCTAAATGACTTTTCTCGGATATGACCAGAAGAAGAATTTCACCTTTTTTTAATTTTCTTAGTACCATATAATTATAATGAGGAGTTACACCTTATAAAAGTGAAAACTTCTTTGCACGGATATCTCTTTTTCTATCCTGAAGCCATGATAGATTCCCAACACAATACCAAAGATGAGCACAAGAATTTCCATTCCGATTAAAGGAATTAACATGGTTGATGTGGTAAGACTGAGAAAAAGATTCCTTAAATTCTCAAGAACAATTTCGTGCTTGTAATGATTCATGAGAAGAATAATTCACAGAAAAATTTATAAATTTACCACCAAAAAGTATTTAAAATTATCGGCAAACAAAATCACATAACATTTGGCTTTACCCCTGTTTTGATCTGAAACTCGATCCTTTCGGGTCTACCCCTGCGGAAAAACCTTACTATTCTGGAAATAACACCTTCAGTATAGTCCTGACCAATGAGATTTGCTGCAAGTTTTTTAAACTCTCTGCTTGCAGGGGAGTTTGGCTTAAGGTCTATTACAGGAATTTTCTCGGAAAGGCTTTTCAGAATATTTTTATCCCTTGGTATTTTTGCAATAACTGGAAGTTCTGTAAGCTGTTCTATTTCCTTTATACTCAATTCATGTCTACCTTCACCGGTCATGTTCAGGATTATACCTAAGGATTTCACACCGAACTGCTCTGCAAGCTGATGGCATTTTACAACATCCATGAGGGATGGTACAAACGGTGTCATAACATAAAGCATTTCCTCGGATGCCTTTAAAGCCGCTAAAGCCTCTTTACCGAAACCAGGAGCAGCATCCAGCAAAACAATATCAGCCTTTCCCGAGAGATTTTTTATCGAGGCCTTTAATTCACTTACATCAATACCCTTCAGGTCTTCAAGTGAGAGAGAAGCCGGAATTATTCTCAATCCAGGGATGCTGTAATCATACATTGCTTTCTCTATATCTATTTCCCCTGAAAGGACCTGATTTAAAGAGGCAGGATAATAATACATGCCCAGATACATACCCAGATGCGATGTGGTGATGTTACAATCAACTATCACCACATCCCTTTTGAACTTCAATGCAAGGGCCGCACCAAGGTTCACAACTATTGTGGTTTTTCCCACACCTCCTTTACCAGAAACCACACCTATTATTCTCGTCAAATTTCCACCATTATTTTCATTTTACTTTCGAGATTTAAAAACTCAATTCATCACCATTTATACGGATACATGAGCCTGTGAAGCTCACTTTCATCAGTTATAGTTTTTGGTACGAAACCTCCTATCTTTTGATGAATTTCCCTCATGTAGTTCAGAAGGTCCCTTTCCGAAAATAATGAAATGAATGTAGAAAGTATTCTCATAACTATATCAGCATGATATTTTTTTGTAAAGACTATAAGATTTGCAAAAAGAACATAGAGAAGAATATCGCTGAATATATATCTTCCCTGAATTCCGAGCAAATCCTTATCATTCTTATACAGAATTTTAAGGTTGTTAATATCAAAAAGAACGCTTGCATTTTGCTCTATAAATTTCTGTATCAATTCCCATCTGTTTGCTATAAAGACCCAGGGAATCCAAGATCCCTTCAACCTTGAAGTATAGAGCTCCTTAACATAGCTTTCTACCCATCCAAATAAAGGAATAAGCTTCTTTCCTGATTTTTGCAGATATCCCTCTTCTACCATGCAGATGTATATTGGTTTTCCAAGACCCATTTCATTATGATATAAATAGTTTGTTGTTATGCCCCATCTGGACTGAATCTGAAAAAGTGATTCGCCCTTTTCCGGTTTCCCAGCACAATTTAGCCATATAAGCCAGAAATTCTTATAATCTGTAAGCCTTTCCTTCAATTTTCCCATAATTTTTATTATACAAACGTAATATAAAATTTTCAAATTTTTCAAAAATTTTTCTTTTCTGAATTCAAATTGTTCTGACAAGGTTTCTTTGAAAAATGAAAATTTTTCAAAATTTTTAATATATTTATACTATTACATTTATACACCTTTTTATATATTAATATGAACAGACCAAAATAATAATATGGAGAAAGCTTCTACTGAACCTGTTTCACAAATCAAAACACATTTGCAAAATGTAAAAAACGAAATCGAAAAATTAAAGAAGGAAAAAGAAGAACTCGAAGAGAAGAACAAGAGCCTTGCAAATATAATAGAAGAGATTTCCAAATACTCCGGTTCTGTACCCAAAAACGAGGATTTGGGCACAAAGCTTAAAGAATTCAGCAAAATTATCGAGGAGAGACTTTCCAAACTGGAAGAGGTAGCAGGCAGAGAAAAAACCGAAGATAAAGAAGAAATAAAAAAGGAAATTTCCAATATAGTACGGCAAAAAATAGATGCAAAACTTTCGGAACTCTCACAGAATTTGGAAAAGCTTTCTGAAATAGAGAATAAAATAAATCAGCTCGCAGACAGGATAAATACATTGCAGTCCACAGCCCCGACACAGCAAACTTCTCAATTTAAAGGTTTCGGAAATCTGGAAAGTATATCCCAGGGTCTGGCATCCTTTGGAGAAGAAATAGATTTTCAAACAGAGATACTTGAGCTGAAAAAATCCTTTCAGTCCCTTGCAAAAACTCTGGATACCCTGAATAAAAAAACGGATTACAGAATATCGAATATTGAGGATAAAATCAAAATTCTGGAAAAAATTCCTGTGCTTGAAGAAAAACTGGAAAGCCTGAATGAAAAACTGGGACCGGACAATGTAGAAAAACTCAGAAAACTGATTCTTTCGGGTGATGAACTTGTCAGCGAAATCGTACCGGAAATTATAAGCAAGAACATAAGAAAAAAAGTGCAGCCATTACATGAAGAAATAAGAGAAGTTAAAGAAAATGTAATCACGCTCACCACACGGCTGAATAAAACCATTGAGGAAATAAAATCTCTAGAAAGATTTCAGGAAGAAATAAACGATCTCAAACTTGAAAGAGATAGAATATACAAATTGCTGCATGAACAGGAAGTGAAGTTTTTTGAAGGAATAGAGATACTCAAACAGAACATAAAGAAAAGAATAAATAATCTTTCTGAGGATTTTTCTTCCAGGCTGGATGAACTACAAGAAAGGGGATTGAAAACAATAGAGGAAGAAGCAAGGTCAACCCTTATAAATTCCATCCAGCCAGAACTCACGGAGATCGAGAAGAATTATATGCTCCTTAAAGAAGAGATAAAAAACACATTTACGAAATACGAAGAACTTGAAAGAAAGCTTTCAGAGTTAAAAGCTCCGGAAAATGTGAAGAAATGGCTTCAGGCAAGAATTAAAGAAATCGAAGAAAAAACAAACCCAGAAATAAAATCACTGCAGAAGAATGTAAATTCCGCTTTGCAGATAATTTCAGAACTTAAAGATCGAACAAAAGCACTGGAAACAGAAATAAAAGTCATACCAAGAAGACTGGAAAACCATGATGTTTCAATAAACAAATTGATTGATACAAGAGAATTTTTTGTTAAAACTTTGGAAAAAGTAGAGTCAGATGTAAAATCCCTCATAGACAGAATTTCTGCAGAAAGAAACAGAATAAATACTCTACAACAAGAAATCTCTTCTCAAGAAAGAAGGTTTACAAAATTGGTAGATGAGCAAAGGGAACGGTTAACAGAAATGAAAAATGATATTAATTCGCGATTTGAAAAACTGCTTTTTTCGATAAAGAGAGAGTTGGAATCCAGACAAAAGGAATCCCTCACCTCCCAACTTAAAGAACTCCAAAAAGAATCAAAAAGACTTTCCTCCCTTGAACAAAACCTCGAATCAACCAAAAAATACATAGAAAAAAGACTTGATGATATAAACACAGCAATCTCAAACCTGAATTCCCAATACCAAGCAAGAGATGCAAACAATCAAAAATCTCTTGCAGAACTGAACAAAACAATAGAACACCTTTCTTCCAACCTTGAAAAAGAGCAGCAAACCATTCAAGAACTCCAGAAAAAATTCTCCACCGCAATAACAAAACCCCAGTTCGATCAAGCCCTAAAGCCCTTTTTGTTCCAGATAAAAGAACTCCAAAAGGAATCTTCCTCCTTCAAAAAAAGATTTGAAGAAATAACCACAAGAATCTCAAATCTAAATTCAGAATATCAAGCAAAAGACGCAAACAACCAAAAGTCTCTAATAGAGCTGAACAAAGCGATAGAAAATCTGGAACAAAAACTTAGTGATATCCGGGCCTCTCTATCCAGTGAGCAGAAAGAGATAGCAGACCTGGAAAAAGCATCAGAAAAAAGATTCTCATCTCTCGAGCAAAGCTTGATATCCCTGAAGGATAATGCAGAGAAAGAACTCAATGATCTGAACAAGAGCATATCAGCACTCGAGAAAAGAACAGAATTTGCAATAACAAAACCTCAATTTGATAAAACCATAAAGTCCCTGATCTCCCAGATAAAGGAACTTTCCAGTACATACCACACCCTTGATAAACTTTTATCCCAAACAAAAACAGACCTCCAAAACCAGATAAATTCCATCCTTTCAGATGAAAGACTCACAAAAACCCTCCAGAAAGAAATAAAACAATCCCTTGAAAGAAAAATGGAAGATATTCGAAAGGATTTTGAAAAATCCCTAACAAAACTTTCCCTGCAAACAGAAGATAATTCTCAATCACTTGCCCACACTGAACGCAAGCTTTTACAATTAAATGAAATTTCAAAAACCGTGACATTTCACGAAAGTTCTCTTCAAGAATTGAGGAATGCACTTTCTGATCTGACCTCTGCGATGAAAAATTCCTCTAAGGAGATACAAAAACTCTCAGAAAAAATAAGCAAATTGGATGAATCCAAGAGTTCTCTAATCAGGGAAATAAAGACCATCACCGACCATATTGAAAGATTGAAAAAATTCCAATCCAAAAATGAAGAGAAAACCTCATCTCTTGATGCACGGCTTTCTAATCTTCTTAATGAGCAAAGAAATAAAATAAACAAACTTGAAGAAAGACTTCTTTCACTACAAGAAACACCTGCAGAAATAGATGCAATGGAAAGGAGAATGGATGATATAGAGAAACATAAACAAGATGTTGAGGAAAAAATCCATGAAAACAGACTCGAAATCATAAAATTATCCGAAAATGTGAAATCACTTGAAAAAATCGTTCAGGATGTTTACAAAAAACTTTCAAATCTGGAAAATCAGAGAGGAAAAATAGCTGAACTTGTAAGGGTTTTGAAACAATGAATGAACTCAAAGAACTTGAAGCAGGAATAATAAATCTGAAGAAAAGCTCGGTTGAACAGAAAAGATTAATAAAAGAGCTTGAAAAGGAAAGGGAAAGACTTATTGAAAAATCCGAGATTCTCAATAAAAAATTAAAAGAAAGTCATGAAGCATTTGAAAAAACTGTAAGAAAAATAATGGAGTTTGTAAAGGACCAGATAAATGAAACCAGAATGGAAATTGCAAATATCGAAAGAAAAACAGAAAGGATATCAGAGCTTGAAAGAGAGCTAAAAAAACAACAAACACTTCTCAATTCTCTTTCCTCCTCAGATTCTGCATTCGTGCAGCATATATCTTCTGAAATTAATCGGATTGGAAGGGAAATCGAACTGCAAAAAAAGCACATAGAAACTGTAAGAACGATGCTTCTCGAGTCTGTTGAAAAATCCCTCACCTCCCAACTTAAAGAACTCCAAAAAGAATCAAAAAGACTTTCCTCCCTTGAACAAAACCTCGAATCAACCAAAAAATACATAGAAAAAAGACTTGATGATATAAACACAGCAATCTCAAACCTGAATTCCCAATACCAAGCAAGAGATGCAAACAATCAAAAATCTCTTGCAGAACTGAACAAAACAATAGAACACCTTTCTTCCAACCTTGAAAAAGAGCAGCAAACCATTCAAGAACTCCAGAAAAAATTCTCCACCGCAATAACAAAACCCCAGTTCGATCAAGCCCTAAAGCCCTTTTTGTTCCAGATAAAAGAACTCCAAAAGGAATCTTCCTCCTTCAAAAAAAGATTTGAAGAAATAACCACAAGAATCTCAAATCTAAATTCAGAATATCAAGCAAAAGACGCAAACAACCAAAAGTCTCTAATAGAGCTGAACAAAGCGATAGAAAATCTGGAACAAAAACTTAGTGATATCCGGGCCTCTCTATCCAGTGAGCAGAAAGAGATAGCAGACCTGGAAAAAGCATCAGAAAAAAGATTCTCATCTCTCGAGCAAAGCTTGATATCCCTGAAGGATAATGCAGAGAAAGAACTCAATGATCTGAACAAGAGCATATCAGCACTCGAGAAAAGAACAGAATTTGCAATAACAAAACCTCAATTTGATAAAACCATAAAGTCCCTGATCTCCCAGATAAAGGAACTTTCCAGTACATACCACACCCTTGATAAACTTTTATCCCAAACAAAAACAGACCTCCAAAACCAGATAAATTCCATCCTTTCAGATGAAAGACTCACAAAAACCCTCCAGAAAGAAATAAAGCAATCCCTTGAAAGAGAATCTGAAAAAATGATTGAATTGAAAAGCGAAATAGAAAACCTTGCATCCACATTGAACGCAACCAAAAGAGATGTTTTACATCTGCAGAAAACCCTGGCAGATATGAGCAATATAATCACAGAAAGAGAATTTGCGCAAACCGTAACAAGCATTTCAAAAAGGATAGATAAATTAGAGGAGAAGCAACACGAAATGGAGAAACTCAAAAACCTGGAAAAGCTGTTAAAGATAGCTGAAAATCATTTCAATGAGCATATCTCATCCCTTACAGAAACAGTCAAAGTACTGAATGATAGAATATCCACACAAGAGAATGAGATAGCCAAAACCCAGCAGCAAGTTCTGGATGAAAACCAAAGATTTACGGATATGATAAACGAGCAGAGAAGGCTGATTGATGAAGAAATTGCCAAAGGCATCGATAGATTCCGAAAGGAGTTTGAAATAAGAGAGATAAAGCTTAAAGAGGAACGCGAAGAGATGCTGAAAAGAACAGAAGAGCTCAACAAGTATGCTGAAAATATATTGAATACTGTGAAAAAGGAGAAAGAAAAAATTTCACAAATGGAGAAAGAAATAATTTTGAAAATAAATAAAGAAAACGAACAATTTATGAAGAAAGTCATCAGCATGCAAGAAGAAACGAAACGAAAGCTTAAGGATACTGAGAAATCTGTAATGCTAATGAACGAAATGTTGGCAGGAGTCAAGAGCGATATGGAGGCAATGAAAGAGCAAAAACTTGAAAAGAAATTTAAGGAATTCAAGGAAAATGTTGAATCCACAATGAAAATGCACAAGGAAATGACTGATTCTGCTATTGAGGAACTCAGAAAAAAACTGGATATACTTATGAAAGACATGATTTCATGGAAGGAATACCAGCAGTCAACTCTGTATAAACTTCTTAAAGAGGATTAAAATGGGAATATACAGAGAACTTAAAGAAAGAATAATTCAAATGAAAAGGGAAAGGAATAAATGGAGAAGTGCATATGAAGAAATGGCAAGAACGCTATCAAATTCTATAGAAAATATCATTGAAAGGATTAACAGAATGGAAAGAGACTTCCACAACATGGACCTAAAGGTTGAGGCTTTAGGAAAAACAACAGATGCTCATTCAAATAAAATAGATGAGTTTAATGAGAAAATGCAGAAAATGGAAATACATTTAGAAAGCCTTTCGGACATTGTCGAAAAAAGCAGAAAAAGAATTATAGAACTAGAAAATCTTATGGAAGGTTATATTGAAAACCTGAAAGACCTTGGGAATAGAATGCGAAAAGATGCGACCAAGATTGAAGCGGAAATGGCAAATCTTAAAAGATTCAAAGAAGATGTGAAATCCCATATAGATGAAAGCATTCGTCTACATGAAAAAACCTTTGATTCTGTAAACAGGGAAAAAATAAAGGAAATAGAAGATAAGTTGAAGGAATACGAAAAAAAAGAGAGGCTTCTCAAAGAAAGAATTGAAAAGCTAAAAGAAATGATAAGAAAGGAACATAAAAAAATAGAAGAGAGCAGGGATGATATAAAGAAGTTTAAGGAATATATAATTTCTTACATGAACGATTTGCTCGCTACATATGAAACCAGATTGAGTATGCTTAAAAAGGATATTGAACAAAGTCTGGAAGGAATCTGTAAGGAGTTGTGAGAAGAAAATGAACTATTTTGAACTTGCAATAAAGAAACACAGAAAGCTTAAAGGAAAACTGGAAATAATAAGCAAGATTCATATAAGAAATAAATACGATGCAAGCATTGCCTATACACCAGGAGTTGCTGAGATCAGTAAAGCTATAAATGAGAATGAAGAGGCTGCAAAAGAAATGACGATAAAAAATAACACTGTGGCAGTAGTAAGCAACGGAACTGCTGTCTTGGGTCTTGGAGACATAGGAGCTCTGGCATCCCTGCCTGTTATGGAAGGAAAGGCATTGCTCATGAAAGAACTTGCAGGAGTTAACGCTTTCCCTCTTGTTATAAACGAGAAAAATGTGGACGAATTGGTTAATATTATAAAGAAGGTTTCCTTGGAATTCGCAGCAATAAACCTTGAAGATATTAAGGCACCAGATTGTTTCCACGTGGAGGAAAAATTACAGAATATAGGAATCCCTGTATTTCATGACGATCAACACGGAACCGCGATGGTTGTGTTGGCTGCCTTGATAAACAGCCTTAGAATAGTAAAGAAATCCATTGATGAAATTAAGGTTGTTGTGAATGGTGCCGGAGCTGCAGGAATTGCCACAGCAAGGTTGCTGATGGAATACGGAATAAATAATCTTTACATATTCGATTCAAAAGGGGCTCTTAGTAAGAACAGAAAGGATTTAAACCCATACAAAATGAAAATAGCAAAAGAAATAAATATACCCAGTATTACTTTAAAAGATGCATTGGTAAATGCCGATGTGTTTATTGGAGTTTCCAGAGGAAATATAATAAAGGCTGAAGATATTGCAAAGATGAATGAAAAAGCAATAGTTTTTGCTCTGGCAAATCCTGTACCAGAAATAATCGTGGAAGAAGCAATAAAAGTGATGCACAGCAGTATAAGAAAAAAATACTTGAAGATGTTGGACAAGAAGAGAGCAAAAGAATTGATAGAAGAAAAAATATATGTGTATGCTACCGGAAGAAGCGATTTACCCAACCAAGTAAATAACGCTCTGATATTTCCTGGATTCTTTAAAGGTATTGTAAAAGCAAAAGCCAGAAAAGTTGAAAGAAGCTCTTTTCTTTATATTGCAGAGTCCCTTGCAAATTATGCAAAGAAAGATGCCCTCAAAATTCTTCCGGATATGTTTAACAGAAAACTGCACAAGTTTATAGCAGATAAAACTTATAGTTTTTACACTAATCTGAATTAAATGAAATAATTTCTCACACTAGCTTTAAAAGTAACTACCATCTTAAACCTATTCTCATCAGCCTTCTCCTCCTCCAGTACTCTCTTACAAGCCTCACAGCTACAAGAAGTCCTGCAACCGTAAGCATAACTGCAAGAACTATGTAAAGTATGTGATACGGCATGAACGGCTGTGCAATCACAGGTTTTTTAACCTCTTCTTTGCTGATGATAATGTGAATTGTATGAACGATCTTTTCCAGACTCCTTCTTATCGTTTCCATTTCATCTATACAGCTGGAGTACAAACCAGATTTTTCAAATTTTTTGGCTGTTTCTATATTCTGAGTGATTTCGATAAGGGATTTTTTCAGTTCAGTTACGTTATATCCCTTAAGCTCGAGAATTCTTATTTCCTGAAGTATGGATTCCAAAGCATCGAGATAGTATGAAAGCATGTCTCTGCATTTTTCTCTATCTGTATATTTGACTGGAGAAAGCACATTAACCCTTATTTCACCCCGGGCAGATGTTTCCCTTGCTCTCACAACAAAATCTATGTTATATGTGCCTAAGGGTATCCCAGGAACGAATATATTGAATACGAAAAATATTGAGGAATTTGTTGGAAGCCTCTCCACAACAATTTCAGGAACATCTGCCTCTATATCTTCAGAATATACATCAAGTCTGAGATTGTGCAGATAAACGGTTCCATTATTTATGACCTTTATTATAAGTGTATATTTCGTGTTTTGGGAGAGATTTATTTCCTTTTGATATTCCAAACCAATTCTTGGATTCCAGGGTACACTTGGGACTCCTATTTCAGGTATGAAAACTTTTCCCGGTTCTGGTATACACGTTCCATTTTCACACTTATAACTGCATACAGTTACAGGCTCCCATCTGAATGGATCTACACACACCTTAAGCTCATTACCAAAACACTTGTATGAATGCAGTACACAGGTTATGTTAAAACTCTGATTTATCGCACGTGTTGTATTTGTGTTGTAATTATCATCTCTTGCATAGATCCAGTAATGTCCTAAAGGTGGAGAAGCAATCCAGGTTGTGTTGAATATGTAATATTGAGAAGGATAGAGCGAATAATTTCCCGAAGTTATACTATCCACAACATCAAACGAGGAGTTTAGTATTTCGATTGCAATTCTTCCTTCAAGAAAACTGCTTCCACAATTGGATATCTCCACGGTTATATTTACCTCGGAATCTTGGATTATATTGGTTGAAGGTGCCTCAATGAAATAAAGACATGCCATACTCTGTTGCTGAATATCAACATCCAATCGAAGCACATCTATTATCCATCCGGTAAAGGGCGGAGAAAGGAACAGAAGGATTAAAATAAAAATAAGAATCGTGGATATTGTTTTAAAATTTCTAAAATCAACATCCTGCATGTTTTATTATTTTATCAGGGAGATTTTATATATCCAACAGATCTTGAACTCTAGGGTTGAACACCAGCTTCAACCACTTTGATATATACTGAACCATTATAGGGACCTGCAAGGATACCCAAAGGAACATCAAACCAGAAATAAAGGGTTGTATTCGTTCCAGGGGAGACACTGGTATTAACCCTGTTCCAGTTTTTTTTCAAACTGTAGCCCTGAGAATAGTTATTGGTTGTATTACTCCACACAAGATTTTCCACTGGAATAACGTATCTACTATCTTCGGTGTGAGTAAAGTTTGTCCCGCTTATATAAATATCAATATTGCACGTGGTTGTTGTTTCCACTGTGACATTATATTCCTGATTATCGTTTCCACTGGCATTTACCGTCTCACCTACCCCACCTACGAATGAAATGTTATTCCAGGAAAGGGTTATGTCTATTATACAGGAAATTATGTTAACTGTATTGTTGGAAGTTTGATTGCTTGAAACACCAGTTTCATTTGAATAAAAAACCACCGCTATCTTGTAAGATGAACCCATACTTCCGGTAGCATTCACATTCCACGTAAGCTCACAGTACTCATCTTGCTCAAGAGGATTCCCTGAACAATTCTGCGGATTGGGCTTGTCAGTTATGTAAAAAGGGGTATCACCTGTAGTTGTACTGATATTCGTATCCGGATATTCCGATGTTGCATTGTATCTCACAACACCGCTAACGTTTCCGCAAAACCCATCTCTGCAATAAACCGTGGCATTAACAAGAAATGTTACATTCTGTGCAACATTTTCAGAATCCTGAGGTGAAACAAGAAGAACCTCAAGAGAGGGATTTAGCTGAGCGGTGGTATGCTGAAAATTCAGCAAATACAACACAGCAATACACATTAAACCCAAGAAAAAAATCTGAACTTTCATAAAATAAAATTTTACTTAAAAAGTAAAATAAAAATTGGAAAGATTTTTATGCAGATGCTGTTATTGTTAGAGTTCCTGCAGAGACATCGCCTTCTGCCACCCCTAAGGGTATTTTTGCTTCAAGCCATATCTCTGTGGTATCTCCTGGCTCAAGTGTTCCATTATAAACATACTGATCGCTTGAACATACACTGGTTCCATCACCATCATCCAAGTCTTTATTGAAATGGAATATCTTTACTGTAGAGCAATCAGCTGAAACCTGTACGCAGTATCCTGCAAGCGGATGACTACTTGGTATCTCTCCTTCACCAGTGGTATACCCATCAGAAGCTGTTAGATCTATTGCGGTATAGTTTCCAGAATTTGTGAAATCCGTATCTCCTGTATCAGTCACGGTTCTCGGATGGTTTGCTATTAAAAGCCTCCCATCTGTTGAGCAATTACCTCCGCCCGTGCCATTGGTCATGTTAGTGAACCAGAAGTATTCCTGTCCCACATCATCATCACTTACAGTTCTTATCCTTCCGAAGTAACCTCTGTTAGGACCTTCTGTCCAATCCGTTGGAGTCGTTATATAATTCGGAACAGACTCGTTCCAATCTATTTTGTTTATGTAATAGAATGTTGCATTGTTGGTGGAATTTAAAAGTATGAAGTCTCCCGCGTTATGCAAAGCAGCACTTTGACCACCGTAAGGATTGGTATCGGCATTGGTTATGCTGGCATCTATAGTGGATATATTTACTGAACCCACATTCTGTATCTGGAATGGCTTTGGAGAGCTTGTGGTTCCAACACCCAGGCCGTACCATGCTGTAGAGTTCGGGTTTATGTCCACAGAAACCTCATAAGAAACATTGATATCTATGGTTACAGTGTCCGTGTTTGCTGCTGAAGCTATTCCTATAACAATACCGAGAGCAATAATACCGATTATAATCGATGAATGCTCTCTAAGTTTCATGGCATCACTAATATATAATTTATATCTCAGGGGTATTTAAATTAAAGTGCCATTAAAAGCAATTTTGTTTATAAATCTCAAATAAAAGTAAAAGATTTATGAAAGAGAAAATGCTATCATTTTTCCTAACTTTTTTAATTTTTCACTTTATTTTACCACAGGTTTTTTCCTTATCTGTAGGAGTAGCACCCGGTGTGGTTGATCTGGGAGAGGTTGAAAATGGAAAGGAATATTCTTTTAATTTTTATCTCATATCCGATTATGAGAAAGACCTTGCAGTAGAACTTTCAACACAAAACGCTCCACCAGAATTCTACACACCAGCATGGCCAAGACACGGATATAATTTTGACCCAATCACTGCATCGGAAGAGAAAACATCAACATGGATAAGTTTTATAGAGAATCCTGTTGTTTTACCACCAGAGAAAAAACTCTACACACTTTCTACAGGAAGCCTTGTTAAGGCCAACAAAGAAGTAACAGCTCTTATTAAGATCCCTGAAAATGCAGAACCCGGTTACCACGCAGGATACATAGTACCCAAACCGATAACACAGGCACAGGGCAGGGGAGGAACAGCTCTGGAAATAATTACCATCACAAAAATCGGATATGTATTCAAAGTGAAGGGTGAGGCAAAAAGAAATGGAAAAATAATAGGCATAATACATGAAAAAGACAAACTAAAAATAATATTCAAAAACACGGGAACCCTGACCATGAGCGTAAAGGTCTCAAATGTAACGATTTACGATGCATATAAAAAGAAGATCATTGCAAGCCTAAGTTCCAGAGAATATAAAGTTAAACCTAAGGAGATCACAACTATTGCAATACCCTGGTTTAATGAAACGATTACAGAAGGGAAGTATCCAGTAAAAGCAACGGTAGAATGGATCGGAGGTAAGACGGAAAAAGAGGGTGTGATAGAGTTCAGAAAGGAAATAACAGAAAAACCCATCATATCAGAAATACCGGAAAAGCCTCCTCTTAAGCCCACAGGATTTCCGACTTGGATGGTATCTATTATTATTATAATTTCTGCCTTTATATTTTATAAGAGGAAGAAACGATGAGAAAGGAAAAATCGATTATGATTGTGATAATAGCAGCATTTATAATGATAATTTTCCTTTACTCGAATATGGAGGTTAATCCTGATGGAAGTGAAATTGTAAGAAACTTATTCTATACAAGTAAAATTGTTGAATATCCTGTTCAGGTCTCGATCTCGGATTCAGAAAACAGTACAAAAATAGGAGTTTCGATAGATACATGCGAATTGAATTTTGGTATTCTGCCTTTAAACTCCAAAGCCACAAAGTACATAAACCTTACCGGAAATGAAAAAGCAAAGGTTCATATAATAGTTTTTGGAGAGATAAAAGATATGATAGAAGTAGAAAAAAATCATTTTATTACGCAAGGTAAAGAGAAAATACCAATAATTCTTCATGCCAAAAACCCGGGAAATTTTTCCGGTACTATTCAGGTAATTATAAACAAGCCTAAAAGCTGGACGGAATGGGCGATAGGATGGATGTAAAAGGAAAAATGATACTGATAATAACAGGGTTTTTGTTCTTAGTTCCTTTAGCAAAGGGAATAGACATAGATATAAGCATTGCGGAAAAGATTGATGGTGATATTGTTATCATGCATTCAGATACAGGACCGATTCAAAAGTTTTATCTCGTATGGTCCAATACAGGCTCTGTACCATGCTTATCCAGAGCAAGAATAGATGTTCTGGATGGAGAGAAAAGAATATTAACCTTGTGGAGTCCTGAAGCAAAACTAATGCCTTCACAAGAGGTTGAGTGGAAACTATACGCAGATTTGCCTAAAGGAAACTATACCATTCGAACGAGAATATACCACTGCAATGAGATTTTCCCCTTAGAAGAATTCAATATCACTGTAAAGAAAGAAAAAAAGCATGAAGAGAAAATAGAAATAGTTGATTATTCTGTAAAGGAAAATATTTTAGAGGTTTTTCTTAAGAGCGAAGAGGACATTGAAAATGTGGTGCTTCTGCCTGAAGAATATCCTCCAGGATGGATATTTGAGGAGTTAACACTTGAAAAACTTCCTGCGGACAGAGTGGTTCCTGTAAAGATTCGGTTCATAAGCGGTGCAGAATCCTCAATAAATCTAACATTAAAAGCATTTACCCTTGATGGAAGATTTTATGGCGAACGCGAAATGATTGTAGAAAAAATCCATGAGCAAGAAACATTCAATCCATTAATATTTCTGTTTGTTTCGATTTTAATTGCAATATTTTTATATCACGGAAGAAAAAAATTCTTATGGAAAAAGCGATAGCTGTTGTTTCTGGTAAAGGTGGAACAGGAAAAACAAGCTTTGTTTCCAATGTTGGCGCTGCTCTTCACCACATGGGCTTTGATGTGACGGTGGTTGATGCTGATGTTACAACCTCAAACCTCGGTCTTTCTTTAGGTATGTTCCAGCTTCCTCTAGGCCTTCAAGATGTATTAAGAGGTGATATAGATATAGAGGATTCCATTTACAGACACCCATTTGGCTTGAAGGTTATCCCATCTTCCCTTTCCTTCAAATATATTCAAAGCTCAGTATCTCTGAACAGGTTCAAGAACCTGATAAAGAAACTTGGAGGCCTTGTAATAATCGATTCTCCTCCTGGAATCGGAAAGGATGTAACCTCGATAATGAAAGCATCCGATGAAATTATTGTGATTACAAATCCCCAGATAACCGCGGTAACAGATTCCTTCAAAGCTGTAATGCTGGCAAAGGAGCTGGGCATAGATTCTGTAAGCATTGTGGTGAACAGGATCAGAGGCAAGCACGAGATGACAAAGCAGGAAATAGAATCTATGTGCGAAGCACCGGTGATAGGAGAGGTTCCTGAGGACCCATGGGTTGATAGAAGTCTGTTCGAGAAAGTGCCTATAATATACAACAAACCCCTTTCACCCGCAGCTCTGGCATACACGAAAATAGCCCACACCCTTACTGGAATGGAGTACAAACCACCAAGATTTTTGAGAGTAAAGAGGTTGTTGGGCTTGAGTCATTTATACTCCGGGTTGTGATGAAATGAGGGAAAAATATCTCTGCATAATTCCACTTATGTGTTTAATTTTAGCGCCCACTCAATCCCTTGCGCAGGAAATCGGTATCATTCTTTCCAAAACCGAGCTGTGGCTCGGAGAAGAAACAGGAATAACATGCTGTTTTCAAGAAAACACTTCAATAAACGGAACTCTCAAAGCAAAGATTACAGAACCAATAATGGTAGAACTTGATGGATTTACAAAATTAAACGATACGCATTTTTTCTACTCGTACAAACCTCCCCTGCCTGGAAAATATACACTCCATTGCAAAAACGAAACTGCATACTCCAATGAAACACATTTTAATGTTGCTGTTCTTTCAGTTGAGATTCTCAATTATACGGAAAGGGTATATACAGATGAAGGTCTTAAGATAGCTGCAAAGGTTTACAAGGAAATTGAAACGAAAGAAGAAATCAATACAAGTGTTAAGTTTATGGTCTTTCTGGGAGGAAAAAATGTAACCCTCAAGAATTTACCCTATCTCTACAAGGGAGAATGGATCATTGAGACTCAGGAGATTCCCAAGCTTTCTCAGGGAAACCATACTCTAAAGCTTACAGCTATCTACGATGGAAGGAAAGTTTATGATGAGAGAAGGATAGAGGTACTTCCTGCATTTGAGTTCAAAATCCTTTCAGTCTCTGAAAAGAATTTCACATATACAGATAAAAACATAACGGTTTCCCTCAAAGCTGAATATCACGGTGAGTCTGTTCTTGAAGATTCGGATATATTTGCAAAACTTGGAAGCCATGAGCTTTCTATTTTAAGAACAACAGATGGCTTTACATTCCAACCACCGGATCTTTCTCCGGGTTCATATGAACTCAGCGTGATTCTTTCATACACAGGCAAAAACCACACTGCCAAAGAAACCATTAATTACATGGTATTGTTACAAGGAGAAATTAGAGATGCTGAAGGTAAAGCTGTCTCAGGTGCTATAAAAATTGAAAATGATAAAACCAACATAGAAACAAACCTTAACAACGGTAAATACCTTCTCAGCATACTTCCAGGAAACTACGATGTGGAGTTTGAAACCCAGGGAATGAAAATCCTGTTTACTAATGTACCTTTGGATACCCGCGTTGCAAATGATATTATAGAATTTGACAGATTCCAGAAGCTCAATGGTATTTCAGGTATAAACATCCTTTCAGGTTTTGCCGTGATTTTTAACAAGAACTTTGAGCGGGTGAAGATAACCCTTAATTATGATGATTCTACCATAAAAAACGAAAGCGAGATCCGTGTTTATAAGTGTAATGATTGGAATATGAAAGAGAGATTGTGCTCAAGTGAATGGAAAGAGATAAAAAGGGATTTGGACACCCTGCATAACAGAGTAAGTTTTGAGACAGCCTCTCTATCCGGTTTCGTTATAGGAGAAAGGTTAAAATTAAATATTGAAATGAATACAGGCAAGTCCACATATCATCCCGGTGAAAGGATAAAAGTTACAGGTATGATCAAAAGTACGGGTAAATCCGTAAAGGATGCTGATGTGTTTTATACCCTTAACGGAACCTCAGGTCAGACAAAAACCGATTCCAATGGAGTGTTTTCCTTTGAAATAGATGCTCCAGAAGAAGAAGGCAAATACATTTTGTATATAACCGCCTCAAAATCCTTTTATGCGCTTTCCGCAGCAAATATCGAATTTTCAGTGGAAAGAAAAAAAGACCTGTCCATAGTTACGCCTCTGAGTGCGCAGGCAGAGGAAAATTCCTTTACGGAGTTTGAAATATCTGTAATAAACACAGGTCAGGCTGTGTTACATGATTTAGAAATATCTGTTCACGGAATACCAGCAGAATGGTTCACAATTGAACCAAAAAGATTAGCCGAGCTCGATGCAGGTAAAGAGATAAAACTCAATCTGAGCCTGTTCCCTCCCGAAGGAGCAAAGGGTTCTCATGTTGTTGACATAAGCGTAAAAAGCAATGAAATAAATGCAACTGATAGTTTTGCTCTGAATATCCGAGAGAAAAGAAAGATTGCAAATGAATTTAATCAGACTTTGAGCGAAAACGAGAACAAAGATGCATTTCAATCACTTACATCATACCTTGTCTCGGAAACAGGAAGTATTATAGATATGAGCTCATTACTCATTTCAATCCTTGTTGTGTTTTATATAGGATGGAAAATGAAGGATCGGAGCAAGACTGAAATGAAAGAGAGTTTTGCCAATGTTGTAAAGCAGGAAGTTTTAAAGGACCCTTTTAGGAAGAAAGAAAAAACTAAATATAAAAGGAGGAAGACAAAAAATAAAGGAAGACGATAGCATGCCCAAAAAGAAGATTCTAATAGTTAATCTCAAAACCTATGAGCAAGGCACAGGCAGAGGAGCGCTGAAAATAGCAAAAACAGCAAAGGAGCTTTCAAAAAAATATAAAAAGGTAAAGATAATGGTTGCTGCACAGCCAATAGATGTTCCCCTTATTTCCGATATCATACCAACAATATGCCAGCACATGGACCCAATAGATTACGGTGCGCACACCGGCCATATTTTGCCTCAAGATGTGAAGTTTGCCGGTGCTGTGGGTGTTCTTATAAATCATTCTGAAGATAGGATGGAAACAGAAGATATAGAGATGAGCATATTCTATGCAAGGCAAAACAGGCTCATATCCATTGCCTGTGCTCCAAATCTGACCCTGGCAAAGATTATAGCGAGTTTTAAACCTGATTTCCTTGCAATAGAACCACCAGAACTTATAGGAAAAGGAGTTTCTGTTTCAAAAGCAAAGCCTGAAATTGTGGAAAAAACCGTTAAAATCGTGAAAGAAACAAATCCAAAGGTAAGGGTTCTGTGTGGAGCAGGGATAAGCAGTGCGGAAGATGTGAAAAAAGCTTTAGAGCTTGGTGCGGAAGGTGTTCTTGTAGCCTCTGCTATAGTTAAGGCTGAGAATCCAAAAGAGGCAATGGAAGATATTCTGAAAGGATTCGGATAGTTTTCGGATAAAAACATTTTCGTGATAAACAAAACATATTTAAACTTGCGGGATTATAACCAAATATTCAAAAAACAGGTTGAGATTATGTCTGTAGTGTGGCATTTGAGATCGAACAGAAAAAGCACAGGAGGAAAGCTTCACAGACACAGCAAAAAGAAAAAGTACCAGAGAGGCTCCACATTCATAGAGACCAAAATAGGTGAGAGAAAAGCGAAAATCACACGAACTCGAGGAGGGAACACAAAGGTAAAACTTTTGGCATGTGATTACGCAAATGTTGCGGATAGAAAAACAGGAAAGATAAAAAAGGTAAAGATTCTTTCTGTGAAGGAAAGCCAGACCACCCACTATTATGTGAGAAGAAATATAATCACAAAGGGAGAGATAATAGAAACCGAGCTTGGTCCAGCAAAGGTAACATCAAGACCCGGACAGGATGGAGTTGTAAATGCAGTCTTGATTGAAGAGAAAAAATGAGCTTATTCTATTTGATCAAAAATCTTTTCCTTTCCTGATATTCTTTTTGCTTGCCCGGATTCCATCTGGATGTTCTGGTGAAGAAACCAACAACTCGATTTACATGGTCTATGATCTTTTCACCACATTTCGGACATTTTTCTGTTTTTCCTCTTATCACATGATTGTTTTTGCAGATGCTGAAGTCAGGTGAGAATGTGAAATATGCAAGCTGAGTTCTGCTCATTTTCTGTATAAGCCTTTTCATGGATGAGAGCTCAGGCCGCGATTCCCCCATGAACACATGACAGATCACACCACCATTGAAATAAGGATGAAATCTGGCCTCGATTTCTATCTTTTCTATAAGGCTTATGCTCTGCCTGTAGGGAACATGCGTACTGTTGGCATAATAAACCTTTCTGCCCCTTCCCTGTGTATGTGCTTTTTTCCCGAATTTTTCTTTATCCTTTAAGGCAAGCTTATAAGTTGCGGATTCAGCAGGTGTCTGTTCAAGCGTATATGCTATACCATCCCTCTGAGAGAACTCCGCTATTCTTCCTGCAATATACCGGATTGTTTTTTCAGCAAAACTCAAACCATCCTTTGAAGTTATACCCGTACCGAGCAGGTTATGAAGACAGTCATCCATTCCTATCACACCAAAGGTCAGCTTTCTCTCTTTAAAATTATAATAAGGCAATCCATCAGATGTTTTCAATCTGAGAAAGGGCAAAAGGTTCCATTTATAAAGCGATTTCCTTATAATCTCATTGCTTTCCAGCAGTGCTTTTCTAGCGATCTCAAGTTTTTTATCCAGTACTGAAAAAAATTCATTTTCATTTCTGGCTTCCAATGCAACACGCGGCAGATTAATAGTTACCACTTTATTCGAACCTGTACCCATTCCACCTGCCTGCCATACACCTCCGGAATGCTCCACAAGCAGTCTGCAGCACATGGCTTGGACATATTTCTCATTGAGGTAATCAGTGGTTAGGTTCAGAAAATAGGGAGAGCCCATACTTGCTGCAGCTTGAACAGTGATGTCAACAAGTTCACTCTGCCATTTCCAGTCTTTTGTTATGGCAGTGGTTATAATAGGAAATGTAAAAGGCAGACCGTTACCATCCCCCTCTATCATAACCTCCATAAAAGCCCTGTAAATCATCCCAGCTTCTTCCCTGAAATCATCATAGGAAAGGTCTTTGAGCTTTCTTCCTGCATGGATCACCGGTACGGATTCTTTACCTTCCCTTCCACAAACCTCTTTAAGATAAGAGGGACAGTTTATTCTCAATCCTATGTTTGTAAATGCACTCTGCGCTCCGGTTCTGTTGGTTTGATTGAGCTGATGCACGAATCCCTGAATAATTTGCCTTACTTCCGGATATGTAAGCTTATCATAATGGACATAAGGAGCGAGAAACCAGTTGTAGTAATCCATCGCCTGTGCTCCTGCAAAGAAGAGCTGGGAGTAAAACATAAATGCCATGGACTGATAAACAGCAGAGGAAAAATGCTTTGCTGGTTTGCTTCTGCACTGCGGAAACCTCAGACCATCAAGAAGAAATATTCTCGGGTCTATTCCGTTGCAATACGGTTTGAACGCGCTGTGAAGCGTGTGTATGTATATCCCGCCTTCTTTATGCTCTTTAACCACATTCCTGCTGTAAAGATGCTTAAGAGCGTATTCCTCCTGTGCAAGGGATGAGATGTGATAGTCTATAAGCGATGGATTTATCTGAGTATTGGAGTTATCCCTGAGAAGCCATGTTCTTTTTTTTATAACATTATCTATCAACTTTTGAGTATCCATCTATTAAGAATTAGAATTTTTGAATTATAAAATAAATTTGTGCTGCAATTGGAAAAGATGGAAAAATTTGAAAGGAATGCAAATGGCAGGAAAAACTCAACCCAAAACCAATTCGCAAAATCCTTCAGAAACAAGCCTAAAGAGTTTGAAGAAAATGGTAAAGAAAGGATAAAATTTTAAATATTCTGATTACAATAATTATTATCATGATCAGAAAATTTGTGAATAGAAAGTTTGAACTCGATTTTCTGAACACCCGCTGGAAAAGTAAAGAATTCGAGTTTATAGTAATTTATGGCAGGAGGAGAATAGGAAAGACGGAATTTATAAAACAGTTCATAAGAGACAAACCTCATATTTATTTTCTTTGCGATAAAAGAGGAACAGAAGATAATATAAGAAGATTTAAAAGAAATGTAGCAAGTTATCTGAGGGAACATGAAGTTGCTACCAATGATTTAGAAGAAATATTTGAGTGGCTGATGGAAAAAATCAAGGGAAGAATCGCTGTGGTGTTTGATGAATTTTCCTATCTGGTTGAGAAAGATCCAGCAATTCCCTCTGTATTTCAACGCGTAATTGATAATGTACTTCAAAACACAAGATGCTTTCTCCTCCTGTGCGGGTCGTCTATGTCAATGATGGAGGTTGGCGTGTTAAGTCACAAATCTCCACTTTATGGAAGAAAAACAGGTCATTTGAAGATGGAGAAATTGCCTTTTTCCTGTTATCATGAATTCTATCCCAGAAACAGCATTGAGAGAAATATAGAGTTTTACAGTATCGTAAACAGCATTCCTTTTTACATGGAAAGGTTTTCGGATGGAAAAACCACACTAGAGAACGTGAAAGATGAAATCGCAAGCAGGAGCGGAAGACTGTTCGAAGAAATAGATTTTCTGCTTAAAGAAGAGTTCAGAGAGGTTGAAAGCTATAAAAAGATTATTGAGGCCATTTCCCGAGGAAACACAAAACTCATAGAGATTTCGAATCATTCAGGCATACCACCAAATCAGCTAACAAAATATCTCAATGCCCTGATAAATCTTGGAATAATAGGAAAGGAAAAACGCGTTACAGAGGAAAAACCAAAGAGTAAAAAGATTATATATCTCCTGAAAGATAATTTTTTTGATTTCTATTTCACATTTATCGAACCCTTTAAATCAGATCTGGCTATAGACGAATTCAAGAACTTTGAATCGAATTTTTTTAAGAAATTCAACAGCTTTGTGGGAAGAAAGTTTGAGGTTTTGATAAGAGAGGAATTCATCAGGTCTATTTTTGGTGAAAAATTCAATAGAATAGGTAAATGGTGGGGATGGAGAAGAGAAAGAAAAGAGAGAAAGGCGATAGAAATCGATATAGTAGGACTCAACGATCAAACCAAACAAATCCTTTTTGCAGAATGCAAATGGCAGGAAAAACTCAACCCAAAACCAATCCTGGAAAGCCTTACAGAGAAATCCAGATATGTCCAGTGGCACAATGAAAACCGCAGGGAATACTTTGCAATATTCGCAAAATCCTTCAGAAACAAACCTGAAGATTTCGAAGGCAGACCAGTTTTCTGCTTTGATCTAAGGGATTTGGAAAGGATTCTGAAAAAGAAAAGTTTTAAATATTCAGAAAATGAAT
>CAZCGK010000004.1:0-79490 GCA_964498245.1 uncultured archaeon | reverse complement strand
TATAAATTTATTAAAAAGCGGGTGGAGGCGGATTGCGTTGAACATATGCCGTTAAAAGAAGTTTTTGCGTTAGCAAAAATTTGGACGGAGCAACTTGCAAGGTTGCGAAGTCTTTTAACGGCTGTTAGGCGTGTTTTTGTGTAGCAAAAACGAAAAGTTTAACTCAACTTGTTTGAGAGTAAACTTTTCAGTCGAGAAAAGTCTTAAAAATAAAGGACGAAGTCCTATAATATAAAAATATAAAGGGGTTGGCGAGGTTTTGTTAATGTAACTTATAAGTAGTAAAATAACCGATAGATTTATAAAGATCGAATTATTCTATTTTTTATGATGGGTAAAAAATTACTAACTTGGTCGTTAATTGTAGCTTTAACATTAGGTTTTTCGGGTTGTGGAAAGAAAGAAGAAAATTTAGAGAAGAAAGTAGCCAATGTAACTCCGATAGTCAGAACAATTAGGGGAGTAGACTATCAAATAAATGGAAATAAACTAACCCAAATGACTGAAGATGAAGATAATATTGCCAGATTTGGTGTTATAGCTGATCCTCATGGATTTTATGAAAATGTTGAAGCTTTTTCTAAACATTTTGAACAGCAAGGAGTAGATGGTATAATTCTACTTGGAGATTATGCTCAACATTTTAGAGAAAAACCACATCCAGAACTATCAGATTATGATGAAATTGTTATGTGCTTGGAAAATGCTGCTAAGACAGGATTACCAATTTATGTTATTCCAGGCAATCATGAGATGAAAAAAGATTATGAAAGAGCAATGAAGCGACTTTCTAAAAAATATAAAAATATTTTTGATTTGAGTGAAATAAGAATTGTTGATGGAGATGATTTTGATTTTGTAAGTAACCCATTTGGAACAGATTTTACTTACCCTAATGAAAGTTTTAGAGCAACTCCGGAACAAATAAGAAAAATAGGAGAATATATAAAATTGTTACAAACAGACGATGACCCAGAAATCCTGTTAACACATCAGCCACCAAGGTGTAGAGGGAGATATGGTATTGACGTTGTCTATAGTGGTAACCATGTTGGTGATAAAACTCTTGATGAAATAATGAGAAAGAGTGGAATAAAATTTAGTTTATCTGGTCATATACATGAAGCCGGGGGTAGAGGAGTTACTTCAGAAGGGAAGTTAGTAAAACAAATACATTTTCTGATGATTTGAGGTTTAATCCTGGTTCAGCGTGTCCATGGAAATATTTAGATGGAAAAATTTATAACGGAATGGCAGGAATTTTAACAATTAAAGGTAATCAAGTAAAATATGAAGTAATATTATTAAAGTGATTGTATAGTATGAGCCAACCCTCTTCTAAAATAAAAGACTTTTCTCGATTACGCTTAACATTTCGGGATTAAGCGAAGTTGCGAAGCAATTTGGGTGAGATTCTGCAAGAGTCGAATCGCTTAATCTCCTGTTGCGCGAAGTTTCGCCGAGCACAATCTTTAAGGGTGTTGTGGGGTTTTGGAGGGTTTTATTATTTTGGGGTTTTATATTCTGCGAGGCGAAATTTGGGCATTCCTGCCGTTGCAACTCCGATTTCCCGAAAACATTTCGGGAAATTTCATAATTGATTATCATGCAAGCAAAATATAAAAAACTCAGTAACTATGAACTTGTCGGTAAACTTATCGAAGAACCGAAACTTAAAATATTCATATCGGATTGGAGCTATTTGCTCAAAAAATATAAAAACAAAAAAACTAAGCATAACAGAATTATGAGAATAAAAGAAAGGCTGGATTTGGGAAGGTTTGCCACATTCATTCCAAACAAAAAGGAGCCTGTATATAACTGGTTTTATTACAAGGAGGGATTTTCCAGACACCTTGCTCTTCTTCTCATAGATGAATTTGCTTTAGAGAAGAATAACATCCTTCTCGATCCGTTTTGCGGTGTGGGTACAACATTGCTTGCGTGCAAGGAGAGGGGTATAAACTCCATAGGTTTCGATGTTCATCCTGTTGCGGTATTTGTTTCTCTTGTGAAAATCAGAGATTATGATATTGAAAAGCTTAAAGCTCAGGCAAAGGCTCTTCTAAAAACCAAATTTTATAGGCAGGATGTGCCTAAAGACCATATCCTGAGAAGGGCGTTTAAAAGGGAAACCCTTGAGGATGTTATTCTCTTCAGGAACAGAATCATGGAAATTGAAGACACGGTTATAAGGGATTTTTTTCTTCTTGCTCTTATGAATGTGAGCATAAAGTGCAGTTATATTTACAAAGACGGTGCGGTTCTAAAATTCATAAAAAACAAGCACATACCTCCGCTTCGGGATATGCTGAGAAGGCAGATATACAGAATGATAAGGGATATTCAAAACTTTCCTTTTCAGCCATGCAGCACACATGTGGATTTCGGTGATGCAAGAAAACTGAAGCTGGAAAATGAATGTGTAGATGGTGTTATAACATCTCCTCCATATCTCAATAAAATAGAATATACAAAAATATACGAAATTGAACAGAGATTGTTTTTGGATTTCTTGGAGAGCAGACCGGGTATAAGGTCTTATATAGGTCTGGATATCGAAAGAGTTCGCAGCGATTTCTCTCCTGTTTGCAAGATTTTGGAGGATGAGAATTTTTCTGGTCTGCCAGAGGAGGCAAAACCTTATTTTCTGGATATGTATTATGCAATATCCGAAATGTATAGAGTATGCAGGTCTGGTGCAAAACTCGGGATTGTTGTGGGTAATGGCTGCTTTCCTTCAGGCGTTGTGGAATCCGATATCTTTTTGAGCAAAATAGCAGAGCATATAGGTTTTGAGGTCAAGGAAATAGTTGTGTTGAACAAAAGATGGTGCACCCGTGACAGAACGAAAAAAATAGGTATTACCAGAGAAAGTTTGCTTTTATGGGAGAAACCTTAACCTCTGCAACCAGCGTTAGATGTGGTCGCTGTTTCTTAATTTCGTTCAGGAGATACCTGTCCGCTGGTACAGCCGCGACAAGGTAAAGTTATTTTGAAACCTAAAGAATAAAGACACAATATCTTGTGGTTCAATTAATCTAAGTATCAACATATAGTTATAATATTTAAAGGGGTAAAATCAATTATTTTGTATGAATATTTAATGTGGTATGATAGAATTCTACCACTAGGTGAAATTCCTCCACGCACGCCCAGGTTAGCATTAAGATAGATAGGTTGAGAGGTTTAAACCTTTGCCTTTTTCGACCTATTAATATAAAACAAAAGAGGTGATAAACATGAAAACGACAGATATAATAAAACCCGCAGTTGGTGCAGTATGTTACTATAGCTGCGGTAACCAAGTAAACCTCCAAATAAATGAACAAGAAATCAAATGTCAAAATTGTAGATACAGCATATCTTCAGGTTTGGGTTTTACTGAAAGAAGAAATTACCTCCCACAACCGCCGCCTGATGCTGTTACTGTTCCTCCTTGGCCTAGAGGTCCAAACCCGGGACTTTCCCAAGAAGAACTCAATGTTTGGTTACACTCTTCGGGAGGATTTCTGAAGGCTGAGCATATTACTTTTTTCACTGCTTCTGGTGATCTCTCTACTGGATAAATTATACATTTTCCGGCTTGTTCATCAGCAGTAGTACAATCTTCTCTTAGTGGAGCAAGACGGACATTATTTATCACAAGGGTGGGTGAACCGCCAACACCATATTTTGAGTTGAGTTGCGCATCAATCGGATATAGAGGGAATCCTCCTACCCATGTACTTTTGTCATTGTAAAGTCCTGTTATGTTGAATTCTTTATCAGTATTTTCAATGCAAGACTGGAGAGCAGTTTCATCTATTCCCGCTTCTAAAATACATTTCGTTACGTTTCCACTCTGCACAAAACATTCAAGGTAATTCACAAATTTGTCACTTTGTTCCTTCTGGATACAATATTGCCTTGTGTTCTCGTCAATCTCCTTCTTTCCGTGCATTGCATAATAGACAAAATTTATTTCTATATCGGCTTTTGAACCAAGAAGTTTCATGACAGGTATAAACGCTTTCTCCATCTGCAGACCATAAGGACAATAAGACATCACGAAAAGATTTACTTTTGGTCTATCAGATTTCGGTACTTCAGCATTCTGTGTCTCCACCCGCTGAGTATTTTGTCTTTTGGGTATTTTGCTTATTTCAACTACACCCTGAATGAGGTATTTTCCATCTTTGGTCATGTAAACAGGAATTTGGTTTCCCTGATAAGAGGTTATGATCTTGTACAGACCGCTTTCCTCTTCGACTTTCACAAGCTTTGCGGTGCTCCCCTCGGGGATAAGCCGGTTGTTAATAACATCCATTGCAAGCTCTCCGGCTTCCTGCGGTGTGATAGCATTCTGATTCTGATCACTCTGAACAAAGTATCCTGTCAAACCCGTCTGCATGTTTACAAAAAAACCGAGAACGAAAAATGCTGCTGCGACCAGAGCAAAATATCCCCGTCTTTTGTGACCAAAAATCTGATTCATCTGACTTTCCTCTTCTCCATCAGAATCATTTTTGACTTCAAAATTCCTGTGCCTTCTCTTGGACATAATAACGTTATTGAACGATTAATTTAAATAAGTTTGCTTTTTATTGTGGTGATGTCATTTCAAGAAAAACAAGATACAGGACATTGGCTGCTATCACAAATACAAGCATAAAAAACATTGCCTGATCTATTCCCATACCGAAAACATCACCACCTATCATGTTCATCATTACCATAACCGAAATAAGCATTAAAGGTCCTGTTATGAGAAGGGCTGTATATATATCCAAAAGGGTGGAGAGCGTTTTCGAATATTTTTCCCTTCTCAATCTATATTCAAAAAGCATCTTTTCTGACATTTCTTTCAAGTAATATGCCAGATTTCCTCCTCTCTCTATGGTAGAGGCTATACCAGAGAGTATATGCTTGAGCTCTCTGGATGGTGTTCTGTTTGCAACATCCGTTATTGCAGAAACAGAACTCATACCAAAGGTTTTCATGTTTCTTACCACAAGTCCCATCTGCTCGGAAAGTTTACCGTATTCCCTGAATTTGGAAATCAGTTCAAACATGAACTCTGGGGGAATACCAGAGGAAACAACAGCATTCATGTGAATGAGTGCAAAAGGCAGATTTGCATCTATGGACTTTTTTATGGATTTGGCTTTATGAGCTGGATATAGGTAAAGGATTACAAAAACCAGTGAAGCAACAAGCACAGGCAAGAAAACAGTAAAATAAATAAATTGAATTATATCGAATGTGAAAACCGTGCTGAGCAATAAAACCGAAGCAAGAGAGAAAATATATGCAATAAACACAGAAAAGTATATTATTGAAACCCAGGCCTTGAGAAGCATGTTTATGCCCGAACCCCTTAGTGAGGGTTCAAGGGATTTAAAACTGGCAAGGCTTCTTTCAGCAAGCCATCCAAAACACTTCAGGGAAAGTTTTTTGTATCTATGCATATATTAAACTTTTGTTTCTCCCTGTTAATATTTACCTTTTATGTTTTTCATGTTTTTGGCTTAAGCCTTTTTGTGAGAAATATAATTTCATAATTCTGCAAAAAAGGTTTACTGCCAGATAAAAGACAAAGCATCAGCAGTACCATAGAGGAAAAATCCAACCAAAGAATCTATCACATTAAGAACAATGCTTCCTATCAGTGCTATGAAACTAAATACGGGTGAAAAGAATATGAGAAGGAAAACACACAGTATCAGAGCACCAACACCTTTCAGAGCTTTTTTGGGATTATTGAAAAATGCAAATATCGCACCTGTAATTACACCGCCTATATGCGCAACATTTGCAACATTACTGACCACATTTTCCAAGCTTTCTGGTTTGAAATATACCATAATGGCTTCAAAAATCACGAAGAATAAAGCAACAATGCCAAGAGGCAGTGGAAAAATGTAGATGTGAATTCTTTTCATGGGATTGAGCAGCATTGCTGCACCTATCATACCGAACACACAACCGGACGCCCCAACCACAGCATCAGGACTTGTCAGCATGAAGGCGAAAGAACCGATCAAACCGCTGATAAAGTATATTGAAAGAAACCATTGAGGGCTTACCTCCTCTTCAACTATTCTTCCGAAAAAGTACAGACCCAGCATGTTGAAGAAAAGATGCGAAGCGCTCACATGAAGGAAGAGTGAAGTAAACCATCTCCATATTTCCGTGATGTGTGTAGCAGAAAAGGAAAAAGTTTCAAACGCCCATCTCATTTTTTCTTCCGGAAGGGAAAATACCAATAGAAAAATTATCACATTAAGGGTTATCAATAGATTCGTGAGCGATACGGGAAAATGTTTCTCCATATGGTTTTATATCTCTCCAAGAATAAAAATATCATTATGATGAAACTAGGAGATGCAGAATGCTGGATTCTTATGAAAAAAATCGGAATAGAAATTCCAGAAAGTGAGATTGCGAGAAATGAGGAGCAGGCTGTTTCTCTTGCAAAAAAACTTGGATTTCCTCTCGTTCTCAAGATTTCATCTCCGGATATCATTCACAAAACCGATATCGGATGTGTGGCTATGGGAGTTAACACATTGGAAGATGTAAAGAAGGTCTACAAGGCAATTATACATAACGCAAAAAAACACAGTCCTCATGCGAGAATAGAGGGTGTTGTTGTCCAGAAAATGCTTGCAGGTAAGCATATAAGGGAAGTAATAGTGGGTGCAAAGAGGGATGAGCAGTTCGGTCCTGTGATAATGTTCGGTCTGGGAGGAATATTTGTTGAGATTATGAAGGATGTGACCTTCAGACTTATTCCTATACAGAGAAAGGATGCAAGGGAAATGATAAGAGAAATAAAGGGATTCAGACTTCTGCAGAAGGTGCGGAATAAAAAACCTGTTAATTTTACCGCGCTTGAAAATGTTTTGCTTAAGGTTTCGAGGCTCATGGAGAGATACGAAAAAATAAGGGAACTGGACATAAATCCGTTAATGGTGGATGATAAGAAAGCTGTGGCGGTGGATATAAGAATTATGATTTGAATTGCTTATGCGCTTATTACCATTCCGCCAACTCCGGCTGCTGCAAACCTGTGAATCATTTCTGCTATTGAATTCAGAATGCTCTGCGCCTCACCTGCATCTATTTTTATATTTTCAGGCTCGAGGATTTCCACGCTTGAAGGAGCGTAAACCATTACAAGGTACATAAGCTTTTCAAAGGTTTCGGTTACAAGCTCTAGTTCCACAACATGGGAGTACGCCTCCTTTATGTTGGGCAGGGGATTTTCAACTTTTATCACTTTCTTGAAATCTTTTTTGAAAATTATCGTCTTATCTTCTCTTTCCATCTTTTTGATGTGCTTTTCAAGTGCACTTTTTGCAGCACTCTCTGTAACAGCAAGAACTTCTATCATCATCCAAGATTTTATCCAGCCCTCTTCAAGCTTTTTTCTTACCTTTTCCATCAATTTTTCGTTCATGGTATCAACATGGTTTACTAAAATTTAAAAATTAACCCATTTTTTGCCTTTTATAAGGAGTCTTTCACCGCATTTGCACCTTTGCCTAACAATTTTCGTTACATACCCCTCTCTTGATACAAGGAGGTTTCCGCATTTCGGGCAAAATGTGTTTTCCTTTTCGTGTCCTACAACATTTCCTATGTAAACCCACTTCATGCCAGCATTATGTGCAATCCTCCAGGCTTTTTCAAGGGTTTCTACAGGAGTTGGTGGGACGTCTCTCATTCTGAAATCAGGGAAAAATCTGGAAAAATGAAGGGGTGTGTCTTCACCGAGATTGTTTTTAATCCAGGAAACCATTCCTTTTATGTCCTTTTCGGAATCATTGTAGCCCGGAATTATGAGATTCGTTACTTCTATGAAAACCCCAAGCTTCTTATACAACTTTAAAGCTTCCAGTATTGCTTCTGGATTGGGAACACGGCACACTTTTCTGTAAAACTCTTTATTCCCCTTTATATCAACGTTTATTGCATCCAGATATTTGGAAATCTTCTTAACAGCCTCAGGCTGAATATAACCGTTGGATACCCATACATTGTATAGTCCTTCTTTTTTTGCCAATTTCATGGTATCACATGCATATTCAAAAAATATAGTAGGTTCTGTATATGTGTATGCAATTCCGGGAATGTCCATGGATTTCACCCTTTCTACTATTTCCTCTGGAGAGAGATTCTCTCCTGTGATTACCGAGGGGTGTGAGATTTCCCAGTTCTGACAGTAATCACAGTCAAGGTTACATCCCACAGTGGAAAATGAAAAGCATTCAGAACCAGGGGCAAAGTGAAAAAGAGGTTTCTTTTCTATTGGATCGATGTGAACCGCAATGGCTTTTCCGTAAACAAGGCTGAAGAGTTTTCCTTCTATGTTTTTTCTCACCCCGCAAAAACCTGTTTTATCCTTGGGTATTACACATTTTCTCGGGCAAAGGCTGCATTGAACCCTTTCCTTTTCGAGCTTTGTGTAAAACATGGCCTCTTCCATTCAGAATTCTAATTGAATTTTGTAATATAAAAAAGAAAACTAAAGCCTCCGGCGGGATTTTCCCCTTAAGAAACCTTTGGTTTTGAACCCGCGACCTGCTGCTCTCTCGATTGTGGTTGCTGGGAGTGCAGAACTCACTGAAAGTTTCTGCTTACGAGGCAGCCGCTCTACCAGCTGAGCTACGGAGGCTTGCTGTAATCCTTATAATATAGAGAAATTTATTTAAAAACACAAAATTTTATATTTCCTTTTAATAAAGGGACCATGGTGTAGCCAGGTACTTGGATGCTGAATCCAGTGCCCTGCAGTGGTCTAGCATCGCGGCTTTGGGACGGGGAAGACCCGAAAGATAGCCGCAGACCCCGGTTCAAATCCGGGTGGTCCCATTCAAAATTAAGGGTGGTGTAATGGACGAGTCTCAGTGTATTTTTTGTAAAATAGGCAAGGGGGAAATACCCTCTAAAAAGGTATATGAGGATGAAAATACTCTTGCATTTCTTGATATAAATCCGAGAAATCCAGGACATACATTGGTAATACCCAAAAAACACATTCCCACAATTTTGGATGCATCTGAAAAAGATATAATGGAAATTGCAAAAACCTTGAGAAAAATAGCAGAGGGTGTGAAAAATGCAATGAACTGTGACGGTATATCCATTGTTCAGAACAATGGTATTGCTGCTGGTCAGGTAGTTCCCCACATACATTTCCATGTGATACCCAGGTTCAAGCAGGAAGGACCTGTGAGTCTGGAGGCTGTTCTTCAGGTAAAGAAAATGGATGAGAATACCATGAATGCTGTAATGGAAAAAATAAAGAACGGCATTGCGCAGGAAGGGAATGAAAATAAGAGTGAAGAGAGTAATAGTAGAGAGGTTGAAAGAAAAGAGGAGATAAGCTTCGATTTTTAGGAAAAAATTTAAAAAGCGTCTTGAAATCTTATAATAGAAAAAGCGTCGGTAGTCTAGTGGTAGGACCCAGACAATCGCTTGGAAGAAATGATTTCAGAATGATCGGGGTATGCCTTCCAAGCCTGTGACCCGGGTTCGAATCCCGGCCGACGCATTTTGGTTTTTAGGCTACATCCTTTAGATTTTGTGGCTTTCGAGACCTCACAAAACTTTTTACTTTTATTATGGTAGAAAAAACGTGAACCAAGGGATTTGTGGTTTTTCCGGTTATTTCTATCTTTCCTTTTAACAGATATTTTCTGAGTTCTTCTTCTGTGCATGCGGAAGATGTCACGTATGCATTTCCGATCTCCCAGCAGGTATGTGCATCACTGCCTGCAATTACGGGTTTATTGAATTCTTCTGCAAGCTTCATGGCTTTCCGGTTCCTTGTGTTAAAAACTGTTCGTGCATTGAAACCCTCTATCAGGTCAACCTTTTTTATTACCTCTGGAAAAAGATAAAGCCTGTTGTTTCTTCTATCAAAGGGGTGTGCTATTGCAGAGATACCGCCCTGGGATTTTATCTCATCTATTATATCCATGGGATTTCCGGGAGGTATTTCCTCTGTAAGGAAATATCCCAATATTTCGCCTATTTTTTTTCCGTTTTCCATAGCTTTTATTTCCTCTCCCTGGATTATCATGAAATTGAATTTTCTGGAGAATTGCACACAAGGTTTCCAGCCTTTTGTTGTATCATGGTCCGTTATTGCAATACAGTCCAGACCCTTTCTTATTGCAGTTTTTATTAGAAATCGAGGTGAGATTACAGAGTCTCTGGAATATTTTGTATGAATGTGCATGTCTATTTTCATGGTTTTATATTTCAACAATCAAAAATTAAAATATGTCTGCACCGTTTCAGAGGCTTGAGAAACTCAATACAAAAGAATGTCTGTGGTTATATGTTTTGAGGATTCTTGCTGATAAGCCTCTCCATGCTTATGTTTTGAGAAGCGAAATAAAAAAACGGTACGGCTTTCTTCCCGGAACCGTTACGGCATATAAAGTTCTCTATCTTTTGAAAAAAGATGGGTTCGTTAAAAAAACACAGAAAGGCAGAACAGTGGTGTACAGCATAACACCGAAGGGTAAGAGGGAACTTCAAAAAGCTGTGGATTTTTACAAAAAAAGAATAGAGCTTCTTGAAGTAAAAAAATAAAAAATTTTCTATTAAAGGTTTTATCATGGAAAAAAAAGAGATGCATGTGAAAATCGGGAAGAGTTTCAGTGGTATATACTTCAGGATTGAAAAGGAATGGTATCAATCTGGAACAGACAATGTAGAGAATGCTGTCAAACAATTTATAAGAGAGTACAGATATGATACTGTAGAATTTTCGGATGCTCCGAGGCTCTGTTTCGAAGTTGATACTTCTTCTTTGTCTGATGAGGAAATCCAACAGCTTAGAAAATCTTTTTCAGCACTCTATTATAGCGATCTGGTCTCTTACAAATTTTTATAATTTTGTAAAATACTGAATTTCTTAGCATGAACCTGAAACAGATTATAGAGTATTATTCCAGAGAAGAGGTGCAGGAAGCCCTGCTTTATACGGCAAAGAACAGGGAGACTGTTGGTGTTTACAGAAATGGTTCTTTTGGGACAAGACCGAATGTAATTCTCTATCCTCAGGATATAATTGCAATGGTAAAAAGCGGGGTTATTGAATTTCACACTTCACTTGAGAGATGGTCCAACCCCATGGCTCTCAAGGAGGGAAATTATGATGATTTGAGGATTGGTTGGGATTTGATTCTTGATATAGACTGCAAGGTTTTTGAACATGCAAAGGCAACAGCCCGTGTTCTCTGCAAAGCATTGAAAAAACACGGAGTGTCCGGATTTTCTGTAAAATATACCGGAGGAAAGGGGTTCCATATAGCAATTCCTTGGGAAGCGATGCCTCAATCAGTGAATATGAAGCCTACCGAAAAACTCTATCCCGAACTTGCAAGACAGGTGGGTTTTTACCTCAAAGAATTCATCAAAAATGATCTTTCCAAAGAGTTGCTGAAAATTCACGGACCAGAGGAGATGGCTGAAAGGGCAGAAGTACCTCTTGAAAAAGTGCTGACCGATACCGGAATAAATCCTTTTGCTGTAATTGAAATAGATCCTGTGCTTATATCTCCGAGACACCTTTTCAGAATGCCGTATTCTATCAATAGAAAAACCTTTCTGGTTTCCCTGCCTATAAAACCTTCGGATATTTCGGAATTCGAGAAAAAAATGGCAGAACCTGAAAGAGTAAAGGTCAGGCTCAAGTTTCCATCAGAGCCAGAGCCTGAAGAGGCAAGTTCTTTATTTGCAGAAGCGGTTGACTGGTGGTCGAAGAGAAAATCCAAAGAGAAAATGAAACTTGAGAGAGAGTATAAAATCCCAAAGAAAGTGCCGTTTGAATTGTTCCCTCCGTGTATAAAAATAATATCCCAGGGTCTTCCAGATGGAAGAAAAAGATCGGTGCTTATACTGATAAACTTCCTGCTTTCCCTTAAATGGGGATGGAACGAAATAGAAAAATTTATTATAGAATGGAATGAAAAGAATAAACCACCTTTACGTGAAACTTATATTCGCGGTCAGCTTCGCTGGCACAAAAACAGAAACAGGATAATACTTCCTCCCAACTGCGATAATGAGGGTTATTATAAAAATTTTGGTGTATGCAGGCCTGATGAACTGTGCGCTGGAATAAGAAATCCTGTGAATTATTGCTTGAAAAAACTTCCAAAAACAAAAAGGAGAAGGAAATAACTTTAAGATTTATATCTTGGATGTTCGTGCTTTCTCCTTTCCCTTTCTCTCAGATGATTTATGTGTTTGGCTTTTTCTTCTAAGAATTTTCTCAGATCCATGCCGTATTTGGCTATGAGTGTGGATGCGTATTCGCCTCCCAAAAAATAGGGCATGATAACATATGTAGCGCCTTCATTATAAAGTTTCATAGCTTCGCTTATGCTGTGGGAAACAACGATTATTATGGAGTTTTTGTTGAGTTCTCTCACTCTCCGTATTATCATGAGATTCGTTTCTACATCGGGTATTGTGGAGACTATCATTTTTGCTCGGTGAAGATTGAGTTCGTTTAAAAATTCAGGGTCGTTCGCATCTCCGTATTTGCATTCATATCCTTCCTTTGCAAGTTCTACTACCTTTTCCGGATCATAGTCGATAACAAGAAACCTTCTGTTCAATTTTCTAAAAGAATTGAGTATGCTAAAACCTATTTTATCGTATCCAAAAAGTATAATATCATAATCCTCACCTTCATGGTAATGATGCTCATCTATTTTTTCTCCGCTTCTTTCGAATATTTTCAGGTGGTTTGAAAGGATTTTGTACAGTCTGCTTGCATGCATTATTGCATAGGTTGAACCGAAAATTGTCACAAGACCTATGACAGTGACCATGGACAGTATTTCTGAAGGTATGTGTCCCATCTTCACGCCCATGGATATCATTATCAGTGAAAACTCACTTATCTGCGCCACGGTAAGACCGGCGAGAAAGCTGTTTCTTTTGGTATATCTCATCATACCCATAAGAATCATCACTATAAGAGGATTTCCTAGAAGAATAAAAATGGAAAATATCACTATGGGAACCAGAAACTTTGATATATCTCCAAGCATCATCTGAGAACCCAAAAGAATGAAGAAGAAAAGGATAAAGAAATCACGAAGAACGTTCATTCTTGTCTTTATCTCATAATGATAGGGCGAAACAGAAAGCGATATACCTGCAAGGAGTGCACCTATTTCCACTGAAAGTCCAACATAATTAAAAACAAGAACTACAAGAAGAAGCCATCCTATGGAAAGTAAAAGGAGGTATTCCTGAGATTTCGATGCGATTTTTACAACCTTTGGGAGTGCAAAAACAGCAAACACTGCGAGTAATGATACAGCTAACACACCTCTTACTATGCTTCCCACTGTAACAATACTTGTATCAAAACCACCAGAAGAGATGAGCATAAGAATCAATATGGCTACCACATCCTGAACCAGCAGAAAACCCATGGATATTCTTCCGTAAAGTGTATTGAGGTCACCTTTATCCGAAAGAAGCTTGACTATTATAATAGTACTGCTGAATGTCAGTGCCACTGCTATATAAAGAGACACTATGTCCGAAAAACCGAAAATTTTTGCTATAAAAAAACCAATAAGGGATGTAAATACAATCTGACCAATTCCCGTAATTATCGATACTCTTCCAACGGTTTTTATCATTCGAGGGTTCAGGCTCATCCCGGCTATAAACAGCAGGAAGGCTATTCCCATTTGAGAAAATGTTGTTACAACATCTGATGCATTCACTATATTGAGGAAATATGGGCCTGTTATTATACCAGTGATTATGTATCCTATAATAAGGGGTTGTTTGAAAAGTCTCACTAATCCTGAAATAACGGTTGCAATAACTACTATTAGGGCAACTTCCGCAAAGATCGTTTCAAACATTATAATTCTATTTGATCAAAATAAAATAAAAAAGAAAAATAAAAAGGGAAGGTTTTATTTCTTTTTCTTCTTTCTGCTGATTTTCACTCTTTCGATACCGATTTTCTTTACCACAGGTTTCCATACCTGTGACGGTAGCCAGCTAACTTTGCTGGAGGGGTCAAGTTTTACCTTTTTTCTGGAACCCTTAAAGATGTGAATGGTGTATGTTCCATCTTTGTTTCTTCTTCCTCTTTCTCTAAGCCTTATATCTGTATATCCCCTGGTTGCTGCTTTAAGAGCTGCTTGTCGTGGCTGTCTTCCGGTAAAGGTTGCAACCTCTTTGCCCTTTTGAATGAGTTTGTAGTATTTTTTGCCGGATTTTTTCTTCTTCTTTGCCATCTATCCACCTCTTTGGGTTGATTCTAACATTCCGCACATGGCAGAATGTCTTTTTGACTTTTTTGTATAAAATTATGCAAAAATGCTTTATAAATGTGCATGCTCGCTTTTCCGAAAATTATAAATTTAAGTGGAAAAGCTCGAATTAATATTCATTAGATAATTATGATGTTGAAAGCAAAACCTCTTGAATTTGAAGCAAAGAAGCCTGTAATTGTTCTTAACAAAGGAGATGCTGAAGGTCTTGGTGTTCAGCCTCTGGACAGAGTTGAAATAAAGTATGCTGGTAGGAGAGATATTGGAATAGTTAATATTGCTGAAAGGATTGTAAAGAAGGGTGAAATAGGTCTTTTTGACAGCGTGTGGAAAAAACTTCGTGTAAAAGCAGGTGATAGAGTTACGGTTGCTCCCACACCAAGACCGCAATCCATTGGGTATATAAGAAAAAAACTATTTGGGGGTGTTTTGAATAAACGGGAGCTAAAAGAGATAGTGAAAGATGTGGTGCAGGATAAGTTATCAGATATTGAGGTCACGGCTTTTGTTTTGTCTCTTCATCATCATGGTATGACAATAAATGAAATAGCTGCACTCTCAGCCTCGATGGCTGAAACCGGAAGCAGGCTTGAAATTCCAGGAAGAACGATATTCGATAAGCACAGCATAGGGGGTGTTCCTGGGGATAAAACCTCCATGATGCTTGTGCCGACCATAGCTGCTGCAGGAATGACCATACCCAAAACATCATCACGTGCAATAACCGCACCTGCAGGAACTGCTGACAAAATGGAATGCTTATGCCCGGTAGAACTGGACATGGAAGAGGTAAAAAAGGTTGTGCTCAAGACGAATGGATGTTTAGTATGGGGAGGTGCGGTTGATCTTGCACCTGCGGATGATGTGTTCATTCATGTTGAATATCCTCTTTCGATAGATCCCCTCTTGCTTCCCAGTGTAATGTCAAAGAAAAAGGCTGTGAATGCGAATTTTGTAGTGATAGATATACCTACAGGTAAAAATGTAAAAATAAAAACCATAGCCGAAGCCGAAGAACTCGGTGAGAGATTTATAGCGCTTGGTAAAAAACTTGGTATGGAAGTGAATTGTGTATCCACCTTTGCTGAACAGCCTATCGGCCATGCGATTGGTCCTGCTTTAGAAGCAAGGGAACTCCTTCAAACTATAGAAAAGGGAAAAGGACCAGAAGATCTTATAAACAAGGTTATCGAGCTTTCAGGTGTGCTTATGGAGTTCAGGGGGATAAAAAATGGTAGAGAAAAAGCGAGATATCTTATCACATCTGGGAAAAGTCTAAAAAAGCTCAGAGAGATTATTGAGGCTCAGGGAGGTGACCCCACAATAAAACCGGAAGATATAGAAATAGGAGATAAAAGTGTTGTTTTAAAGTCTAAAGTTTCTGGAGAGGTCATATGGATTGATAACAGGTACATTACGCAAATAGCAAGAGAAGCGGGAGCACCAAAGGATAAGGGAGCAGGTGTATATCTTCACAGAAAACTTGGGGATAAAGTAAAAAGAGGTGATGTGCTTTTAGAGATATTTGCAGAAAAGACCTATAAACTTAACAGAGCGGTGAGACTTGCAAAAGAACTGGATATCATAGGTATAGGAAGAGAATATGAGATGGTTCTTGCAGAATTTCCAGAAGATGAGCATGAAAAGTATTTTATTTTTGATAGATAGTTTGGTTCATCCTCTCTTTTTCCTGACTATGTTTCTGTGCCTGGCACACGCAGGGCAGGCGTACATTTTTTGATGACTCAAAAACATCTGTCTGGAACTTATCTCTCTCTTTATGAGAGGGTCTGTAATTCTAAAGCCTTTTATGACCGGAAAGGTTTTGTATCTTGGGACTTTTCGTCCACAAAAACTACAGGTAATTATCGTTTCTCTTCCTCTGGTCTTTGTATGTTGCCATCCTCTTTTGTAACCTTCCTTTTTTGCACCAACCATTATTTCAACCTCTTTATCTCTTAGCTTCTTTATGAATTGGTCTTAATCTTTTGGATTTGCATCTTCTGCATTTAATTTTGCCTGACCTTATTTTGGCGAGATCTGATCTTAGTTTGGAACCGCAATTCATACATATAAAAACCCTTTGAAACATCCTCGCTTCCGCTTCTGGAAATCTGTGCTTTGGCATGATTTCACCAGTCAGATAGTGAGATATAAAATCTTAAAATATAAAGTTTTTTAATATATATAAAAACTTTCTTTAATGCGAGTTTGTTTTTGGTGAAAGGGATGCTGAGAAGAGAGAAATCAGTTATTCTTGTAAATAAACCCAAGGGGATTACAAGTTTGGAATGTGTGATTCGTGTAAAAAATAAAGTGAATGCAAAAAAAGCAGGGCATTGCGGAACACTTGACGTGGTATAGTGCTTATATCGCGGGTGAAATCCCAATGCCACAGGGCTTATGATAATTCTTATTGATAAATCTACAAGGGTCTCCCTTGTTCTTTCATCACTTTTAAAAGAATATGAGGGTGTAATGGTTTTGCATTCGCCTGTAAGCAAGGAAAGTCTTGAATCTGTAATCGAAAATTTTAAGGGAAAAATAACACAGGTTCCGCCTCGAAGGTCTGCAGTATCCAGAAAACCGAGAACAAGGAAAATAGTTTCTTTGGAAGTAACTGGTTTTTCCCGGAAAAAAGTTTATTTCAGAGTTGTGTGTGAGGCTGGTACGTATATAAGAAAATTATGCCATGACATAGGTGTTGCTCTGGGTTCTGGAGCACACCTTCAGGACCTCAGAAGAACGAGGATAGGAAATTTTCATATATCCGAGGCTGTATCGCTTCAGGAATTTGAAAAATCCAAAACTCCTGAAAGGTATCTTGTACCTGTAGAAAGTGTTCTGGAAAAGGCTGGAATTGAGAAACTTGTTATAAAAGAGGGTGTGATAAAAAAAATAAAAAACGGCACTCCTCTTGACTATTCAGATGTTTTAACAAAATTCTCAGCCAGACCAGAGAGGTTCGTATGCATTTATGATACAAATAATGGAGTTGTTGCACTGGGAAAAACAAGAGAAAAATCCGGAGGGAAAAAGGTTGTACTGATAGAGAGAGTGTTGTTATAGGGAGATTTTTAAATAACTTTGGAAATTAATTTAAAGGATGCGGAGGTGGCGGAACGGCTACGCGCCCGCCTGCAGTGAATATTTGGTTTTGGAAAGCGGGTTAAGGGGGTTCGACTCCCTCCCTCCGCTTTTGAAAAACTTTTAAGAAGATGGTTCAAAAACATATAATATATGAATGTGTTTCTTTTCCTTGCTGGAATTTTTATTGTTACATTTTTTCTCGGAAGGGTTCTTGAAAGATTTAGAATTCCCTGGGTTTTTTCTGCGTTGCTTATCGGTTCATTAATGGCTATAAATAATCCATTCGGTGAAATAACATCTTCTCAAACCTTTTCTTTTCTTGCACAACTTGGTATGTATTTTCTCCTTTTTATAATAGGGTTTGAGATGGACCTCAAGAAAACAATGAAGAAAAGCAGATTTATATTCAAGGCTACATTTTTCATAATCCTTTTTGAAGCGCTTTTCGGAAGCCTTATAGTGCATTATGTTTTCGGTTATGAGTGGTTGGTATCGTTTCTTGTTGCTCTCTCCTTTGCTACTGTAGGAGAGGCTGTTCTTGTTCCCATATTGGATGAATTCAAACTTATCCGGAAACCCCTTGGACAGACCATAATCGGTGTGGGAACACTTGATGATGTAATAGAAACGTTTACACTTGTTCTCATGGTTATGATTATAGGTTCACGTGTGCAGGAATATATGAATCTGCCTCTTGTTCTTATTTCGCTCCTCATTCTTTTTATTCTTACATTCGGTTTAACAAGACTCAAGAAGGAAGGGAAAAAATTCAATTTTCTGAATATAGAGACGCTGTTTCTTTTTGTGATATTTGTTTTCTTTTTGTTCGTCGGTATAGGTGAATTTGCCGAATCTGCGGCTCTGGCATCTCTTCTTTCGGGAATATCTCTCAGAACCTTTATTCCGGAAAGGCGTTTAAAATTCATAGAGAGTGAGATAAAAACCATGTGTTATGGTTTCTTTGCTCCTATATTTTTCCTGTGGGTAGGACTCAGTATGAATATGAAATACCTGTTTTCTTCTCCACTCCTTGTTTTCCTTGTGATTGTAGTTTCGGTGTGCGCCAAAATTTTCGGAAGTTATATCGTAGGAAAAGGGGAAATCGGAAAAATGAACTCTATTCTTTTGGGAATAGGCCTTTCCGTAAGACTCAGTACAAGCATGGTAATAACAAAAATTCTGTTTGACAGCGGAATAATAGGAAGTGAACTCTACTCTGTGATTATAGCGTCCACCGTGTTTATTACATTTATCATACCGGTATTATTTTCAAAGCTTGTTGCACGCATGGCCTGAAACCTCATATTTCAAAAACTTTAAATATCATCTCTCCTCTTTAATTTAAGTTATGAAAAGGAGTGTTTATGAACCAGAATATCATTTTTTCTCCGGTAAGGGCGGTGTGGGTAAAACATCTATTGCTTCGGCCACAGCTTTGTGGTTTGCAGAAAGGGGTAAAAAAACTCTTATAATCTCTACAGACCCTGCACATTCTCTATCTGATGCTTTCAGAAAGAAAATAGGTGGAAATATTAAAAGAATTGAGAAAAACCTTTACGCTGTCGAAATCGATCCGAAAAAAGCGGTAGAAGAATATAGAAAGAAATTCATGCCTGAAATAGAAAAAATAGAGTTTTTGAAAGGTTTTGGTATTAATGAGACATTTGATGTAATGGGTACAGCACCGGGAATAGATGAAATTGCTTCTTTTGATAAGTTTCTTCAGTTTATGAATTCCTCGGAGTATGAGGTTATAATATTCGATACTGCACCCACCGGACACGCACTTAGGTTTCTTTCTTTGCCTGATATTCTTGATTCATGGATAGGAAAAATGATAAAGATGCGTATGAAATTTTCAGCTGTAGTATCGATGGTAAAAAGGATACTTCCCTTTGGAACTCCTGAAGAGGATATCGATCTGCGTGCGGAACATTTGGATGAAATAAAAAGCAGAATAGAAAAGGCAAGAGAAATTCTATCAGATCCGGAAAGAACGTCCTATAATATAGTTATGATACCTGAAGCTATGAGTATATACGAATCAGAGCGTTCAATTAAAGTTCTTAGAGACTACGGCATACCTGTTAAGAATATAATAGTAAATCAGATACTTCCTGAGAACAATAAATGTTCATTTTGTAAGAGCAAAAGTGCTCAGCAGAAAAAAAGGTTGAAAATGATAAGGAAAAAATTCAAAAACTATAAAATACTTGAAGTGAGGCTTTTTAAGGAGGAGGTTCATGGCAAGAAAATGCTTAAACAGCTCGCAAGAGAGCTTTATGGTTGATTCATTCTTCTTCCATCTTTCTTGCTTCCATCCTTGAAAGGATAATCGCAAAGATGAACAGACCTGTACCGCTTCCTATTATTGCATAGGAAAGATATGCCAAGGTGATATCCTCGCAATCATCTACAATACCGTTACAATCTTCGTCTATACCGTTACCGCATATCTCTTTCATGGGTTTTGCATTTGCTATGCAACTTTCGGACCATATACCATTTATACATTCTCTAAAGCCCCTGCATATCCCGTAGCCACAGGGTCTTTTTTCCCCTTCTTTGCAGAAAATGGAATATTGTGCTTCCGAGATGTGTGACAGGAGTATTATAATGAATATCGTAAAGCATAGAAAGTGATGTTTGCGCATACTTTTTAAGTTGGTTTTCTGATTATAAATATGTATTTTCCGAAACAGGATGTGGTAAAATTTCTGATAAAGGAGATTTTAAAGGAAGGTGGTATTCACTCACAGGAAGAACTTGCGGAAATTCTCAATAAAAAACTAAAAAGTGTTGATAAAGATTATACCATTTCAGGTAGGAGAGCAAGGAAAATTGCTGCTTTAATGCCTGAGGTTAAAGTAAGGGTTCATACCAGGCATGGAGAAAAACCGAAAAAATGTCCGGTTTGCGGCGGAGAGGTTTATGAGGTTTATATGAAAAATCTCAAAGGTGAAAAAATCCTGTTTGAAATAAAATGCAAAACGTGCAGCTATACAGGGAAAAATGGTAAATGGATACCGAAAAGATATGAGTTCTGGATTGAAGAGTAGAGGCTTGTAGGCTTTATATAAACTTCACTTGAAAAATATTTCTCTATGAAAGAGGTCTTTCCTGGGGTGTGGAAAAGGGGAGAAAAGCTTTTTACAGAAAATCTCGTACCCGGAGAAAAAATATTCACAAAAACTGTTGTGAAATACAGGGGAAGAGAATATAGAGAGTGGGATCCTTATAGATCAAAACCCGCTGCTGCGATCCTGAAGGGTCTGAAGGTTTTGCCGCTGAGCAAAGGTGCAAAGATACTGTATCTGGGTATAGCCAATGGGACAACGGCCTCGTTTTTTTCTGATATAATAGGAAGGGAAGGTATTATTTACGGTGTGGAAATTTCCGAGCGTTCGCTTAGGGATCTTAATCTTGTGGTGGAGAAGAGGGGAAATATCGTGCCCGTGCTGGCAGATGCCAGAAAGCCTGAAAGCTATTCCTGGATAGAGCCTGTGGATGTTGTATATGAGGATGTTGCGACAAACGATCAGAGCGAGATTCTGATAAGGAATTGCAAAGTGTTTCTGAAGAAAAATGGTTTCGCAATGATAGCCATAAAGGCAAGAAGTATAGATGTTGTCAAGGATCCGAAGGAGATATATAAGGAAGAGGTAAAAAAGCTTTCAAAATATTTCAAGATTCTCGATAAAAGAGAGCTTGATCCCTATGAAAAGGATCACTTGTTCCTGGTGATGAAACGAATTTTTTAAGTTCTGAAAGCTTAATTTTAAACATGCTCAGGATACATAAAGAGATTATAAATGAGTTCGGAAGATTGAAGAATGTGAAAATAATACTGTTTGGGTCTGTTGCTCGGGGGGATTACACCTTTGATTCAGATATAGATATTGCTGTGGTAACTAATCAGGATGTTAGAAGAGTCGCGGAAAAATAGCCGATGAAGTTTTTGCTAAATATGGAAAACTCGTATCACTTAAGTTTTTTAGCGAAAAGGAATTTAACAAAGAAGGTAATCCTATAATCAGGAAAATAAAGAAAGAGTGAATAGTATGGAAGATGCAGTGAAGGATTTGGACTAAGATTGATTAAAGAAGGCAGGATTCCGAAGAAGTACGGAAGTATATTGAGACATATCTTCGAGGCAAGGGAAAGCGGTGATTATGAAGTTTATGCTGTTTTTGATTATGAGGAAGTGGATGAACTACTAAGTCAGGCTAAAAAATTTGTAGAGATGGCGGAAAAATTTGTGCAGAAAATGATGGTTTGAAATTTTACCGTGCACCTTCGGCCTCTCTTTCCAGCCTGTTCTTTTCAGAGATTGCGAAGGATTTCGGATCGTTGTTGTATGCTGTTAAAAGCTCTTCTGCTATAACCTCGTAAAGAGGCTTTCTGTTGCTGAAGGAGGATTTGTATATACCCTGAGCAAGGTGTCTGAGAGCAAGGTCAACCCTTCTTTCCGGAGTGATAATAACGGCGCTTCTTGCTATTATACCTCCGAGTCTGTAAGATGCAACCTCTTCAACAGGAGCTGAATTCTCGATAGCTCTTACCAGAACCGCTATCGGGTTTTTTCCGGTCTTTTTCTCTATGATTTCAAATGCCTTTATAACATGATTATATAGAGTAAAGGTATGAGTTGTGCAGTGACCTGAAGTGAGTTTGTGTTTTTTTCCTCTGTGTCCTGGAACTCTTAGTTTATTCACAAACCTTTCAACTATATTGAGCCTGTTTTTTTGAAACTCAACAGGGGAATATTTACCGCATGTTCGTGGGATAACGCACGGAGTAAGGTTTATATGGTCTTTTAATCCAGGATCCTTTACCTCCACATCTTCCAGATTCCATCTGTTAAACAGCAGTAATTTGTCCATACTTCATCACTTTATGCTCCCTTTGGTTTTTCCTTTTTGCCCTTCAGAAGTTCTGAAAGAGGAACACCGCTCACAGATATAACCCGGTATTTTATTCCGTGCATGGAACCTATCGCACCACCCTGAGACCCTCCGAGGCCTTCGAGCATCACTTCATTGTGTTCATCTATAAATCTTATTGCATTGTCTCCTGGAACAAAAGCGGTGACCTGTATTCCGTTCTTTATAAGCTGCGCTCTCACGGCTTTTATTATACCGGAGTGAGGCTGCTTTTGCTCTATACCCTTTTTCTTCAGAACTATCGCTCTTGCCAGAGGTGCACCTTCGAAAGGTTCAAGCTTCCAGAGTTTGAGCTTCTTTCTCTTGTAAACATTAGAGCTCCATCTAAACTTTTTTCTCTTTTTCTTCAGATTCCGTGCTGAAAATTCTCCTCCCATGATATCACTTTCTCAAATTGACATATATTTATGAGCCATATGCTTTAAAAACTTTTTTAGAGTACAAAGAAATTTATAATAATGAGCGGGAAGCTTGTGGTAATAGAGGGTATAGATGGTTCTGGAGGAGAGACTCAGTCCAAAAAACTTTTCGAATACCTTCAAAAACGAGGTATACCTTGTGAGAGAATAGCCTATCCGGATTATTCTTGGGGAATTGGAGAAACTATACATGAGTGGTTGCATGGAAAGATTGAACTTTCTCCAGAGACATTGTTCCTTCTTTATGCCACAGATGTTGTTAAGGATCAGGCAAAAATTCGGGCATGGCTCAAACAAGGAAAAATCGTGATAGCAGACAGGTACATAACATCAACAATGGCTTATCAGACTCTTCAAGGCATACCTCTGGAGACAATACTTAAATTTTGTGAACTCTTCAAAATCCAGAAACCTGATGTAATACTTTATCTCAACATATCACCGAAAACCTCTGCAAAAAGGAAATTTAAAGAAAAAGGGAATCTTGATAAAAACGAAGCGAATAAAATGTTTTTGGAAAAGGTTTCTCAAAAATATAAGGAACTAGCCAAACAGTCTGTATTCGGTTCCTGGTTTGTTGTGGATGCTGAAAGAGGTGTGGAAGAGGTTTTTGAACAGATAAAAAGGATCTTAAGAATTTAAAAATCTCCATGCGGTGATTGTTCCGAAAAGAAAGGGGAACAAGAACACATTGAACTGGAAGCTGTCAAAATCCATGTTTTTTATATACGGAGAAAATATGATGGGTTATGAAGATAATGATAACAAAAATCGCATCATTTCTTACGTAAAGAAAATATTTATATCTGTCTTTCACAAAATTATTTCTCATATGGAAAAAACAGGAACTGTCAAAGACTGCAAGGTTGGTTCTTACATAATGATTGAAGGCGAGCCCTGTAAGGTTGTGAGTTATGCGAAATCAAAACCGGGAAAACACGGTGCTGCCAAGGTCAGAATAGAGGCCATAGGTGTGTTTGATGGGAAGAAGAGGACACTGCTCAAACCTGCAGATGCTGAGGTGAGCATACCAATAATAGAAAAGAAAAAGGCTCAGGTGATTTCTGTTTCAGGAGATATGGCACAGCTTATGGATTTAGAAACATATGAAACATTCGATGCTCTCATACCTGAGGAGTTCAAAGGCAAAATAGAACCCGGAAGGGATGTGCTTTACTGGAAGATGGGTAACAGGGTTCTGATAAAACAGCTGAGCTAGGTTACCTCGAACTCCACACACACCTTCCAGACCCTTGGCCCGTAGGGAAGGACCTTTCTTTTTTGGAGGATTCTTACTTTTTTGTTCAATTGGATAGCTGCACGGTTTATGAGGCTCAGGGTCTCATACCAGAGATCGTTTTCATGTGAATAGTGATAAAAATGAATTACACCTCCGCTTTTTATACACATAAGTGCAATATCAAGATATTTATATCCCTCTTTTGGAAGGGGCATTATCACGCGATCACATTTTCCGTAATATTCCCTGCATACATCCCTTACATCACCCAGAATCGGTAATATCTTATCCTCCACTTTGTTTATTTTTATATTTTCTTTCATGTATTTTACACATTCAGGATTTATCTCAACAGAGTATATCTTTCTTACTTGCGGTTGCTTTTTAGCTATAACTATTGCATACGGCCCTGTTCCGGCAAACATTACCAGAACAGTTTCGCCTGGTTTTACCTTCTCTGCTATTCTCTGGCGTTCTGTTGCTTCTCTGGGAGAAAAATAACATGTTTTTACATCAAGCCTAAATCTGCAACCATGCTCTTTATGTTCTGTCCGGGTATCACCGCCTAAAAGAACCTCGAATTCTCTTAATCTGAATTTTCCCTCTCTTTCGCCTAGTTTCATGAGAACGGTTTTAATATGCTTGTGGATTTTTTTTATTGCATTTGCTATCTCCTTTTTCTTTTTTCTCAATGGTTCAGGAATTTCTATTATTGCAACATCTCCGATAATATCAAAACCTCTTATCAGAAGCCTTCTTTCCCTTTCTGTGAGCACATCTTTTAATGCTTCCTTCAGGTTCATATTAAAAGTAATTTTATTAAAAATATAAACATCGTTAACCAAATACTAATCAGGTGAAAAATGGAAAAACTCATTGAAAGGCTTGTGAATGCAGATTCTATATCAGGATATGAGGAAACTGTAAGGGATGTGATGAAGAATGAGCTTAAAGATTATGCGGATGAAATAAGGGTGGATAAAGTAGGAAATCTCATAGCAAAAAAAGGTAAAGGTTCGCCTAAAATAATGCTGGCAGCGCATATGGATGAACTTGGAATGATGGTAAAGCATATAGAAAAGGAAGGATTTGTAAGATTTGAGCTTGTGGGTGGTTGGGATGAGAGAATAATACCGGGAATGAGGGTAAAAATTCATGGATCAAAGGGTTGTGTCTTGGGTGTTATAGGTCTGAAACCACCTCATATTCTTGAAAAGGAGGAACAGAAATCTCCTGTAAAGGCAAAGGATTTGTTTATAGATATAGGCGCGCAATCGGAAAAGGAAGTGAAAAAGGCTGGAATATCCGTTGGAGATTTTATCACAAGAGATGGTGGTTTTATCAAGCTTCTTGGTTCGAGAATATGCGGTCATGGATTCGATAACAGAATAGGCTGTGCGGTTATGATAGAGGTTATGAAGAGATTGAAAAATTTTAAGGGAACCGTGTATGCTGTTGGAACGGTTCAAGAAGAAATAGGGCTTGTAGGTATAAGAGGGTCTGCTTTCGGAATAAATCCAGATGTAGTTCTGGCTCTGGATACAACAATTGCAGGAGATACACCGGAGATAAGAGCTTCTGAAGCGGTTACGCGTCTTGGAAAGGGGCCTGCCTTGGTTATAAAGGATGCATTAGGTGTTATAAATTCTCAAGTAAGGAAATGGGTCATGGAAACAGCAAAAAAAACAAAAATTCCTTTGCAGTATGAAGTAATGAGCGGTGGTGCAACGGATGCTTCTGTAGTCCCCATGATAAGAGAAGGTATACCTTCAGGTTCCATAAATGTTCCAACAAGATATCTTCATTCACCGGTAGAAATTGCTGATATGAAGGATGTGAAGAATGCTGTGAAGTTGGTTATGGAATGCGTGAAGTTGGCAAATAGATATTTCTAATATATAACAACATCCCTTGGTAATCTTGGAACCACTTCCAATTCTCCCCTGTATAACTTCACATTACCTGTGAGCTGGGCTTTTGTTCCGGGTTTAATTTTAGAAACATTCACACCGTTTCTTTTCATTCCATCCACCACACTGCTCCACAGCACAACTTTAATTCTTCCTGTTTCATCTTCAAGTGTGAAGAAAACATGACCGTTTTTGTGAATATGGATATTGGTTATATTACCTGAAATATTAACTAATGTTCCGATGTGAGCAGTGGTTATATCACCTATTCTGTAGTGCGAGACGTGAAGGTTCGTTACAACGAAATATAAAAATACTATCCCTGCAATGGTTCCTGCAAGACATATCTTCATCAAGCTCCTTTCATTCATTAACATCAACCAGAGGAAAACATTCGATATCTTGATATATGGGTCCAGAAGGTGTAAGCACACTTTTCTTTAACTTTATTTCCTTCACATTAACTTCACCAAATTTCACATTTTTCAGTTTGTTTATTTCATTCACGAGCAGATCACGATTTTTTCCGGATTTCACACGGGCTATTGTTAGGTGTGGTGCAGGATTGTGTTCATTTTTCCTTATGGTGTTCAACCTTTTCTCCAGCATTTCTATCATCTTTATTATAATTTCCCTGCCAGAAGATATATCTGCCCATATCACTTTTATAAAATTTTTGCTTCCAAAATAGCCGATACCGCTTACATCCATCCTGAAAACATGGAAACATTTTGCAACCTCCTTTATTTCATTTTTTATTTTATTTATAAGATTTTCATTAACCTCTCCAAGAAATTTTAAAGTCACATGAAGGTTTTCTGGTTTTGTGAAGTTAAGTTCTGCACCCGTGGAACTCAATATTTTCTGGACTTGCACTATTCTTTCTGATATGTTTTTTGGCACGTCGATGGCTATGAACAAACGCATGAATATTTCTTACCCGAAAAATTTTTAAATTTAATTTTCATGTTACTTACATGAAAGATTTATGAAGGTATATGAAGATGTGATATCATGACTGAGAAGAGAATAAAAGAGCTCTTTAATTGGAATGAAAACCCGTTCTCATTTAGAATTATACCGGAAACATTTGTTGGTTATGAAAAAGATATAGAGAGATTGTATCAAAGTATTAAAGATGGTGAAAAATTTTCGCTTGTTATAGGGCCAACGGGTTCTGGAAAAACAACATTAATGAGGTCTATTGTAAAGGAATTTGGAAAAGAATACAAGTATGTAATTTATCTTCCTAAACCACCAAAATGTTCTGAGGATTGGATTGTGGTTTTTGAAAGTGTAATAAAACCTGGAATTTTCGGTTCATTTTTTTTCAGAAAGAAAAACATAAATCTCTACAATCTGAGTGATTATGTAAATAGAAAACTTAACGGCCAAAAATGTCTTGTATTGGTAGATGAATGTCATGAATCCTCACAGGAAAGTCTGGAATGGTTGAGAGCTCTAACAGATCATATAGATAATCTTTCCATCGTTATTGCTGGTTTACCTGTTTTTGAGTCCATTCTTAAAGAAAAGCTTGAAAGTTTTATGAGAAGGATAAATACAAGAATAGAACTCACAAATCTCACGAAATCTGAAACAAGAGAGCTCATAAAACGAAGAATCGAGTACAGTGGAGGGGATGACATAAAACCATTCACATCCGAAACCATAGAGTATATATATGAAATCACCGGTGGATTTCCGCGAGAGGTTTTGAGAGTATGTAATGAACTCGTTCGTAAGGCTTTGGAAAAAAATATATCTACAATTGATGGTGAATTTGTAAAGGAAATGCAGGCGCCTGAAGATAGGATTTCCCTCAAGACCATAAATACACTCCCAGAAAGGCAAAAAACAATACTGAAGGCTTTGGCAGAGAAGGGGGAAATGTCTCCATCGGAAATAGTTTCTTCCATAAACATAAATGAATACAAAAACAGGGATAATGCCATAAGATCCGTTAACAACCTGTTAAGAAGACTTATGGCAGAAGGTTTTGTTTACAGAAAAAGGACAGGAAAAACCTATAAATATGCTGTATCAAGCAAGTTCCATACCATGATGGTTGATGGTTGATTTATTGTTTCTGTTTTTTGAGCTCTTCCAACTCCTTTTCGAGCTCCTTTAACTCTTCATTTATTGGTATGAGCTGCTGTTCATAATTATCAAGCATCTGTCTGAATTCCTTCTCATTTATTTTTCTCTGATAGTATTCCATCTCTGCGGTTTCCTTTGATTTCTCTATCACCCTTTTTTGTCTTTCCAGTTCTTTTATTCTCTTAATTATCCTTTTCTTCGGATCTTCATGCTCTGGTCTCCTTGCAATAAAGGGTGTTACACAGAGAATAAGGAGTCCTGAAATTATCGGGATTATAGAACCCCAGCCTATGGTTGTCAGAGCTGCTGAAACTATCTCGAGTTTGCTTTTTCCGGTATTTCCTGCAAAATCAGAAGCGTACATTTCAAATACAATCTTTCCCTCCTTTTCCACTGTATAATAGCCGAGATATGTTCCATCTTCTTCAGAAGGGGTGAGATTTATTATTTTGTTATCAATCATTAGATAAGCACTTCCATTTGTAAACAGAGTGCCATTTATGTATCTTATTTTTATTTTGAACTCCACATTCTCGCCGGGTTGGAATATCTTTCCTTCTTCAGGATGAATCACTTCAAAGATGATTGTATTTTCTGGTAGAACCATTACCTTAACAAAACCGCTTCCGAAATATTCTCCTTTTCTTGCTGTGCAGTCAACAATCCATTCTTCTTTATTCGGATTTCTACCGATTCTGAAAATTGTTGTAGAATAAGTAGCGTCTTCTTCATCCAGAGTGATCTTATTTCCGAAGGGATCTCTGCATGTAACATCCGCACCGCTTACAGGTAAAGAATTCCAGAAAACCTTAAGGCTTATATTCACGTCACTCCCTTCTTTTATTCTCTGATTCTCCTTTGGCTCGAAAAACACAATGGTATAGATTTCGTTTTCGGATTTCACGATATTTATGTTCGTCTTTGCTGTACCGAAGTTTTCATACTCATCCGAAGCATAAACCTCTATCGTACATATCCCTTCTGGAAGACCAAACAGCTCATATTTTAAGTAGTACTCTCCTGTCTCGTTTGTTTTTATAACTTCTGTTTTCTGTTTGCAGAATGTAAGCTTTACTGTAGCCTTTACAGGCAGGTTATTTTTCTTTACTGTACCGTATAATATTATTGCGTCCGCTGTTGTATAGTTGTATCCGTCTGTTCGAATGCGAACTTTTATGATTTCTGGATTTACTTTTATGGTTGTGCTTTTTTCTTTACCTTCTACGGAAAATGTTACGGTATACTTTCCTTGAGCACTCTGCGGTATCTTAATACTTGCTTTGTATCTGCCGTTACCAAGGTCTTTAAGAACCGTATCGCGGAAGAGGTCTTTGGAATATACCTTTACAGCAAGGCCGGAGTTTGGTTCATTACCCACTCTCACTTCCGCTTCTAAATCCATGTTTTCTCCGCGAGAGAATGTGGAACCGTCTTTTGGGGAGATGATGGATATGGAAATTTCACCCTGAGATGTTACTTCTACCTGAAAATATTCATACGCATCCTGAACATCGAGAGAAATACCATCGGCAACTATCCGGAGCTCATACACACCGACTTCAGAACATCCTATTTCCCATGAAACGATCTCTTCATCTCCTGCATTAAGGATGTAGGATTTTTTGTTTTCTGGTGTATTTACTACTGTGTTTTCCGTGAGGTTTGTCCACTCACCATTGAGCTTTATCTGGAGGTATATCTCAACCTCGCCGCAGTCCTCTCCTGAACAGAAAACACTCGACTGAAGGGATATACTCTGACCTGAAGTGAAGGAGAGATTTTCCATAGGAGAGATGGAAAGCACAGGTGATATCTGGCTTCCCGGTGCTTTGACTGTTAATGTTTTATGTGTTTCGTTTGAAATACTTTCATTCGATTCCGAAAGAATCGATAAAAGATATGTACCATTTGTATTGCCCTTAACGTTCCAAGAGAATTTACAATTGCTTACCACACCGCATACAAATGGATTTGCATCATCTGTTGTGAGGTCTCCTGTTTTTCCTATCAATTCACCGTTTTCGTATCTTAAAGAAACGGTGATATTTCCACAGTAATTCTCAGTACAGTAAAGATTTCCGGAAATCTGGCTTGTGTTACCTGTTTCTATTAGATTGGGTGTTATACTTACATCTGAAAATATTATATTTCCCAGGGGTTCTGCTACTGTTAGGTAAAATTTAGAGGATAGTGCATCCTGTGTATTTGTAGAAACAGCCTTGACATATATATCCTGATAGGTGCCTGGAGAGTTTCCTTTGATTATGAATGTCACCCTGCACAAATCTCCGTCCTGCATGTTTTCTAAGCATGTTAGGGTTTTCCATGTTTTTGGGTTTTCATCTACAGTTATATCACCTGATGTTACGGGTATTTCGGTAGTATCTTGCATTGCATATACACTTACATTCCCACATGGGTCGTTAAGGCATGAAATTGTTGCGGTGAGATTGGCGGTTTCTCCTTTTTCTATTTCTATGGGTGTAAGAGAGGCATTCAGTGAAAGGGAGGGTGAAAGTGGAGATATAACTTGTAATGTGAGTGTTTGTTCATCCGTTTCACCAACATTCTCGACTTCCTGTGCATATACACCCAAGGAAGAGTAAGTTCCTTCGGTATTTCCCTGAATGCTCCAAGAAACAAGACATGTGTTACCTGGACCCAGCCTGCATATAACTGGATTCTCATCCTGTGTTGTCAGATCTCCCTGATCTGTCAGCAGAACACCGTCGTTTTTTGCATAGATTTTTACATCACCACAGTAATAATCTGTACATGATACAGAAGCGGAGAGTGTTGTGAATTCTCCTGTATATATAGTTGTGTTAGAAAGATATGCACTTTCTATTGTGATGTTACCAAGTTTTAATACTGTTTGTACTTCTCCTGAATACACCTCGCCCACATTTTCATAACTTGAGTTTGCTTTTACTCTGAAATAATACGGCTTGATTTGCGCATCATCGGAAATTTGAACCGTCCATATATATGAACACTGTGTGTTCTGGCTGTTGAGGTTCTGACACGAATACAGATTGTTTGAGGTTACATAAAATATATCACCGAAGCCAACCGGAACGGGCTTATAGGTAACCCCATCCTCGCTCCATTCAAGAAGCATTTCTACCTCTCCACAATCTCCATTGGAGCATGTTGTCTCTGCGGTTATGCTGAAGTAATTCAGATAACCGTTATCATCATATTTGCTTATCTCTTGCGGCGCAGAGATAGAAGCAGAAAGCTTGCCGTAAATTATCTCCAAATCGTATTCAATAGAGAGATTTAGCAAATCCATTTCCACGTACTTCTTTCCCCATCCCTGTGCTTGTGGTTCTATTCCTATTGAGTATATCCCGTCCAAGGAACATTCGGAAATGCAGGACAGCGGTATCGGAATTGTATAAACTGAGTATGATGTGCTTATAGATTTTGTGGAGATTAAAACAGGAATATCGCTGCTGCAATTAAGCACATAGAAATCAACCTGAATATCGGAACTGCTCGCCACCATTCCTGTAATCAAACTTGCTGAAGTGATGTTCACCCTTCTATCGATGCGCTGGACACCTTCAATAACAGGGTCCTCTTCATTCTGAAATGGAGGATAGGATTCTCTGGTCCAGTTAGCGATAACATACTGGGAAGTATAAATCTCAACCTCTTCATTATCGCATAAATCTTCCTCAATAGTAGATATTTCATCTCCAGAGATAGAATATACCCCGGCACTATCAGGGCATTTGTTATAAATCAGTGCCTGAGTATAACCTGTGGACACTGTAAAGAAAAATATTGCTACGAAGAAAACCATTACTGCAATTTGCTTCATATGATTAATAGTTTTCAAGAGATGAAATAAATAGTTAAAACCGCGCGGTTATCTGAATAGAAGTATAAATCGAGCAGCGAGAATGATTATTATTATAAGCATTATCACTGCAACAACCAGGGTCTTCCATTCGTTTTTCTCTGTTTCTGCCATTCCTGTTATGGGCATGCCTGTTTCATTTTCTCCAAGAGAAACATTAAGTGTTACTGTTTTTTCTGGAGTTATATTCTCAGTTACATTTTCTGCTATCTCTCCTGGAATGTAGACATTCATTTCAAACTCTCCTTGAGTGTGATTCGAAGATGCAGTTATTTTGACTGTATAGTTTCCGGGAGGTGTGGCATAAGGCGGAGAAATGTAAGCATATGCATTTCCTTCTTCTCCAGGTTCCAAAACCAAGCTTCTTGGTTCTACATACACCCACTCTGGTCCATCAACTGAAAGAACAAATTTCTGCAGTACTTCTCCTGTATTCTTTATGCTTATTGCTTTTCCTTCAGCTTTTCCTGTTTCTACTGTTGCATTGCCATCGTAAAGCATAACAGAATAGCATTCATCCATGGGTTTGACATTCATTTTAATCTCACCGGAAACATTAACATTCTCTGAAGTAACTGTGACTGGAATACTGTACATACCAGGCTTCTCATACTCCACAGAAAGCTTAACATTTATTTTCTTTGATTCTCCTGGAAGCAGGATGAAGTTTTTGCTCTCCAGTCCATAATCCAGAGTTATATTGTCTGGAAGTTTACCTGTATTTTCTACGAGTACCGTGTATTCAACCTCTGTATACGGACATGTGTCCTGCACCTCTGGTGTTATCACAAGCTTCTCTTTATAGCAATTTTCACTCACAAGCTTCATCTCTATTTCTTTGGAGGTTACACCATCGCTTGTAGTGAGCGTGATATTAACAACACCTTCCTTTTGTGGTGTGGCTGCGGTGAGTGTCACTGTTTCCACCTCTCCGGGTGAGAGAATAATCTGGGTTTTGTCGAGTATGCCATAGGAAGAATGAAGGTTTATTGTGTTTTCTACAGGGCCTGTGTTCTTTATCTGTATGGTATAATTCTCAACGAATCCACCTGAACATGCGGTTTTTTCCACATCCGCCTGAAGAATTTCAAAGGCTCTGCATTCTTCGGAAATAATCACAGCATGAACATGTTCTCTTTTTTCTTTATCTGCCTGAGAAAAGACTTCCACTGTAAAGTTCATTATTCCTGTGGTTTCTGGTGTTGCCAAAAGCTTTATCTCCTTTCTTTCCCCTTTACTGACTTCCACTCTTTCCTCTTCAGCCTCTATCCAGTCCGGTGAAGAGATGTAATATACATCGCTTTCTAGACCGGTGTTTTCTATTACCAGAGTGAAATCAGCATCCTTTCCGTAGCATGTTCTTTTTTCCTCCGGTATTATTCTTGCTATGAAAGAATAGCAATCTACCATGTTCAGATAGAGCGTTTCAGTATCCTTTATATACCCGAATCTCGGATCGGTTGGTCTTGCTGTAACAACAACTGTAAATACACCGCTTACATCCTCTGGTGGAGTAACAACGACATCCACATCTTTGCTCTCGCCCGGAGCAAGGTAGATAGTTTCATCAGATGCCCCTGCATATTCAGAATCTGTCGTGATGTAAAAGGTTTCATCCCATTTTCCTTTATTGGTCACAGTAAGTTTGTAAACAGCTGGTTGTATTCTTTCTTTGCACATTTGCTGATAGTTATTCTTTACCAAAATATCAACAGCTCTGCATCTCAGAACTTCAACCATTATATCAACGCTTTTTTCTTCTCCGGTGAGAGCGGATTTTACCTTTATTCTTGCTGTGTAGGTTCCGGGTTCCATTGTATAGGGAACTGTCAACCACAAGGGCTCTATTTTTCTGGATTCACCGGAGGCAAGGGTTATCTCTGGTAAAATAAATCCTGCATTTTCAATCCAGTCGAGTGTGAGGTAGAATGTATCTGTTTCTTCATTCAGATTTGTCACGACTACATTAAGCACATCCGATGTGATCACACTATCAGGACAGGCTGAAACTGTATTTGAAGGTTGCTGGTTTGTTGAGACGGATATTTCAATATTGGAGAGAGCAAGCGCTGGAGAAGAAAGCATGACAATGAAGGCCATTGCCATAAAAATTATTGTTTTTACTCTCATATAGCAATAAGTATGAGGATTAGTTTTTTAAGCCTTACCAGCGAAAGATTTTTAAAGTTATCGGAATCTCAGCCATCTGGAAAGAATCGATTGAGACCTGCTTCTTTTTAATTCTCGAACAGTCTCCCACGTTTTTCTCACAAAATCTGGAAATTCTTTGGTATGCGATATCCAGTTTTCCAGCCATTTCATCGTAACTGGGTCATGGGAATATCCGGAGCCTATATCTCCATGTTTTTCTTTCAGCTTTTCTATCTCCTTATCCCTTTCAACCTTTGCTATAATCGATGCGGCTGATACCAAAGGATATTTCACATCGGCTTTGTGTTCCACGATTATTTCACAATTCACATTGCATGTACTTTTCAGGAATTCCTTGAATTTCCAGGGATTGTGATCAGGACAATCTATCTGTGTAATATGAGGATTCAGGTAGTTTATGATTTCCACCATTTTCATGCCTTCAATCTGATTCAAACTTATTCCGCTTTTTCTGTAACTATCTATCTTGCACGGACCGACCTTTACAACTATAATATCTTTAGCTGTATTTTCGATAACTTCTGCAAGTTTTTCTCTCTTTTCTGGTGTAAGGACTTTGGAATCTTTCACACCTAATTTTTTGAGTGTGTTTTCTGTCTTGGAATCAGCAAGAACACCGACAATGACCATGGGTCCGAGTACAGAGCCCCTGCCTGCCTCATCTATTCCTGCTATCCACTTGGTTGTCTGCATAGTATCCTTGGTTTGAAATTATGAGAAAAGTGATATTTATATAGTGTTTGCATGGTTGTATTTACATATTTAGTTTAAGGAATACTGGAATGCTATTATCGTTCAATTTTTTATTATAAGAGATGAAACTTTGTTATGTGCCTCAAAATATCTCTTGATAAACTAACCGATAGTGAAAAGGGTTACTTAATGGGATTCTTCTTAGGTGATGGTTACTCTTATTATGATAAAAAATACAGACATTATGTTGTGGAATTTTATTTGCATTCAGAGACCAAATACTGATACAAAAATTTCTGCTTTATGGCATGAATTGATTGAATTGGCAACAATTTATCAAGTAAAAAGTTAAAAAGAAAGGATTTTACTACATTTTATATGATACAATCTACTCTAGAAGAGGGGAAGTTTTGGATGTTGATTGTTATTTTAGTAATATTTCTGGGGGTCTTTTTCTCTTCTTTAAAACAAATTTTGCCTAAAAATGATGAAACAAAAGAAACCATTGAACAAATAGAAACAAACACTTTCTCTGCTATTTACATTCTAATCGCTGGTGTAGGTGTGATAGGTACTGCAGGTTTTGTAATTTGGTTATTGCGTATTTTTGGAAAATGAAATAATAATTTAATTTTTAATTATTTCGCCAACAATAAGTTTACAGAACCGGGTGTGGGTTATTCAAAAATCTTTAAAAATTGTATAGAATCCGGATTATTCACAGAGGAAAATATGAGATATCTATTGGTTTCATCTCGGGTTTAATAGATGCTGAAGGCTACATCAACCCCTCAAAATAACGAATACCAATCTTGCATTACTTAAAAAATGTAAATTGATGTTGAGTAGATTTGATATAAATGCAAAGATTTCCAAGAGAAAAATGAGAAACAAAGATAAAAAGAGATCCTTTGTTCTTTATTTGCCTTATAAACTTATACATTTAAATACCATTTCGATTAAAATCAATAGGATAGAACGCACTCCAGGGTCTTAGCGGGGATTGTTCTGCCTCTGGCAGAATGACCGTAATGGAGCAGCCTGGAGTGCTCGTCGTAACCCGTTTGCAAAGAGCAAAGGGGTTGCGGATGGCTCATAAGCTGCTCTGGGAGACCCGAAGGTCGGTGGTTCAAATCCACCCCCCGCTATTCGCCTTTTTTCTCAATGAGTATTGCATTTTTTATCAGATAAACTCCGGAATCACCTTCCCATACCTCCCTTCCTTCGAGAACCTCAAGTTTCTTCTTGTATATCGGGCAGTCCAGAACTGTGGTTTCGAATTCTCCTCCCTCTCCTCCGGGATGTATTCCGTGTTCTGAACATATCCTGAGGAAATCGTTTATATTATCCTCGTCTATAACCCTTCCCAGCCAGGATTTGTCCAGACCACCGGCAGCGACTTTTGTTATCATAACCCTGAAGCCTGAATCAAGAAGGTTTTTCCATATCTTATCCCGGTCCATATGCCATAAGGGAGCGATCACTTTCAGACCGAGATTCTCGCAGATTCTCTCAATCCTTTCCTTTTGATAGTTGCTTTCCAGAGCACCCACAATCACCGCTTCTATCCCCCTCCTAACAGAACGGAGGGCTTCCTCTATATCCTTTAACTCTTCCTCTTTTCTGCCTTCTGATGTTCTGAATACAAGTGGTATCTCCATTGCCTCTGCCAGAAGGCGTGTGACCTTTATATTCGGATAGTGGAACATGTAGGAATCCGGGTTCTTGGGGAAAATGGATATGAGATATTTCACCTCAACGCCCTGTTTCATTGCCTGATAGATAGCAAAGGTTGAGTCTTTTCCGCCAGAAAACAGAGCAGCGGCTTTCATGCTTTCACTTTCCGATTTTTACAAACTGCGCAAGAAGGGCTTCAAGCTGTATATCTTCACTTCCGCCCTGATTAAGCCTGAATTCGTATTCGCCTGTTTTTTCTATTAATTCCATTTTTTTAATCTCTGGGATTTCAAGAAGGAAAATCTGTCGGTGAATCTCTTTTATTATATCCTCTCCGGAAAGTCCCTGAGCGAAAAGCATGTCCTGAAGTTTTTCTCTTGCTTTCATGAAATTTCCTTTTAGAGCAAGTTCAAGCATCTCCTTCACATCTCCGGGTTTTGCCTGTGATGCAACCTCGTAAACCGTTTCCCTTGTTATTTTTCCCACAGCTGCTGTAGCCTGCAAAAGGTTTGTTGCCTTTCTGAGATCGCCTTCGGAAATTTCATATATCGCTTCAAGACCCGATTCCTCTGCCTGCAGCTTCTCGCCTTCTATTATTCTGTTCAGATAAGTAAACACATCGTCCTTGGCGAGGCTTTTAAACCTGAACACAGCACATCTGGACTGTATGGGCTCAATAATTTTTGAGGAATAATTGCATGAAAGAATGAATCTGCACACACCCGCATACATCTCTATGGTTCTTCTCAATGCCTGCTGGGCTTCCGGTGTTAGAGCATCGCTTTCATCGAGAAATATTATTTTGAAATCCGCACCTATGGGTTTTATCTGTGCAAACTCCTTTATTCTGCCTCTCACAACATTTATACCTCTATCATCACTTGCATTTGTTTCCTGAAAGTTTTCTCGCCAATGTTCTCCGTAAAGTTCTCTTGCGAGGGCAAGGGCAACCGTGGTTTTTCCTACTCCTGCAGGACCTGCAAAAAGCATGTTCGGTATTGAACCCTCCTTAACCCAGACTTTAAGCCTCTCCACTATATGCTTTTGATTAACTACTTCATCCAGGGTTTTCGGTCTGTATTTCTCGGTCCATATCTCCAGTCCGCTCATATCAAATTGATTGAATTTTAGGAATATTAATGTTTTTGGGTTTTTGACCCACCGCATACTCTCTGCGGTGAATTGCGGGGATTTTGCGGAGAACAGGCAAAAAATTTTATAAAAATGCGGCGCAAATTATAAAGCATGAAGCTGTCCGAACTTCTAGGAATAATAAAGGAAGGGGAAAACCAGACTGTGGAGTTCAAATCGAAAGTGAATGGTTTCGGGAAAACCCTGTGCGCATTCCTTAACACAAACGGCGGTGTTGTTCTTTTGGGTGTGGAGGATGATGGAAGTATTGCAGGCATTGGAAAGGAGGGTCTTGAAAAAGCGGAAAATATAATCTCCTCCATTCATCCCAGACCCAAGGTGCATATAGAAACCATCAAAATAGATGGAAAACTTTTGGCGATTGTGAAGGTGGAGAAATCCAGAAAGCTCCATACCTACCGGAATGTAGCCTATGTCAGGATAGGAACGTCCGACAGGCCCTTAAGCATTGATGAGCTTTATGAAAAAGCCGGAGAAGCCCTGTTCGTGAAATTTGATGAACTTATAAATGAATTCGCGGATATCAGCGATATAGAGAAAAACACGGTTAGAAAATTTCTTGAGGAAAGAAAGAGGATAAGAAATGTAAAAATTCCGGAAATGGATTTTCAAACGCTTGCCGAGGCCTTGAGGATAACCCTTAAAGGCAAGGTAACAAACGCCGGGATTCTGTTTTTCTCGAAAAACCCGCAGAGGTATTTCCCTTATGTGAAAATCCGTGTAATCGAACTTCTCTCTCTCGAAAGAAGGGAGATTCTGGATGAGAAGGAGATTGGCGGAAACCTGTGGGATATGTTCGAAAGGGGTGTTGAAACCCTCATGGAAAAACTGAAGAAAAGTGTGATAATAAAGGGTATGAAAAGAACCGAAAGGTATGAAATCCATCCGGAAATCATCAGAGAGGCTCTGGCAAATGCAATATGCCATAGAAACTATTTTGACACGAGAGAGATACTGGTTTTTGTTTATCCAGACAGAATTGAGATAGAGAATCCCGGAAGTTTTCCTCCTGGCGTTTCCCCGGAAAATCCTGTGCACAAACCCAGAAATCCTCTGATATCCCAGTATTTCTATGATATAGGTGTGATTGAAAAATACGGAAGCGGGATATACGCAATGAGGGATATTGCAGAAAAAAACGGAACAGACTTGAATTATGTGATAGGGGAGAACACCACAAAGCTGATAGTAAAAAGAGGTGTTCCGGAATTTGTTGGGGATGAGATTTCGAGAAAAATCCTTCAGGTTTTGAGAATTAAGGAATCGTGCAAAGCAAAAGAGATAGCAGAAACTATAGGAGTGAGTGAAGACACGATTTTGAGAAGGATGAAAACCCTCATTGCGAAGGGCATGGTCGAAAAAAGAGGCAGAGGAAAATCCACCGCATACTCTCTGCGGTGAATTGCGGGGATTTTGCGGAGAACAGGCAAAAAATTTTATAAAAATGCGGCGCAAATTATAAAGGTCTAAAAGCTTCCACTTATAAAAATATCCTGAAACAAAATACAAAACATGAATTTAGCAAAGATTCTTCTCGTGGTTTTCATTTTTTGGCTCACGGTTTTTTCTGCAGAGGCAAAGCTTTTGGAAAATCCTGAAGCTGTAAAGTATGCAAAATTTTTGGTTTCCAAATCCGGAAGTGTTTTTCTTGAGGCAGAAGGTCCCTTTGCAAGGTGTGATTCTATTGATATACAGCTTTCCATACCGCAGGAAACTCCAGGACAAAAAACCGTTCTGAAATCCGTGGATGGACCTGAAGATTATAACTTCAGCCTCGATAAGTGGGGTAACAGAGTGATGCACCTTCACTGGAAAGATCCTCCTGTAGGCAAAGAATTGAAATATACCGTTACATTTGAAGTTGAAGTGTACAATGTTGAGGAAAAAGCACCGGGAAAGAGCTTTCCATTAACTGAGCTTATAAAACCTTCGGAGACTATCAAAAAAACTGCCCACTCCATTGCAGGCAAGGCAAGAGATATCGAAACCGTTCTGAAGCTTGCTAAATGGGTATATGACTATGTGGATTATGATAAAAAGTATGAAGGTTTAAATAAATCTGCACAATGGGTGTTTGAGAATAAAAAAGCTGTCTGTGATGGTCATGCAAACCTTCTGATAAGTATGCTTAGAGCTTTGGGCTATAATGCATACTATGTTATGGGTTATGCTTATACAGAGGAAACCCCAGGCACATACTGGGGACCCCATGGATGGGTGGAAGTGGAGTATGGAAACAGGCTTGTTACAGTGGACCCTACATGGCTGGAATCACCTGTGGATGCGACGCATATAAAGTTCAGCAACGCTCCGGATTCCAATTATTCAGAATATATGTGGTTCACGGGTGTGCAGATTAAACCAAAATGGTACAGGGATCAGATACCTGTTATAGAACTTTTGGAAAAACGCGAATCACCGAGAATTCGGATAAGCGAGACTCTTTTGCCGGAAAAACTTTCGGGTGATGCCTATGGATTGCTGATGATCGATGTATCACCGAATCTTCCAGAGAAGTGTGTGCTTACGGATGTAACACTTACGAGCTGCTCGGATATGGATGGAAATCCTTTTTTAGATACTGACAGCTCGAGTAAAACACTTGCTTTCTGCGGAAAGCAAACACTTGCATGGCTTTTAAAGTCACCGCCAATTGAGAAAGGAGTAAGCTATATCTGCCCTGTTATCGTTTCAGGAGGCGGTCTTGTTGATAATTTTACAGTTAGAGTAGAACCTACAAAAACAAGGGTAAATATGTACCTTAACACACCGAGTGTGTTTTCTTTAGGTGAAGGATTTTCCGTTACTGCGCTTCTGTTCAACAAGGAACTTCATTCAATAGATATTGGAATCTATCTTTTATTCAACGATGTTGTTGCCAATAGAACCGTTCATCTAAAGCCTTATGAGAGCAAAAAAATCTCTTTCAGGCTCACGGCACCGCAAACACCGGGAAACTACAGCCTTGTGCTCTTTTCATCCACGGGAAATGCTGTGATAAAATATATCACTGTTCTCCAAAAAAGAAAGATAAGGTTACAAAACGTCACGATTCCTGAGAGCATAATCGCTGGAGAAACTGTTAATATTACTCTGACTTTGCTTGGTGTGGAAAATACAAAGGGAATTGCAGAGCTGAAATGGAATAACCACCTCGCAAAAAAAGAATTTTTCATACGCAAAGGAAAAACAAAAACTCTGGTTTTTCCGTACACACCTGAAAAGCCTGAAATAAATTACATTAATATAGATGTTTTTTCGGAAAACGGTGTGTATGAGGACGGAATTGTGCTGACGGTAAATGTGAATAAAAAGGGGAATGATATTATAGAAAAAATCATTACCGAAATCCGAAAATTCTTTATATGGTTAATATCTATTATAGAAGCATGGGTGCAACGATGATAATTGCAATATCAGGAACACCGGGAACAGGAAAAACCACTGTTGCAAAACTGCTTGGAGAAAGGCTTGGATATGAGGTTATAAGCCTTAATGATTTTGCCAGAGAAAAAAACCTTCTCTGCGGCTATGATGAAAGAAGAAAATGTGATATAGTTGATGTTGAAAAGATAAAATCAGAGCTGCGAAAGCTAAAAAAGAAAAATCTCGTTATAGAATCACATTATGCACATGATATGGATTCCGATGTTTTAATAATCCTTCGAACAAATCCCGGGGAATTGAGAAAGAGGGGGAGAGAAAAGGGTTGGCGGAGAGAGAAGATCGAAGAGAATGTCCTGGCAGAAATCATGGAGATATGCAAGAGCGAGGCTCTGGAACAGGGAAAGGGATTTTATGAAATAGATACCTCTAATAAAACTCCTAAAGATGTGGTTGATGAAATAGTGAAGAATTTAAATATTAATAGAAAATTAAGTAAAACTAAGGGGTGAACAAACAAAATGCTTGATCTTCTCATCTTTCTCGGATTGTTAATGGCGATATTTCTTGGAGCCGGATGGATAATCGGTGGATTCACAGGAATGCTCATAGCCTTTATTTTAGCGGTAATTGTGAACTTTTTTTCATACTGGTATTCTGATACTATTGTTTTGAGAATGTACAGGGCAAGGCCCAGTAAGCACATAGAACTGGAGAACATGCTTGCCAAGCTTTCAAGAGAGGCTGGAATACCCACACCGAAATTATATGTGATACCAATAGATACTCCAAATGCGTTTGCAACCGGTAGGGACCCAAATCATGCTGCTGTTGCGTACACAGAAGGTTTGCTAAAACTCAAAAACGAAGAAATTGAGGGAGTGCTTGCGCATGAGATAGCACATATCAAAAACAGGGACACCCTGCTTCAGGTTATGGCTGCAACTATAGCAGGAGCAATTTCTTATCTTGCACAGTTTGGATACTGGTCGTTGTTTTTTGAAGGTGATACAAGAGAAGAGGGAAATATTATAGGCCTTATAGCAATAATAATCTTTGCTCCTCTTGCAGCTTTGCTTTTAAGACTTGCATTGTCTCGTTCAAGAGAATATGCAGCAGATTATAAAGCAGCGCTTCTGACAAAAAGACCTCGGGCCTTGGCATCCGCCTTGGAGAAAATAGCCGAAATGGTAAAAGAAAAACCCTTAAAGAACATGTCCAGTGCAACCTCCCATCTCTTCATTGTTAATCCATTCAGGCAGGACTGGTTCAATAATCTGTTTTCAACACATCCTCCTATAGAGGAAAGGGTAAAAAGGCTTAGAGAAATGTGAGATTTTATGAAAAAGCTTATTCAAAAACTCATAAGCACAGGTGCTGATTTTTCCACAAGAAAGGCTTTGAAAAACACTTTGAATTTCCTGGGAATAAACCCTGAAAATATAGACAGGCTTTATGTAGAGCTGAAAAACAGTCTTTACAAGGATATTATCAAATCCATACCTCCGAAGGACAAGATCGTTTTCATTCCTCACTGTCTCAGACCGGCAAACCTTTGCAAGGCAACTCTCGGAAAATTCGGATATCAGTGTAAAGGCTGTAAGAACAAAAACTCATGCAAGATTTACAAAATAAAAATGAAAGCGGAGAAGATGGGCTACAAATCCTTTATAGTTCCGGGTGGTTCTATGGTAATGAATATCATAGAAAGATTGAAACCCAAAGGTGTGATAGGTATAGCATGTCTTAAAGAACTTGTTATAGCATTGGAAAACATCAACATTCCCGGTCAGGCTGTAGAACTTCTTCGTGATGGGTGTGTTAATACAGATGTGAATCTCAAGAAGGTCTTTGAGGTTCTTTGAATAAAAGGGTTTCAAGTCCTTTTTTGTGACCTGCTCCTACAAACACAAGAACCCGCTTATAGGTTTTCATAAGGCTTCTTATTCTTTCTGCCATGTACGAATCCCTTTCTGTTACAAGAATTCTATATATGCAGGGAAAGTTTCTTCTCAGGGTTTCAACAGTTTTATCAACTATATCCTGAGGGGGTATTTTTTTGAGATCGAATTTAAAGGAGAAGGAAAATCCGAAAAGCAGAAACAAGATAAGTTTTATCTTTTCTTTTATGGGTATGGTTTGAAGTTTGAAAAGTGTTATTCTTATATCTCTGTCTATGAACTCCACATCTATTCCCTTTTCCTCAGCGATTTTTATGGCAAGCAGCATTTCTGAACCCGGAAATATACCGGTCTTTTTACCCAGCCGTATCTGGAGTTTTTTCATGAGAGTATATATTGCGAAGTTCAGAAAACCTGAAGATCTGAGGTCTGTAGATTTTTTATTCTTCTCTTCCAGTAATATAAATCTGTGAATGTCCAGTTCCACAGCTATAACATCAGGTTTAAATCTTTCTATCGTATTCTTAACCCTTTCTAAACTCTCTTCAGCCACATGTGATGTGGGAACAATAATGAGGGGCATATCTTTTTATATTATTATTGTATTTAATAAGCAAATATGGACAAAGAACTTCTCAAAATAATGGCTTGTCCAAAATGTAAAGGGAATATTAAGCATAAAAAAATGTTTTTAATATGCAGTAAATGCAGGTTGGCATATCCGATACTGGAGGGAAGGATTCCGGATATGCTTATAGAGGATGCATGGTCGCTGCAAAAAGCAAGAAGGTCTGGTTTTGAGCATAATCTTAAGCTTTAAAAATGGGGAAACATTTATTTTATAACGGACATGCCGGGGTGGCGGAATGGATAACGCGCCAGACTTGAGAACCAGATATTATGATTGACCCTCCTCGGAATAAAATCCGAGAACGGGTTGATGATTCGATTGGCTTGACTCTGATAAGCGGCGGGTATGAGGAGTTCAAGATATCTGGTGTCCCTTTCGGGACGTGCAGGTTCGAAAAGTCAGAGGGGTAATAAAGTCTATCTATGCTCATTTCATGCTGTTTCAAGAGAAAACGTAATTTTAATCCCCTCTGAAGATCGGGATTCCTGCCCCCGGCGTTTGCTTCTCTCAGTGTAAAAATTTTATATACTCTCTCTAAAAATTCACTTTAAGGAAAGCCTCGGTAGCTCAGTTGGTAGAGCACAGCGTTGGTAACAGAAATGTTCTGTCCGGATACGCTGAGGTCGCGGGTTCAAAACTCTGTGAGAGTTATTTCCGGAGTGATATTCCCGCCCGGGGCTTTCTGGAATTTTTAAACCTTGAGGAATAGAAAATAAATAAAGTTGTGGGGACGTGAGGTAATGGTATCCTGACCGGCTCCAGGTAAGAACTTTCTGGAGCGTTGAGGGTTTTGTCTGATGAGAAGATACCGGTTCATCTGGGTTCGAATCTTCAAGCGAAACTCCCAGCGTCCCCACTGATGATCTTTAAGCGGATGGAAATCTGAATCTCGGTGGAAGAAATGAAAACTCTTCAAGCAGCATTGGAATATATTGCAATTCTTGGTATAGTTCTTACATTTATAATACCTTTATGGATGTATACCATTTCTCTCCACCAACAGGCAAGAACAGAGCTTTCCCTTTCATATGCAGAAAATGCAGTAAAACAGATAGCAGATACTGCAAGCCTTGTTTATTCTCAGGGTCCACCTGCAAAGGTTTCTCTCAGAGTTTACATTCCCACAGGAGTGATGAATATAAGTATGATAAATACAACTATCATTTTCAATGTAAGCACTTCCTTTGGTTATACCAATGTGTTTGCAATTTCGGATGCGAAACTCAACGGGAGTGTGCCTACAGAAGAAGGATATCATCTTCTTAGTATAGAGGCAAAAAATGATTACGTTCAGATAATGGCTGTTTAGTAAAGTATGGAATTTAAACTCCTGTAGTAATTAATAAATAACACTCTTAACAAATAAAACAAAATGGGTGTTAGAGTGCCTGAAGATAGAGTTGTGTCTCTTAAAGTCGGGGAACTAACCAACAGGGAAGAATTCGGTAGAGGAATTGTGAGAATTGATACCAAAACCATGAATGCTATAGGTGTGAAAGAGGGAGATGTGGTTGAGCTTCAGGGTAAAAACATAACCGGTGCGATAGCTGTAAGAGCGTATCCTGCAGATGTTGGATTAAATATAATAAGAATGGATGGTCTCACAAGAAGAAATGCTGGTGTCGGTGTTGGTGAAACCATAAAGGTCAAAAGAGCTGATATCAAAGAAGCTAAAAGAGTTGTTCTTGCTCCGGCACAGAAGGGCATAATACTTCAGGTGCACCCTGACCTTATAAAGAAAAATCTGTTTATGAGACCTGTGACAAAAGGTGATATAATTGCACCCTTCCCTGTGATAAAACAGAGAAGGGGTTCACCTTTCGAGGAGTTTTTTGGTATGGATATAGAAGAGATGTTTTTCACACCCATACCAGGTGAAACAAAACTTGTCGTTGTAAGCACAAATCCGGGGGGTATTGTAAGAATAACTGAAATGACAGAAGTGGAGGTAAAATCAGAGGCTGTGGATGTTGAAGAGAAGAGAGTACCAACAATAACATATGAAGATATAGGTGGATTGAAAGATGCTATAGAAAAAATAAGGGAAATGGTTGAGCTTCCTTTAAGACATCCAGAGATATTTGAAAGAGTGGGTATAGAACCTCCAAAGGGTGTTTTGCTTTATGGTCCACCAGGCTGCGGTAAAACCCTTCTTGCAAAGGCTGTGGCAAATGAGTCTGGAGCGAATTTTATAGCTATTAACGGACCCGAGGTTATGTCTAAATGGTATGGAGAATCCGAGCAGAACATAAGGAAAATCTTTGAGGAGGCGGAAAAAAACGCGCCTTCCATAATCTTTTTTGATGAGATTGACGCTATTGCACCCAAGAGAGAAGAGGTCACGGGTGAAGTAGAAAGAAGGGTTGTTTCGCAAATATTAACATTGATGGATGGTCTGAAAAGCAGGGGGAAGGTTATAGTCATTGCTGCAACCAACAGGCCTAATGCAATAGACCCGGCTTTAAGAAGACCCGGAAGGTTTGATAGAGAAATAGAGATAGGTGTACCGGACCAAAAAGGAAGAAAGGAAATTCTGCAGATACATACCAGAAACATGCCTCTTGCGGATGATGTTGATCTGGACTGGTTAGCTTCTGTGACATACGGATTTGTTGGAGCGGATCTTGCCGCTTTATGCAAGGAAGCTGCTATGTTCTCCCTGAGAAGAAACCTTCCACAGATATCTTGGAAAAAGCAGGAAGAACTTCCGCAGAGTGTTCTGGAGAAAATAAAGGTTACAAAGAAGGATTTCGAAAATGCTTTGAAAATTGTTGAACCCTCTGCCATGCGGGAGGTAATGGTAGAGGTACCCAAGGTAACTTGGAGGGATGTGGGTGGTCTTAAAGAGGTTAAGGAAACCCTTAAAGAGATCATTGAATGGCCTCTGAAACATCCTGAAGCTTTCAAGAGAATGGGTATAAAGCCTCCTAAAGGGGTTTTGCTTTACGGTCCACCGGGTTCTGGTAAAACCCTTCTTGCAAAGGCTGTGGCAAATGAGTCTGGAGCGAATTTCATTTCCGTAAAGGGGCCGGAAATTCTTACAAAATGGGTTGGGGAGAGTGAAAGAAAGGTTAGGGAAATATTCAAGAGGGCGAAACAGGTCGCACCAACAATAATATTTTTCGATGAGATAGATGCTATTGCACCGAGAAGAGGTCTGGAGATTGGAACAAGGGTTACGGAGAATGTTGTATCCATGATCCTGACGGAAATGTCTGGTCTGGAGGAATTGCATAATGTTGTGGTTATTGCCGCAACCAACAGACCGGACATAATTGATCCAGCCCTGCTAAGGCCCGGAAGATTTGATGTACAGATTCTGGTTCCAGCTCCAGATGAAGATGCAAGATTGGAAATACTTAAAATCCACACCAGAAACATGCCTCTTGCCAAAGATGTTAATCTCAGAGATATCGCAAAGAAAACTCAGGGCTATTCAGGAGCTGATCTTGAAGCTTTGGTCAGAGAGGCCGGACTGTTTGCCCTCAGAAAGGACTTCAATGCAAAGTATGTGACAAAAAATGATTTTGCCAGAGCATTGAAGAAGGTGAAACCTTCTATTACAAAAGATATGATAAGGTTCTATGAGGAGATGGAAAGAAGAATCAGGGCGCCTGTGACAAAAAGAAAAGAGGAGAAAGAAGAGCCATTAGAATATGTAGGATAAAGAACAATTGTTTTCTTATAAAAATATTTATTTCATCTATCCAATTCTAAACCATGAAAAGAGAACCTGTTGTTGCAGGAATGTTCTATTATCTGAATCCGGATAATCTCAGAGAACAGGTAAGGGGCATGCTCTCCAGGATAAACACACAACCGAAATACAGGATTGTTATCTCTCCTCATGCTGGTTATGAGTATTCTGGAAAAACTGCAGCAAAGGCAATAGCATCTTTAAAAAAAGCAAATACCTTTATCATAGCCGGACCGAACCATAACCTTATAGGTCCGGAGTTTTCGGTGATGGCTAAGGGGATATGGAAAACACCTCTCGGAGAGATAGAAATAAACGAGGAAGTAGCGAAAGCTGTACTCGAAAGCGGTGTTGTAGAGGAGGATGTGATTGCTCATTCAGAAGAGCACTCCATCGAGGTTCAGCTTCCCATTCTTCAGGAGGTTTTTGGAAGTTTTAGCATTGTGCCGGTATCCATTTTTAATGTGGATTACTCTCAGAGATTTCTGAAAAAATGCGAGATCCTGGGAAAAACTCTTGCAGAAATCATGAAATCTAAAGATGTGAATTTTATTGCAAGCTCTGATTTTTCGCATTACATAAGGTTTGATGAGGCAAAGAGAAAGGACATGCTTGCAATAGAGAGGATAAAAAATCTTGATGCTGAGGGATTCTTCGGTGTTTTAAAGGATGAATCAGGCTCTGTATGCGGATATGGGCCTATAGCTGTTGCAATCTACACGGCAAAACATTTAGGCCTGAAAGGAGCGGAACTTATAGAGTATACATCTTCTGGAGAGGTTACAGGAGATATGAATTCTGTGGTTGCTTATGCTGCGATAGGGTTTGTATAGTGTCAATTGGTCCGGATAAGATTTATATATATTACATTAATAATAGTTTAATTCGGTCTTCGGGTTTCATGATAAGGGGGAAATCATGCCGTTGATATCATCGATAGATTCGCAAAAATTCATTGAAAAGCTGGCAGAAGAGATGAAAAGGGTAAAGGAAATTCAGCCACCAGAATGGGCTGCGTATGTAAAAACCGGTGCTCATAAAGAAAGACCTCCTCAGCAAGAGGACTGGTGGTATCTGAGAACTGCTTCCATATTAAGAAAGATATTCATCAAAGGCGGAGTTGGTGTGGAAAGGTTAAGAAAAGAATATGGAGGGAGGAAAAACAGAGGACACAAACCAGAACATAAATACAAAGCCTCTGGCGCAATTATAAGAAAAATTCTCCAGCAACTGGAAGCAGCGGGGCTGGTTAAGGCTGAGAAGGGTAAAGGAAGGATTATTACACCAAAAGGGCATTCGCTTCTTGGAAGGGTTGCAAAAGCACTGAGCAAAGGTGGTTGATATGAACGGTTACGGTGAAATTGATGTTAATCAGATTCAGCAAATGAAACAAATAGAAGAGATGAAAAAACAGTTAATATCGAAAATGCTTACCAAAGAGGCTTATGAGAGGCTTGGACGTGTGAGGTCTGTAAATCCAGTCCTTGCGGGTCAGGCTGAAATATACCTCCTCCAGCTGTACCAGACCGGTATAGAAAGAAAAATAACCGATGAGGAGATGAAAGAAATACTTAGAAACATAACACAGATCACGCAGAAAAAGGAATTCAATATAAAGAGAAAGTGATTGCCGTGTCAAAAAACAAACCTCTTGGAAAGAAAATCAGAACAATAGCTCGAGGGAAGATAAAATCCGCTCCCAGATGGGCGGATATAAAGAAATTCGGACTTAAAAGAGCCCGAACCAGAAGGATATCCATAAGGATAAGGTCATGGAGAAGGGATAAGATGAAGGTCTAGCGGTGAAACTCATGGCTGAAAAATCTACCGAAAGAATATACACAATTCCGCTACGGAGAGAGTGGTTAAAAGCATCGAGAGTTAAAAGAACACCCAGAGCTGTCTCAGCCATAAAAAATTTTCTTTCCAGGCATATGAAAGCAGAGAAAATCGTGGTATCACAAAAACTCAATGAAACAATATGGAAAAGAGGTGTTCACAAACCGCCTGCAAAAATAAAAGTAAAAGCAAAAAGGGAAGGTGAGATAGTAAAGGTTATGCTTCCTGAAGAAGGGAAAGAACAAAAAGAGAAAGAAAAGAAAGTCGAAAAGGAAACAAAATCATGAATCAGAAAAAGCCATCTTTTAAAGATATATTGACTGTTGTACCGGAAAATAAAAGATTGCTTCTTCCAAAGGGATTTCAGCGGATTGGAGATATAGCTGTGCTGAATCTCAAGCCAGAGGTTATGGATTATGGTGAAACCATAGGGAAGCTCATTCTGAAGAACTTTCCTTATATCAGGAGTGTATGTGTGAAAACTGATAGGATAAGCGGGGAATTCAGAGAGCCGTCTATAAGGGTTGCGGCAGGTGATAAAAATACTGTAACACTCCACAGAGAAAATCACTGCATTTTTAAAATAGATGTTTCAAAGCTCATGTTTTCCAAAGGCAATCTTTATGAAAGAGGAAGGATTCCAAAGCTTGTGAAAGCAGGAGAAATCATTGTAGATATGTTCGCAGGCATAGGATATTTCAGCATACCAATAGCGAAACTTTCCCAAGCAAAGAAGGTTTATTCAATAGAAAAGAACCCGGTTGCGTACTCATTTCTTCTGGAAAACATAAAGCTCAACAGGGTTGAGAAAAAAATAATTCCAATTCTTGGAGATTGCAGAAAGGTTAGCATTCCGGATAAAGCTGACAGGGTTCTCATGGGTTATCTTCCTGAAACACATAAATATTTGCCTTTTGCTTTTCGGTTTCTAAAAACAAAGGGAATAATTCACTATCACGATATATTTCATCGAAAGGAATTATGGAACAAACCTGAAAAGATTTTGCATGAATATGCTGAAAAATCAGGGTTTGAAGTGGTTTGCATAGCATATAAAAGAAAAGTTAAAAGCTATGCGCCGAATATTTTTCACGTGAGTATGGATGTTGAAGTCAGAACAATCAGATAATTGAGCCTTATAAAATTTCTTTGTTACTACTTATCGATTATAAACCAAAAGCTTTAAAAATGTAATCTTGAGAAAAAAATGTATGGAAGAAAGCACGTACCTTTTCAAACACACCGCTTTGCTCAGGAACGGTATGGTCTTTCACTATACCTGTAACCCACCCTCTCAGCATGTGCTTGAAAAATACGATATAATGCCCATAGGGGATGTCTTCGGTTGCAGTGATCCCAGAGAGGTTCTGCTCATACCTGCAAAGATCTATTCAAAATATGGCTACGTTGTTAGAGAAGAAGACATAGTGATAACCACAGAGAACCTCCTCAGAAGGTTAGAAAAACAAGATAAATATCGAAAAAAGTAATTATTATTTAATGAGAAAGGGGTTTGTGTTCTCTCTGGATGCATTGATTGCAGTATCCATTCTTTTACTTTTTACTTTTTTCATAGCTGGAATTTCATTCTCATTTTACTCTCCGGGTTTGGAATATGAAAGGCTTTATTATACAGGGAAAGATGCGTTAACCATTTTAGGAGAGTTGAAAGTTGGTGATGCGCGAGGATTTGATTCTGTAGAATATTATATCTCTCAGGGTGTTATAACCCAAAGGGATATCGATAAGAACCTGCTTGAAGTTATCGGTGCATTATGGGTCTCTGGAAACACAACACTTCAAGAATATGCAAAAAATATCACTAAGGATGTACTGGGAAAAATTATACCTGAAAGGGCGGGATATGAATTGCTTATAGATGGATTATCTGTATATAAAAGAAACACTTCTGTAAAAAATTATCTATCCAGGGTTCATACCCTCATTTCTGGATATCAGCTTGGAAAGCCTGTTGCGGGATATGTTGCCAGGGCGTGGGCAACAAAGATCAAAAAGAATACAACAAGCATTTTTCCCTTTTTTATAGAAGGTGCTGGAAATGAAGGTGGAAAACTTGAAATATGGAAAAAGTTCTTTATTAATGCCACCAGCATAATAAATGCTACACTCTATGTCTCTGTTCATTATGGAATAAGTGCGGATGAATTTGAAAACCTGTTTGTGAATGGGGTTAATGTGAAAAACAGAATAAACTGGATACATCAGGAGAAAACATCCACTGGTACGGGCGCATTTGGAGTTGCTGATGTTACGGATGCAATACATCCAGGAAACAACACCATATATCTCAGATTTAAAAACACTGTATACAATGCTCACATTCACCCAGGAATGAGGTTAGAGGTAACCTATCAGACAAATGAAATCAAAAATGTAACGAAAATAGAAAGGCAGAGAATATATTTCGATCATATCGTTTCGAATGAGCTGGGGAACAGGAAAAGTGGTGCATGGGCCCTTGTTCCGTTTTATATCCCTAAAGGAGCGGTTATAAGAAGTGTTATAGCTCACATAAGAGCAGAAGGGATAGAGGATGTATCTGATAGGAAAGATGTGAGGATATATTTCAATGACACTCTTTACACCAAATTTGATCCCCCTCTGGATGGTGTAGTGGATGTGACCTATAACTTTACCAATCTCGCATCTGAAGGAACAAACTGGGTTCTTGTGCAGCTGAATTACAGAATATCCACTTCATGGTTCGGGGAATATGATGATTTTACGGGTGAAGATGAAACCATTATATATTCGGATCCCCTGATAGACCCTGACGGTTCATCCTATATTGAGGTGGAATATGAACTACCAGAGAACAGGCTTCGTTACGGATATGTAGATATTACCCTCTCGGAAAACATTGGAGGTGTTTCTGATAACCCAAAATACTACACAATAAATTTTGAAAACAACACGCTTGAAAAAACCTTTGTTCATGTGGCTCAGCTTTTCAGTAATAAAGTAAACATATCGGTTCAACCTGAGAGTGGAGATGAAACTCTTGTATTTTACACTCCTGTTGCCAGAGCAATACCTTCCTCTATTTATATAGATCCTTATTATTTCAACACATCTGTGGATAATACTATCAGATTTCAGGATGAGTGTGATGATTGTTATATTTTGCCAGAATCTTCATTCGAATATTCCATATGGATTCCCTCCAGTGTAGGGTATGGTGATGTGCATGAAACAGAAGAGGAAGCAGTAGAAGATGCGGTAACAAGGCTTAATGAAACCTTAGGAAAGTATGCCGTGGCAACTAATATAGAAACCGAGGTTAACTCTGTATCGGGTGTTCCAACTCTGTGGGGACCTGCAACTATAGAATTAAGGGTATGGGTATGAAAGCACAGGTTTATTCATTTATAGCATTGGTAATCACCATCCCTATAATGTTGTTTATAGCATACTATTCTTCATCCATTCATGTGGTAAAACGTGCTCCCTTTGAAAAGGTAATCGCGGATCAAATAGCTGAGATAGGTAAAAGTATAGACAGGGATTTTGAAAAAGCGGTGGAGATTTCCACAAAAAGAGCATTGCTTGCCGCTACGGGCTGGGTTATAAAGGAGGGGGCTTATCTTGACAATGCAACCCTTCGTTTGGAAGAGCTTATAACAAATGGAACTATCTACGGTAATGAAACATTCATAATGCTCAACAACACTCTTCAGGACTGGTTGAAAAAAATGGAAGAGAGTTTTACAGAGTTCGATATCGATCTCTCATATAGGAATCTAAGAGTTAAAAGCGGTGATGGGTTTGATATCGTGGTCTCAGTGGATTTTGGGATGAATATTTCGGATAAACAGCAAATTTTTGCAATAAATAAAGATCAGGAGAAGCATATTACCGTATCGGTGGATTATATAGAAGATCCTGTTTACCCTCTCAATACAGGAGGTTATGTGGGAAGGAGTATAGAGAGGTTTCCGTATCCTTATCATGCAATAAAAATCCTCACAGGTAAGGTAATAGGTAACTGCTCAGGAAATGTTACCTTTGATATTAATGATTCACAAGCAGGTGAAAAAATCCTTGTAACCAATTCTTCTTTAGGTGTTTCCGGATTTCTCGGGGTGATTTCTGAAAGTGGGGATATACCTTCTGTATCATGCTATATGATAAATGCGACAGACGCGGTTAATACTGTAAAGTACTTTACACAGCTTTCTGGATACCATGAAGTTTATCTTGATAACATTTCCGGAGGTGTGTGGTCGCTTCCTATAAAAGAGGCTATAGAACATGGTTATTATACTCATTTTGAAAACAGCAGTGGTCCGGATATTATAGGCAGGCTTGAAGGCAAACTTGAAGAAACGGTAAACGGAATAGAAAGCTTTGTCAATATTCCTGAACTACAGTGTTCTGATATTCCTGTAAAGATAAATCAGGTATCTGCAGACTATTTATACTTTCAAGACAAAGATTATATAGGTAGGCGTGTAAGGGGTCTTCCTGAGTGGTTCAGAATGGATGATATCAGGGCTAAAAAATACAATCTTACAGAGTTGATGGAATAATGAAAGAGATAAAAATTATTGTTTTAGGAGGAATGTTGATCATACTCCTTGTAATCTTGCTTTTTACACCATCAAAAAAACCCGTGGATTCACAAACTGTTAAAGAGATAATCAATAGGAAGTACCACGTGATAAAATCCAATATCACATTTGAAGAACCCTGTCGTTCATGTGAATCCTCATCGTGTCCTGAAGAGTGCTGGGTGGTTCGGATCGATGCTGGTGGAAATGTAAGCAAAAAGCTTAAAATAATAGTCGATCCTGCTTCTGGAGAGATACGTGAAGAAAATATTGAAGCATGTGAGGAGTGGTGGTGTAATGCGAGTGAATGCGTTTACTTCTACACAGAAGGTGATGCGGTTTATTACAATACCGGGTGTGAAAATCCAGAGCCTGTATGTGATTCTGAATATCAAAAATGCAGGAATTGCATAAAGCCTGAAGAATGTTTATCTTTGAAAATCACAAATGAAAGTTTATACGAATATGCTGTAAGCGGAACTTCAGGTCATGCAGTTTTTAATGCAACAGATTCTTTGTGCAAAATATATCAGGGGGATGATATACTGTTTCAAAATGTGACATCCCTTGAAGACTGTAAAAACGCCTTGCTTTTTTACACTAAATGCACGAGTGATGGAAATTGCGCGTTCGTACCTGTATTCGGCCTTGTTCCATATTGAAGGTGTGGAAAATGAGAAATCACAAAGAGGCATACGAGCTTGAGGGAAGGTTTCCGGTGCTGGAAACCGAAATAGATGAGTTTTTAAAATTCATTCAGGAGAGGAAATCCATCACTCTTATGCAGGCAATGAAAAAATTCAATGTTAAAAGAGAGACTATCGAAGAATGGGGGAAAATACTTGAAGAAAACGGGATTATAGAAGTGCATTACCCGGTTGTTGGCCAGCCCGTGTTCAAGATCAAAGGATTGAAGGAAAGGGTAAGGAAAGGGGGGGTTAAGAAGAAAAAAGTCAAAATAAAAATGACGCCGAAGAGGATAATTATTAACATAGAATTAGCAGTTCTTAGCCTTCTTCTTATTTATATTTTTCTTGTTAATAAAAAGCTCTCGCAGAATTTCTTGCCTACGGTTATTTTTTACCTGTGGGTCATATTTTCTGATCCGAAGATTTGCATGCTGGTGCTTGTTCTACCCTTGATACCGGTCTGTACTCTTTATCTGATCAGACACAGGAAACATTTGAAAAGGATTTTTCGCCGTTTAAAACGTAAACATAAAAATCAGAAAAGGAAATTAAAGAAATAATATGAAAAAAAACGCAAAAAAGAAGGTAATAGATAGTTACAGGCTTATTGTAGACGATGTAGTAACCGATATAAAAATAATTTCAGACCCGGATGAGTTTGTTCCGATATATCACATGTCATTTCCTGTTTTAAAACCTGCAACAGAAGCTGTTCTGGATTATGTGAGAGAAAAGCTTATATCCGAAATGGATTTGAGGCCAGCGGAAATACTGAGTCCAGAAGAAATGAGAAAAACAAAAGAAAAATTCATGAAAAGGTCGTTGGAAATTCTAAAAAAAGAGCTTCCGGGAATGAAAGAGGAGGAATACAAAACCTTGGTTGGTATTTTAGTTCATCAATCTTTGGGTCTGGGTGTTATAGAGATACTTCTTCAGGACAGAAATCTTGAAGAGATTGTTGTCAATAGCTCGAAGGAATCCATATGGGTTTATCATATAAAAATAGGATGGATGAAAACAAATGTGAGAATAAGTTCAGAAACCCAGATATATGATTATGCATCTTCCATAGGCAGAAAGGTAGGTCAGCAAATAACAAATCTCGACCCTTTAATGGATGCATATCTCACAACTGGTGACAGAGCAAACGCTACACTTTTTCCTATAAGCTCCAATGGAAACACGCTTACAATAAGAAAATTTGCAAGAAGGCCTTGGACGATAACAGATTTCATAGAACATAACACACTTTCACTTGATGTTGCGGCCTTTCTCTGGCTTGCCATACAGTACGAGCTTAATATAGTAATTGCAGGGGGCACGGCCTCTGGAAAAACCTCACTTCTCAATGCCTTGACCTGTTTTATCCCACCTAATCAGAGAATACTCTCTATAGAGGATACCAGAGAGCTTCATCTTCCGAACTTTCTTCATTGGGTACCTCTAACCACAAGACCACCGAATCCCGAAGGGAAGGGTGAGGTAAACATGCTTCATATCCTTATAAATTCTCTGAGAATGAGACCTGACAGGATTCTTGTGGGAGAGATAAGAAGGCAAAGGGAGGCAGAGGTTCTGTTCGAGGCTATAAATACAGGTCACTCCGTTTATTCCACTCTTCACTCCAATACAGCAGAAGAAGCTTTCAGAAGACTTTCCAATCCGCCTATTGATATACCTGTTGCGCTTCTGGGTGGTTTGCAGTTAATAGCGGTTATGCACAGAGATAGAAGAAAGAATATAAGAAGGCTTCTCCAGCTTGCAGAGCTCATACCCAGCAGCGGTCTGAGTGAAATGCGGGTAGATCTTAATACGCTCTATCAGTGGATAGCATCCGAGGATAAGATAATACCCGTGGCAAAATCCTATCGGGCTATGGGTGATATAAAACTCTATACGGGTATGAGTGAAAGGGATATAGAAAAGGATCTGGAAGAGAAAAAGGAAGTTTTGCAGTGGATGGTAAAGAATAATATAAAGGATATAAACCTTGTTGGAAAGGTGGTTTCTCATTATTACAGGGATCCGAAAGATGTATTGGAAAATATGAGAAAAGGTAAATTCAAGATTTAGCAAAGGATGCAAAAATGAAGGGAAAAAAGAAGGGTTTCTGGCACATTGTAGAGATAGTAATAGTGGTTTTAAGCATCTTTGTTCTTCTTGTTCAGTTTTCCAATACTCCAAGAATAGAAGGAGAATGGACGAAAAACAAGCTTTTGATTCAGGGAAGAGATATACTCTATTCTCTGGAAAAATCCGGAATTAACTGGTTTGATCCAGTAGAGGTTAAGCAGGCACTGGATTTTGTTTTCAACGGAACAAACATACAGTATGATCTCAGAATAGAAAAAACCATTAAGTCTCAGATACGTGTTGCATGTTTTTGCAACGAGGATGAATACAATATAACCCTGAAGTCCCTTTCATCCTTCTGGCTTAATGGAAGGAAAATAAACTTTACAGTCTTCAGATACGATCCAACTAATATATTTTTCAGCAACCTTTATGATGTTACCCTGATTTGGGATTATCCTCTGGCAGGAAAATTTGGTGAGATAATGCAGTATCTTGCAAATGATAGGGGAATTGTTATAATAAGGGATTTGCAAACCACAGACTTCCAGAACCAAGATGAAAAAGCGGTGCTTGAGGATATATTCAGCCTTGCTTGGAATGAAAGCATAACACCTACAGGAAGCAGTATGATATTCTCACCTGCCATAACGGTTGAAATGTTTACCTATCCGCTTGTAAGAAATTTTTACGGATTTCCGAACAGTAGTGGAGATAATTATCAACCACCTCATCTCTTCCAGAACTTTCTTGAGAATGAAAGCATTGTGGAACAGGAGGGTGAAATGATAAAAATGGTTGTGATAGAACCTGATTCTGGACTGGCGGGTATGATTGTTAACACTGCTATTTCCGAGGGACAGGGAAGAACCGTTTGGCTTTCCAATGGACCTGACAGTGAAGAAAGAAGACATTTAATAAAGGATGCGGTCGCCTGGGCTGCGGGTGATGTAAACCCTGTTGTGACAAATGATATCAGTAAAAAACTCGCTGTTGCGAGTCTTATAAAGCTGCTTCATAAAGACATGTACGAGCCCGTGGAAATCGTGCTTAGCTTGGGATATCTGTATTGAAAGATTTTTAAGTGAAATTGTACAAGTAAATCTTGTGGAAAAATGAAAGAGGAAGCTTCTGAATTTGAGGTTGTGCAAGAAGGTGAAGAGATAATAAGGGTGAGATTGCCCAAGGGAAACGAGGTTATAGGTGAAATAGAGGAGCCTCTCGGAGCGAGCAGATTTAGAGTAAAGTGTCAGGATGGAAAGACCAGGCTATGCAGAATCCCTGGAAAATTCAGAAGAAGGATAAGAATAAATATTGGTGATGTGGTTCTTGTAGAACCATGGTCCATTGAGCCTGAAACCAAGGGAGATATAGTATGGATATATACAAAAACGCATGTTAGCTGGTTGAAAAATAAGGGATATATTAAATGATTAATATGTTTCAGAGTGTGTTGATTCCCGAGGAGAGGAAAGCTGTTCTTATAGGTAAAAAGGGAGAAACCAAAAAAATGATAGAAAGGTCAACAAATTCAAGAATTGAGATAAACGATTCTGTTGATATTTATGGAGAGGGTCTTGAGGTACTGAAGGCTGCTAATATAGTCAAGGCTATAGGACGGGGATTTTCTCCAAAAACAGCAATGCTTCTTTTGAATGAAGATTACACTCTTCATATCATATCTCTTGCAGGAGAAAACAAAAAAACCATAAGAAGATTGATGGCAAGGGTTATAGGTAGAAACGGGTCTTCGAAAAGAATAATAGAGGAAATGAGCAGTTGTCATATATCTGTTTATGGTAAGACCGTAGCGATTATAGGCAGGTTTGATAAAATAGGCAAAGCCGTGGATGCTGTGGAAAATCTGCTTTCCGGAAAATCTCATGGATATGTTTACAGCAGATTAAGAAGGACGGGATAATCATTATTCATTGATTTTTATCTCTTCAAAATATACATTCCCTCTTTCAACAATTTGCTTTATTCTTTTTTGCTTTTCAGAGAGTCTTGAATTTCCGGTTTTGAATTCCACAAGTATTATTTTATCTCTTTCGAACTGAATTCCATCCACAGGATTTCCGATAAATCGAAATCCGTTTTTATCGTAGGGATATTTTTTTAAAAATGGTATGTACTGTTCGAGGGTTTTGCCATGCTTTACAGCAAGGCTCTGAATGGAGGAGATAAGTTTTTTGTTTTCGATCTGAACCTTCCGGTAAAGAAAAAGAGTTGCGATCAGGAATATTACCAAAAGGGTGATCAAAATCTCTGAAAACATTCTGATAAATTTATTTTGAGTCTAAAGATTTAATGTTTTCTCTTAACCATTCAAAATATTTTTCATTCGAAATTGCGGGAATTTTTATGATACAGGGTATGGTATAGGAATGAAGTTTCTCTACCTCTTTTTTTAATTTTTCGTAATTTTCTTCAAGGGTTTTTGCTATCAGTACGAACTCTGTATCTGTTGTTATCTCACCGTTCCACCAGTAAAGGCTTTTGATCGGAAAAATGTTTGCACATGCTATGAGTTTTTTCTGGAGAAGGTGTTTTGCTATCCTTTCCGCTTCCTCTTCACTTGGATTGGTTATGTATACAAGAACGAGCTTCTTCATACAAGAGTTTTAATTTTAAGGGATAAAAAACTTCACTCTTTCTTTTTCTTTTCCTCTTTCCTCCTTATTGCACTTGGAATCTTTCCGACCAGCTCGAATGCACCTGTACCTATTGGGGCTATCTGATTCATTATGATATTTTCTATCGTTCCCTTCAGTGGATCTTTTTCATTCCTTATAGATGCACCTATTAGGTGTTTCTTGGTTTCTTCAAATGAAGCTCTGACAAGCACAGAGGCTTTCTGACCTGCTATACCGTATCTGCCTATGGCCTTTATTTTTCCGTCTACAGTCATCAAGTCCGCAAGCAGCATTATGTATCTTATATCAATACCAAGACCCTGCTCCTCTATGGTGTATTTGGATTGTTTCATTATTGCATTTCTTGCTGCTTCAATACCGAGAACCTCGTATATTTCGAAAATGTTATTTGTATAGGTTCTTGTATAGTCCACACCTTCTATTTCAAAAACCTTGGCTAAGTTAGAGCCAAGAGTTGTGATAATCCATTCATCATCTTCTTTGGTAACAAGCACCTGAGATATACCTTTTATACCTTTTATATGAGACTCCAGAACTGCATATTTGAGTTTGTGTATTGTTTTTAAATCCGGATTTTTTGGTTTCACTATAAGTTCGTCACCCTCGAGAATGGTTTCAACATTTCTCATCTTTATGATTTTGTGTGCTTTTTCCCTGGGTATTCCCAGTTTTTCAAGTTTTTTGAAGTCAAGTTTACATCTCACATAAAGCTCTGTTAAATCCACGGTGGTGGAAATTATTACATCCTTTGCTTTCACTTCTCTTATCTGCTCTGCTATCTTTTTCACCTTTTCCAAATCCTGATATTCTTTCTTAATGTATATGGTCATGGTGGGTGTTTTCGGTTCCTTTCTTGCATCGAATATCTCGATAAGTCTCGGCAGACCCAGAGTAACTTGTATACCTGCGGTTCCAGCAAAGTGATAGGTTCGCATCGTCATCTGCGTTGCGGGTTCTGAGAGAGATTGTGCGGTAACCACACCTATGGGTTCTTCAGGATCGTATGTAATTCTTTTATAGATTTCCTTTACCCTTTCGATAAGCTTCTTTTTCTTTTCTTCACTAAGTTTTTTCTTTTCCGCGTATTCCATTACTTCCTGGAGTATGGATTTCGGTAGTTCTATCATTTTAACCACCTATATAATCTTTCCAGTCAAGGGAGCCCCAATCAGACTTGGTTGGATCTATTCCATCCTCTCCAGCCACAAACTGAATGATTTGACCATGCGCGTTTCTCACAGTTCCATCATGGTGTACTTTGAGATCCTGAAGAGCATTGACAAGTCTTCTTTGCATGTAACCGGATTTTCTGGTTCTTAAGGATTTATCCATAAGACCCTCTCTACCATTCATTATGTTCCAGAACACCTCGAATGGTGTTAAACCATCCTTAAATCCTCTCGCAACGAAACCGTGGGACACCGGTGAGAGATCATGTCTCTTGAAATGGGGTAAGGTTCTGTAAAGATAACCTTCCATTATTCTTTTGCCAAGTATCGTTTCCTGACCAACAACAGCTGCCATCTGTGTGGTATTGATAAGTGAACCCTTGGCTCCTGCCTCGAACATCACCACCACATCGCTGTACTTTATATTATCAGCAACTATATTACTGACCTCGCTTACTGCAGATGCAAGCGTGTTCATTATCTGCGCTTCTAAAGATTCCTCTATTGTCATACCGGGCATTATAGGGAGTGTTCCTTTATTGAATTCATCTATAAGCTCCTGAGATTTTTCTTCAGCTTTCTTAACAATATCTTCAACCTTGTTATGCACGCTTTCTGGAAGGTCAAGATCGGAGATGCCTATGGAGAATCCCCTTCTCATGAGATATGCAATACCAAGCCTTCCACAATCATCAATGAATTTTCTAGCGGTTTCGTTATCGCAGGTTCTCTGAATCTTATGGAGAAGCTTGCCCTTGAAAGCACCTACCGCTTTGCTGTCTATTCTTCCAGAAATCACCTTTCCGTTCTTTATAACAACGTAACCGTCTTTCGGACATTTGTGAGGTCCTTTCTCATCACATGTACAGCAGTTCGCGATAAACTCCATATTTATGTGTTTCGGAAGGAGCAAACTGAATATTTCTTTTCCTGTGAAGGTTTCTTTATCAGGAAGGTCCGCATCTATACCGGCATCTGCTAAAAGCTGTGCGGCCTCTTCCTTACTCATGACAACATCATCACCTGTGAGGAGGTAAATTCCCGATATCTGGTCAAGATCGAGACCTACTATCGGACCTCCGAATTTTGGGGAAATAAGATTGTTCTTTACATCCATGAGTAGTATCGCTTCATCCCTTGCTTCTTCTGTTTGCAAGGCATGAAGATTCATCTCGTCTCCATCAAAATCAGCATTGTATGGTGGACAAACACTTGGATTGAGTTTAAACGTCTTATCAGGCATCACTCTTACGTAATGCCCCATTATGGATATTCTATGAAGAGATGGTTGTCTGTTGAATATGGTTATATCACCATCCATAAGCTGCCTTTCTACCTGCCATCCGATATCTATGTGTTCAAGTATATCCTTTTTATTGAAATCTGTAACCTTTATTCTTCTGCCATCCGGTCTTATGACATAGTTTACCTTGTCCTTCTCCAAAAGGCTTTTAATGTATTTCATATTCATTTTAGTTACATACTCAGGTATGGTTAGTTCTTTTGCAACCATTTCGGGAACGCCCACCTCATTTATGGATATTCTCGGATCAGGAGAAATCACGGTTCTGGAAGAGAAATTCACCCTCTTACCCAGAAGGTTCCCTCTTATTCTTCCCTCTTTGCCCTTTAATCTCTGAACCAGTCCTTTCAGAGGCCTACCTGAACGGTGTCTTGCAAGCGGAACACCTGTAAGTTCATTATCCAGATATGTAGCTACATGGTATTGAACAAGTTCCCAGAGATCGTTTATAATAAAGTCCGGTGCGCCTATATCTATATTTTCTTTAAGGCTCTGGTTAATTCTTACTATATCCACAAGTTTGTGTGTAAGGTCGTCCTCTGACCTCTCGCCGGTTTCCAGAGTTATAGAAGGTCTCATAGTCACAGGTGGTACGGGGAAGAGTGTGAGTATCAGCCATTCGGGCCTTCCTCCTTTAAAACCGACTTTTTTCAGGTCTTCATCCGGTATTTTTTCAAATCTTTCTCTTATGGTTATCGGATCGAGTTCCTTTTTATCCTCGTAGTATGTATAGGGTTTGACAAAAGTTATCTTTTTCTGTTCAGCACCACAAGCTGGACACTTTGAAGGCATTGTCATGTTTTTATCTATCTTTATTTTATCCTTCTTTTCACCTTTGGCTTCAGCTGCAGCAACAATAAGTATCCTGCCGCATTTTCTGCATGTCATTTTAAGCAGTTGGTATATTATTTTGGTGTAAAGAACATTGATAACGGGTTTTGCAAGCTCCAGATAGCCGAAATGTCCCATGCATTCTCCTATACTTCCGCCACAGGTCCTGCAATAAAGGCCCGGATCTATCACTCCGAGTCTTGGATCCATTACCCCTCCTTCTATCGGATAACCATCTGCATCATAGAGATCTGAAGTCACAACTCTAACTCTGGCCATGGATCTTATAGTTTCTGGTGATAGTATATTGAATGTTATGCTGTTTATTTTATATCGACTCATATTTCCTTCACCTCGAGGCGTGTGAGTATTCCCATGGATTTCATTTCTTCAAGGGTGAGTTTGAATGCATAGGAGGTTTCAACCCATGCTATTTCGCTGTTCTTACACACTGGACAGTAACTTCTGTTCTTTGTAACATCATGTATTGCTATAAGACCGCATTTCTTGCACACAGGTATCATTGTTTTATCCGAATCGAATCTTTCTTTCAAAACCATGGCAGCACCGTGACCTATCAGACATTGCTGTTCCATTTCTCCCAATCTTAAACCACCCCTTTTTGCGCGACCTTCTGTGGGCTGTTTTGTTAGGAGGGTTACAGGTCCGCGGGACCTCGCGTGTATTTTATCCGCTACCATGTGGTCAAGCTTGAGATAGTAAGATATACCGGTAAATATCAAAACATCGTACATTCTTCCTGTCTTACCATCATAAAGGGTTTGTTTTCCATCATCCCTAAAACCAAGGCTTTTCATTATTTTTCTTATTTCTTTCTCTTTCATGTGGTTGAAGGCTGATGCTTCAATTTCTTTACATGAAACTGCTCGGGTCTTTCCTGCGATTAATTCAAGGAGTTGCCCCACGGTCATTCTCGAGGGTATAGCATGAGGATTGAAAATGATATCCGGTACCACACCATCTGCTGTAAAGGGCATATCCTCCTGAGGTACCAAAAGACTTATTATACCCTTTTGACCGTGTCGTGTTGCGAGCTTATCTCCAACCTCCAGAATTCTCTGGTCTCTTATTCTGACCTTTATAAGCTGATAGGCATCTGTGGTTTCAGTTATAAATACTTCATCTACTATTCCCCTTTCACCGTATCTGACGCACACAGAGTTCTCTCTTCTGTTTTCTATCCCTGTTGCAAACTCCTCTCCGGAAAGGAATCTTAAAGGGGAGACTTTGCCTATAAGCACAGAATCGGAATCTACTTCTGTTTCCGGGTTTACTATTCCATCTTCTGCTAGATGTTTGTATGCATCCTCACCTCTGTGTCCCTTTATTCCGGGTTCTGGTATTGTTATTTCATCCTCCTGTCCTCCCCAGTATCGTTTTTTTACGGTTTCGTATGTTCTGAAGTAGAAAGATCTGAAAAGCCCCCTCTCCACCGAAGATTTGTTAATTACAACAGCATCGTTCATGTTATAACCATCATAACACATTACAGCCACTACAACATTCTGTCCTCCAGGATGCTCATTCATGATACTGCTTACATCAGCCTGGATAAGGGGAACCTGTGGATATGCCATTATGTTGAATTTTGTATCCGTCCTCATAGGGAAACTCTTGAATGTCAGACCTATGGCCTGCCCGATCATTTTCGCTCCGTAGTTGATTCTGTCTCCTCTGTTATATTCCAAATATGGAATAAGTGCTGCAGAGATTCCAAGAATGGTTATAGGATCTATTTCAACATGGGTGTGCTCCTTTGTTATTTCTTCTGGTGTTATTGCAATGTATGCATTTTCTTCTTCTTCTACATCAAGATATTCAACAATTCCATGCTGAATGAGATACTCCCAGTTTATTTCTCCCTTCCTGAGCTTTTCTATAATTTCTGGTGTGAGCTTTGACTTTCCATTTTCAACAATGGCAAGAGGTCTTCTTGCTCTTCCCTGCTCTGTGTTTATTCTTACCTCATCGAATTCCGGATAATATGCAACGTTTACCTGATGGGATATGAGATTCATTCTCCTCTTTTTTCTGATGTCTTCTACAAACTTCTCAGCATCAGTAACTCGAGCTACAAGTCTCCCGTTAAAATATACATCCGCTGTTCTCTTCTCGGTATTTGATAAGGAAGTTTTGGACATGATCTCACAATGATGAAGAGGTTATCATTTTGAGAATCTTCTTATTTTCATTTTCACTAAGTCCTGAAGTGATCTCTACCATAAGAGCGAGATGTTTTCTTAAACCGATACTGGAACCTTCTGGTGTTTCTGCAGGGCACAATCTTCCCCATTCTGTCGGATGTATTTGCCTTGCTTTGAAATGCTCTTGAGTTGAAGTTAAGGGGGAAACTATCGATCTGAGATGGGAAATTGTTTTTACATAGGATGATCTGTCAAGTCTTTGGGAAACACCTGTTCTTCCGCCTATCCATGTTCCTGTAGCCAGAGAAGAAAGTATCTGCTTAGTTACGGCGTTCGCCTCTATTATTCCTTGAATAGATGGGTGTTTGCCCCTTTTTATAAGTTTTTGATAATTATAGCTCATTTTCGCGAGCAATCCCCATCTTCCAAGAAGTATTGACCTGAAAAGTTGACCCAGAAGTTCACTGGACATGAGGAGTCTTTTATTACCATAATTGTCGATATCATCTTCCGGTATCATACCAAGGGAAAGCATTATTACTTTTTTCACAATCTTGGCAAGAACATCTGCTTTTTCCAATCTGTTTTCTGGTTCCTGACCTATGTGAGGAAGAAGGTACTTGTCAAGGATCTGGTTTACTCTTTCAACTCTGTAATCCTCGGAAACTCTCAGCTTTCTTCCTATAAGATCTATTGCTTCTTCTTTTGTTGTTACAGTGGTTTGATAAAGATTTATATACAGTTCATTAAGAATTCTCGGATTATCAGAGATATGAGAACATATTTCTTTATCGGTTTCCAGACCTAAGGCCTTAAGCAGAACTATTATTGAGAGACGCTTCAGATTTGCAAAGGAGATTGTTATTTCTCCATCCGGTTTTCTTTCTATTATATGTCTTTGTTTGAATCCCGATTTTTCAGAATTTATTCTCACAGTTATAGTATTTCCCTGTTTTTCAATGATAGGTTTATTTGAAGCTATTTCTTCAATGAGAACGAGAACCCTTTCTGTACCATTAACTATGAAATATCCTCCCGGATCATCAGGGTCCTCTCCAACCTCTTCCAGCTCCTTTTTACTCAGACCGTAGGTAGAACATATCTTTGATCGGACCATTACAGGAAGATTTCCTATGTGTACATTTTCCGGTCTTTCCTGAATTCCGTTTATTATGGGTGTAATTTCCACAAAAACCGGTGCCGCATATGTCAGATTTCTTATCCTCGCCTCGTTAGGATAAATCTGTCTTGTTGAGCCATCGGCTTCTTTAATGATGGGTTTGCCTATATGTACTTTTCCAAATTTGAGCTTGAAGCTCCCTTCTCCAGGACTCATTTCAATAGAACCTATTTCATTTATTATGCTTTGTAAACCATATTCTACAAAATGATTGAAAGAATTAATCTGGAAATCTGCCCAGCCTCTTTCCTTTTCTATGGTTTTAAATATATACTTAAACTTCATTCAATCCTCACCGGCTCGAACCCTTTATTCTATCACAACTCTATAATATATTGTTTCTCCGGCTGTGGGAGATTTTCTTGTGATTTTAATCACATCCCCCTTTTTTACATTCAAATGCCTTATTGCAGGATCTGTTGAAAATATTTTTGGCAGCTCCTTTTCAGTTACACCCAACCTTTCAAGCAGTTCTTTCTTTTCCTTCTCTGAGAGAATTTCATGCTTCGGAACGAGTTCGTGCTTGGTTATGTCAACACTTACTATACTACCACCCTTGTGACAATCAATGATGCTATAATATTTGGATGTTGACCGTTAAATATTTTTTTAAATCTAACTCTTCAATTATGGGGCAAATCTTTAAATTGTTTTCTGTGGTTTATCAAAATATTGTATTTCTAGTAGCATGAAAACACAAAATATATTGATTTTACTTATATTTAAATTTTTTGTTATTTAACTCGCAGTTCTGGGTTAATTTGGTAAAAAACTAATTAAATTTTTCTATCTATTCTTTTTAGATGCGAAAAAAAGACTTTATTTTTCCTGATGTGGAAGAAATAGAATCAGTAGCCTCGTGGTTCTTTCCTGTAGCGGATAAAATCTTTATCACAGCTCTGAAGGAGCAGAATAAAAGGCCTGATTTTATTAAGAAATATCCTGCACATCTCGTATTGAATCACGGAAAGAATGTATTCAGTAATGCTGCTGTTCTTTCTTTATTCGGAAATAAACCAGAATACCTTCTTTTGGAAAAAGCCGCAATCTCCTCTTATGCAGGACCTATTCACGATCTTTTTAAAGGGGAGGTTGATACGGATGGAAATGATATTCATGCAGTTGTCGCAGCGAAATTTGCGGAGGATGTTATGTTCGGCCTTAAAATACCAGACCGTGTGAAAAGGGGTGTTGTTTCTGTTATCAGGGGACATGAAAATTATACACCTGTCTTTGAATGTAATGAAAAATTTCCATCAGAGGAATACATATTCTTTTTAGCAGATTTATTAGACAGAGTATGTGAAGATAGAATTTTTATAGTGCTGTACAATACCCTGAAGGAAGGAAAAGCAGAAACGGTTGAGGAATTTATGAGAAAAAAATGGTTCATATCTCACAAGGAGAAAGAAAGTATCTATCATCCCTGTAAAGAAGATAAGAGGCCTATGCTCTTAAAAGCTTATGATAGTGATGTAAGGAGGATTATAAAAAAGTACAAAGAAATGATGAAAGAGAATAAGGTGAAGGAGGATGTTGAAGCCAGAAAGAAAAGATTAATAGAGATAAACCTTACTGTTTCTCAAATAAATTCCAAGAACTTTTATAAAGAGAAAATAATAGAGTTATCGAGTATGATCAACAAGTATTGCTTGACCATTTGATGTGAAGGAATGTTTTTTCTGGATTTTCACCCCTCCACCAGAAGCTATCATAGTATGTGCTGAACATTTTTATTATTATAGGATTATTTGTTACAAGGCAACTATAGGAAAACAAACTATCGTTTCCAGGAACCCCATAATAATCATCCTCATTTACACCCTGCCTTGGTAACTTTGAAACCAAGTATAGATTTTCTCCATCGATGAGTGCACCCATGAGATTTCTCATATCCCATCCCCTTATGCGAACACCTATAGAGAGAGCTTTTTTGATTGTGTTGATTGTATATTCATTGATATTTATCAAAATTTTTACCGGTATTCCAGAACTCGTTCTGTTTTTTATCGTTTTTTCAATTCTGTCATACCAGCTAAGATCGTCACTAAATATGAGAACCTCTCTTTTTGCATTAAAAACAGCCTCATTGATTCTTCTGAGAATGTTTTCCCTTCCCCTGAATATCCACACGGTGTCTCTCTCTTCCTCTTCCGGAACTTCCATTGGTCTGGGTACAATGTTTTTTATCTCTTTAAGAATTTTTTCAGACTTCTCAATTTCGTTTTTCATTCTTTTTTTCTTTTCCTCTATGAGGTAGTTTAACGAGTCCACAGATACCACGCTGTATTTTTTTGGTCTTGTTCTCTGGACCACAACCAGACCCAATCTTTCAAGATTTTCTAAGGTTTCGTAAACTCTTGTTACAGGTATATTTGAGAATTTGCTTATCGCCTCTGCAGTACATACACCGCGCTGCAAAAGTGTGGACCATGCCTTTGCTTCGTATTCCCTCATTCCCAGTTCTCGCAAAAGGGGTTCGATTTTTTTCATGGTGCTCACTTTTTGTGTATAAAATCAATGAGCCCGGAGGGATTTTCTTTCCATTTTCTGGAAATTCGAACCCTCGACACCCGGGTATATTCTGCCATCGGAGTTGGTATACTCCTTAACACGCTTTTAATGGTCATTAAAAGCTTCACCCGGAGCTTCTTTTGGAAAGAAGCTTTCGTCCGGTGCTCTACCAGACTGAGCTACGGGCCCATTGATTTTGAAACACGCCCTGGGCGGGATTCGAACCCGCGTCCTGGGAGATCTCCGGGTGTTAAAACCCGTGACAGTCCCAGATGCTAGGCCGCTACACTACCAGAGCTTTTGTTATTATGCATGTATTTTTAACTTATTTATAAAATTAACTCTCATTAACCAAAAAATGATTAATAAAAATTCAGGGCAGGAAATCCTGTGATGTTATTTTTTCCGGTAAATATTTTTCAGAAATGAACTTTATACCTTTGGATGAAAGTGCTTCAAGTTCAAGTTTATAACCAACAGAAAGCATATGTTTCAATTCTTTTTGCCATTCTTTGGGCTTAAACCATACATAGTTAAGCATTTCATTTGTCCTTTTTACATCACCCTGATTGAGTTTTATAGTAACATTTTTTGGTATGCTGAACTTGTCAACATCCTGTGTAGTAAGTCCTATGAACTTTGCCTGGGGTGTTCCGAGCCTGTCCGAAAGGAAAGAAAGATTAATCGATCCCTGCTTTATCACCGAGTAAATATAATATCCCCATGGATCTGCATCCGTAAGCACATAAATAGGAAGTTTCAATTCATTGTAGAGTCTGTTAATGAGTCTTCTCGTCCCTCTAGCAGGCTGGCCCTTTCCTGTGACTATAAGGCAGTTCTGTTTCCTCCAGAATTTATCTTCATTTAATCTCTGCCACACAGCATCTTTCTCTATGACAAGAACGAATTCTGCACCTTGATTTTGGAGTTTTATCACATCTGGTTCAACATTAGAAGGTATTGCCCATCCTGATGTTCCCATTTTACTGGCATCTATCTCATCTTCACCATCCTTTATAATTATATTTCCCGCCATGTATCCCTTTCTATCAGCCTTTAAATGCAGACTTTCTCTTAGAGTATTCAATGCAGCCTCCAAGTCCTCTATTATAGGATCTGATTCGCTTTGTTCCTCAAAGGTGTTTTCTTTTGTTCCCTCTATCGTACGTTTTAACGCATAATATAAATCTCTTATCGAAATCGTAACACCCTGTTCTATTATTTTTTTACATTCAGCTGCAACAAGAAGGGTCTGCATAAACTTTCTTGTATGTGCAACATTCAGATAGCTTCTCCTGCTTACTTTATCTCCAAGTCTTATGATTTTATGTACTTCATCAAAATATATGTTGGAAAGCGTTCTTATCGGAAGTGTTATTTTGGGGTTTTTGCCCTGATTTATCTGGTTTAAGATATCATTCCCCAGTTTTCTCAGCCTTTCCTTCGGATTTTCCGTTCTCTGAAATTCCAATTCCTTCATTATTTTCACCTTCCTCCTCTTCTATTATTTCACTCCATCTTTCTTTTACTATTTGAAGAAGCTTTTCTTTTATTTTTTCTTTATTCTCTCCTGTAAGTTCTTCAAGAGCCAGAGCGGTCTCATCTGCATATCTTTCGAATATTTGTTTTTTCTCTTTTATTGCTTGTGCCCTTCTCACACCAGAAAGGTATACAGAAAGTTTTCTTGCACAGTCCTGAAGGGCGAGTTTTATCTCCTTTATTATGATGGGATAGTTCGCTATGGATTCTTTGGCTTCGGAATTGAACGGAACCCATACAGAAGCAAGGTGAACGAAGATTGCGATTGGTCCCTGAGGCATCTTGTCAGCATCAACACCGTATCTTTTCCAGTCTATCTGACTTACAGCCTTGGTTATTGCACACTCACCTTGCTGATAAAGAAGCGGAACTCTATTTGCAAATCTCATAAATAGAGGTTCTGTTATTGAACCACCATAAGCTATGCCAACTTCCACCTGGAACGGCCAGCCCCTGTAAACCTCTGGAGGTCTTGAAAGTGTTGCAACAAAATCTGGATTAAGCTCCTTTCTCAAACCGTTTTCTATAAGTTCGCCTCCCAGAGGGGACAGGCAATCTGTGGGAGGTCTGGTAAGTTTCGTTTCTTTAATGGCTTTTACAAGATTAACTATATCCTCATGTGTTAGCTTGCTTGGCATTATTTTTGGATCAATGCCTGCTTTTCTGCATATCTCTTCAGCTGTTTGCTTACCCACTCGACTGAATTCATTCATCAAAAACCCTGCAAGCGACCTTGCAGTAGTTTCCTCGATCATTCTTGCTATTGTTCCCACCTCGACTCCGTGAAGATGAGGTTTTATTTCCTTTGGTTCTGGTGGAAGGGTCTCCACACCGCGTGCAAATTCTATCCTTCCGTGGGGTGAATCAAATACTATATTTGCATAGGGATTTGCAATGGCCACCTGCTTCAAATATTCAAGAACGGATTGTTTGTGTTCTCTATAGATTCCCTCAGCAATAAATGTGATTTGAACCCCATGCCAAGGAGTTTCTTTATCCTCAATAACATCGTGCTGAAGTATTTTTGGTTCGTTTTTATTCACATCTATACCCACAAGCATTCTGTGAGTTTTACCATCACCAGTGGAAGTGATAATTTTTGTAGGTTCTCCTGTGGTTAACTGAGCATAGAGCACGCAACCTGAGATACCTATACCCTGCTGACCTCTGCTCTGTTTGAGTTTGTGGAACTTACTACCATAAAGAAGTTTACCGAATATGTTTGGTACCTGTTCAGGAAGTATACCAGGACCGTTATCCTTTATCACAATTTTATATTTTTCTTTTTCAAGTTCTTCGATTTTCACATATATATCTGGAAGTATTCTTGCTTCCTCGGTTGCATCGAGAGCATTATCAACACCTTCTTTGACTATTGTTAACAGTGCTTTTATCTTGTTGTCATAGCCAAGAAGGTGTTTGTTTTTTTCAAAAAACTGTGATATGGATATCTCTCTGTGTTCCCTTGCCATTGTTTCAGCTGTTTTTTTCATGCCACCACACCTGGAAAGTAAGGAGATAGAGGGAGCAAAATTGGAAATTTGATAATGGTATTAATGTTTGAACTCCCTTTTAATCGATTGGGAGAACAATTACGAACTGTAGAAGAATATTATATTCGAAGGTTTATATATTTTCTTTAATTTAGAAAAAACTTTAATATTCCTGTGCTCAATAATTTAAAGCAGAGAATCATGGTGCGTGTCCCTTCTGGAATACCGGGTCTTGATGAACTAATAGAGGGTGGATTTGAAGAGGGTACTGTAAATCTGGTTACCGGAAAAACCGGAACCTGCAAATCCATATTTTGCATGCAGTTCCTTTATAATGGAATTATGCAGAGCAGGCAAAAGGGTCTTTATATTACAACAGAAGACACTGCGGAGAACATACGAAGGCAGGCTGCAAAATTCGGGTGGGACTTCAAAACTCTGGAAGAAAAGGGATGGATAAGTATAATGGAATTCGAACCGTTTGATGTGCAGATGCTTAGTACAAAAATGGTTGAAAGCATCAATAAGCTTGATGCGAAAAGGATAGTCATAGATTCGGTAAGCATGCTTGAACTATACATTCATAATGTGTTTGAGATAAGAAAGGGTCTGTTCAAGGTTATTCAAAAAATAAGGGATATGGGAAAAATAGGTTTATTTACTGCAGAAGTTCAAGAAGATTCTAACAATCTTTCACGATTCGGTGTAATCGAATTCATGGTTGACTCTGTGATAGTTCTGCAATATATGGGACTTGCAAAATATAAAAGAAGTCTCATGGTAAGAAAAATGAGAATGACCAATCACTCCTCAAATATACACCCTTTCGAGATAACTGATAGAGGTGTTGTGGTAAGACCGATAAAGTAATATTTTATTTTTGAAGAAAACCTTTAAGGCTTGTTTGACCTTTCTCCTGTTCTCCATAAAGATCTTTTTCCGTATAACCAAGACCTGAGAGTATTCTCAAAGCTGCGGGAATAACCTGATGTTTTATATAGTATTCCTCGTCATAATCCTTTGCTGTATCTACAGGTTCTGCTCTCGAAGATATTGAGCCAGGACCTTTAGTGATTATATAGGAGATCACAGAACCAACCTCTATCTTTCTTCCGGCTTTTATTGCTTTTTGAGCAGCAATCACGTGAGGCCCTATCTGTTCATATTCACCAATGCGTTTTGTTATCTGACTGTATATAACAAGATCCTCCTTTCTTACTTCATGTCTTTTAAGCTTGTCTATAACATCTTTAACCATTTTCACAGCTTTTTCTGGAGATTCATCTTTCAGAACAACTTCCAAAACCCTTTCCTGGGTTATTTTTGCTATTTTAGACCAGTCTCTTCTTACCCTCTCAAAGCCTCTAATGGTTATGTTACCTTCAAAATCCATCAGGGCGTATCTTTTCTTTGCTCCTCCTCCGGTCTTTGCGGAAACGAATATCCCGGATTTGTATATACCCTGAAAATCAAGCTCTATGAGACCTGGAAGTGATGCATTAGTCTCTTTCAGGAATTCTAAAGCCTCCTTCTTGCTTTTCATTTTTACAAATAAGGAATCTGTATCTCCATATATTACAGTATAGCCCTTTGCCTTTGCCATTTCTATAACTTTTTTTATGTAAAATCTGCCCCAGGAAGCGGCTGACTGAGCGCAAACCCGGGAATACCAGCGTGACCCGGGATATCCATAGTAACCGTAACTGGAATTCGCCATGATTTTGAGAACATGCTGTCTTATTTTGAGTTTTTTATATTCTTCACTGGTTTTATCTAGCTTTTTCATTCTTTTCTTTATTTCCATTCTCTCTTCCACGAGCTCCCTTATGGTTTGAGGTATGAATCCCGTGCGTATTGTACAGTAATAATGCTTTCCGTCAGGGTCTGTATTTTTTCTGCTTTCTCCTCTTTTGCATTCTTCACATATTGTGCAGTCAAGGGTTTCCGGAGATATATTATGGGTAATTATTATGGATGGATACAGAGAACGGAAATCAAACAATGCTATATTAGTATATATTCCTTCCTTTGGCTCGAGAACATATCCTCCGGTATAGGGAGGGGACATTCTTCTTTTCTGGATTTCTTCATGTTTCGGTCTTCTTGGAACAACCTCTCCTCGCTGGAATGCTTTTCTTATAAGCAACCACTCCACAAGCTGCGAGTAACTCATTCTCGAGATATCAAAGGGTGTCTGACCCACAATTTTGCATATCTCGAAAATTTGCGGTAAAAGTTTTTCACCGAGCTCCAAGGCAAGCTCCGAATCCTTTAGGCAGTATTCTGCAATCTTCTCTAGATTTTCCTTTTCACGCCATGCGCTCTCTATTTCGCTCCATTCCATATCCTGTTTACCTTTTCCAATAAGCTCCTTAGCAACTCTGTCTAAAGTAAGAATCTCTGTAGAGAGTGAGCTTTCCATTATGTTTTCAACAAAATCGTAGAGGTCAATGTGAATTCTGCCTCTTATGTATGCGGAAGAAACACGCATTCTTCTTTTGAATTTTATCTTTGAACCGTCTCTACCGAGGTTTAGGTCCAAACCCAGTATTTTCGCTCTCTCTTCGAGTTTTGGAAAATCAAATCTGTCTGTATTATACCCCAGAATTATATCCGGATTTCTTTCTCGGATAAGTTCAACAAATCTCTCTATCATTTCCTTCTCGCTCTCAACAACCTCTGCATTTTTTGATTTTACATTTCGATATGTGATAACCCTTTCAAAGCCCTGATTATCTTTCATAGATATCATGATCACCTTTTCTTCTTCATCCGCAACCGTTTCTATATCGAAAGAAAGAATGGAAGGCCTGAGCGGTATTTCTCTTTTTTCCAGGGTTTTTATTTCCTTTGCTTCGAATCCGAAATCTACATCCCAGGAGGGTTTCAGTCTCTTTCCCGAGGCTTCAACCCATTCCAGAGGGTATAAATCCTTGTCTATGAGATACCTTCTGTAGAATGTGATGGCATATTCATATTCGTTGTTCACATCCTTCCATTCCTTCACCACATCCCTGAACTTCTGGATATCTGCAGGATTCTGAACCTCTATTCTCAGGAATTTCATTTTTCTTCCAAGATAGTTTCTCTCTATTACCTCTACCTTTACCGGTTTCCTTCCCTCGATGGAAAGATTCAGAATTCTGGATTTAAGGTCTTCCAGCTCTGTTTTCGTCATATCCTGCTTAGGCTCTACATAGAAGTAAGGCCTGAAGTTCTTGTCAAACACAACTATTTTTTCTCCGTTCTCCGTTATCCCAAACATAACCACTACAGGCTTATCTTCCTCAACAAAATAATCCGCATCCAAAATACAGAAAACTATTTTTTCCTCATCAACCATGTTTAGGAATTGGATTTTGGGTATATAATTTTTATCTGGAAAAAACAGTATACATAAACTTTGAAGATGGCAGACTGGACATGAAAAAACTAAGCTATCACGACTTGTATTCGGTGCTAAGGGAAATCTGCGGAGAATGATAAAATTCGTTCCACTCTGGAAGTGGTTGATCTCGCTTTAACTTATGCAACAAAAATTTTAAATTTCCCTATATTAAGGAAAAATTTATAAATAATTTCCTTCTTAAACTAGATATGGATGACAGGATTTCGAGGTATATAATAGACAGAAAGCAGGATATAAAATTTGTTGAGGTTGAAGAAAGATTGGTGAAGCTTAAACCAACAAAAGATTTTATATTAACGATCCTTGGGCCGAGGAGAGCAGGTAAAACATACCTTCTCTACCACTTTATAAAAAAGAACGAACTCAAAGATGAAGATTATCTTTTTGTTAATTTCGAGGAGATAGAAGAGAACCTGGATAAACTGATGGAGAGACATCAGGAGATTTACGGAAGATATCCTCTATACCTTTTCCTTGATGAAATTCAGAACCTGCCTGAATGGGAAAAAGCCCTTTATCGTATGTATGAAAAGAAAAGGTTTTTCATTTTCGTTACAGGGTCCTCTTCTAAACTGCTCAGCAGAGAGATAGCCACCCAGCTCAGAGGAAGAAGCCTGAAGGTAAATCTATGGCCCTTCTCTTTTAACGAGATTTTACATGTTCATAGATTAAAGAAAAAATTCTACAGCAGTGAGGAAACAGGAAAGATAAAGAGAATCCTAAAATATTCTCTAAAAAGCGGGTGTTTCCCGAGCATAGTTCTCAAAAAGATCGAACCTTCGAGATTTGCTACAGAGCTCATAGACCTTGTTATTTACAGGGATATAATTGAGAGGTACGGAGTGGAAAACAGGGTTGCTCTGGAATTTTTTATTAAAAGTGCCATAGCCTCGAATTCAAATATTCTATCGGTACACAAAATCTATAACACTGCCCGATCCCAGCAGATAAGAGTAAGCAAAAACTCGCTTTACGATTTTCAGAAATTTCTGGAAGATGTGAACATGGTGTTGTTTTTGAAAAAATACTCTGCAAGTATGAGAAAAACAGAACTCTCCCTGCCAAAATCCTATGTGGTGGACAATGCCCTTTACACTTTTACAACCTATAGGGATGATGTGGGTGTTTTAATGGAGAGTTTTGTTTTTCAAGAACTGCTGAAGCAGGGCTATGAACCGAACAAGAGTCTGTTCTATTTTTCAAACAATTATGAAATAGATTTCGTTATCAAAGATGGTTTCAGGATTAAGCAATTGCTACAGGTCACTTATGCTTCAGGTAGGGACGAGATTGAGAGGAGGGAGCTTAAAGCTTTATTAAAGGCAGGCAAGGAATTGAGATGTAAAAATTTGCTCTGTATAACCTGGGATTATGAGGATGAGGAGGTCTTGGAGGGAAGGAAAATAAGGTTCGTTCCGCTGTGGAAGTGGTTGCTTAGATAAAAAGTTTAAATTATTTAGATATCTAAATAATTTATATGAAAAATTATAAAGATAAGTTAACAGAAGTTATGGAAGAATTCTGGAGAAAGGATCTACCCCAGCTTAGAGAAAGAGAAATTAAGCTCAAAACAGAAACAGATTTGATTAATGATATAGTGGGTATAAGGAGAAGCGGAAAAACATCTTTAATGCTTTTAACAGCAGCAAAGTTCGGGAAGGATAAATGTGTATATGTAAACTTCGAAAACAGGAAGCTTTTCCCTTTAACACCAGAGTATTTCAATGCCATAATAGAGCTTGTGTATGCAAAAAAACTGCTGGAAAAACATAAAAGAATTTATCTGTTTCTCGATGAGGTGCAGAGAATCGAGGGGTGGGAAAAATATGTCAGAAGTATTTATGATGAATTCAAGGGAAGAATAAAGATTTTCATTTCCGGTTCTTCATCAAAGCTTACAAAATCAAGACTTGCTAACCTGTTAAGCGGGAGACACCTTACAACAGTGGTATTTCCTTTAAGCTTCTCGGAATTCTTAAGTTTCAGGCAGTTCAGCACAGGCAGGCCTGTGATAGAGGAGGAAAGAGCAAAGATACTTGAATATCTGAAGGAATATATCGCTTATGGTGGTTTCCCGGAAATAGTTTTGAGTGAAAACAAAGAGGAACTTATAGAATCCTTGATGCTGGATATACTGAACAGAGATGTGATTCCCAATGTGATGAAAAGGAAGGAGATTGTTGAAGATCTTGTTTATTTCCTGTGCTCGAACTCCGGAAATCTGTTCAGTTTCAACAGGATTGCCAGACTCTTTAAAAAAACCTCGGTTGTTACAATAGAAAGGATTTTCAACCTTCTCAAGGATGTTTTTCTCTTCTTTGACATTACAATATTTTCTTACAGCGTGAAGAGTCAGATTCAATACCCAAGAAAAATCGTGTGTGTTGATTCCGGTTTCATAAATAATTTCGGATTCAAGTTCAGTGATGACAGAGGAAGAATGATGGAAAATTTGGTTGCAGTAGAGTTTTTGAGGAGATATGGGGTTGGTGGAAAAACAAAGGTTTTTTACTGGAAGGAATACGGGAAGCAGGAGGGGAAGGAGGTCGATTTTGTTATTAAAGAAGGTCTGAAAATTAAGCAGCTTGTTCAGGTCACCTATGCTTTAGGCAAGGATGAGATTGAGAGGAGAGAAATCAAAAGTTTGCTCAAGGCAGGGAGAGAATTGAAATGCAAAAACCTTCTGGTAATAACTTGGGATTATGAAGGGGAGGAAGAAATAGAGAATAGGAAAATAAAGTTTGTGCCTTTATGGAAGTGGTTACTCAAACTTTAGAATTTTTCGTTATCACATGTTCTGTATATTCATTTCCATCCCAGAGGTGTTTTGTTGTGGTATAGCTCCATTCCTTTCCAAGAAGGTATTCCACCTTGAAATCCATATAGGTTTTATCGAACTTTCTCGGATTAATAAAGCTCTTTAAGTATCACAAATACACTGCATTGAAAAGTGGTTGTTGTATTCGGGCATGATTGCTATTTTCGACTTTTGATATAAAAATCTTTTCTGAGACTAAAGCGTGTCTAATAATTCACTCCTGATATTGGTTTTAAACAGGATTTCAATCAAAAGCAGTAAAATCTTGTGGTCCCTTCTCCTCCTTCGGAATATTATTAATTTTTAAAAAGAACAAAATTATTATTTAAATATGATAATAACACAAACAAAACCGTTCGGCATGATAAAAACAGAATTGGAAAAAAATGATAAAATTTCTATAATCGCTTGTAATATGTGCGCGAGAATGTGTGAAACAGGAGGTAAAATAGGACTAAAACGAATGAAAGAAAAATTAGAAAATGCAGGATATTCTGTAGTTGATGAATTTCTTCTTGCTCCAGCATGTGACAGGACTGTAGTTAAAAAAACTGTTAAACCAAAAGGAAACGTAATTGTATCATTAGCCTGCGATTCTGGTACTTTTAACATAAAGAAAGTGTTTAAAGATAAAAAAGTAATTTCAGCTTTAACTACTCATGGTTTGGGCGCGTTTGATGAAGATGGAAACATATTTATGATTAGAGAATTTAAGTGATTCGGTTAGGAAATTCTAAATTTCTTCCAATAACCTCCCCATCCTTTTCAATGCATTGAGCTTTTCTTTTTTGCCCAATCTTGCTTCCTCTGTTTATTTTTCAGGATCAAATCATCCAGTGCGGAACAAACAGAACTTCTGTTTTACCTACTTTCTTTATACCGAAATCTTTTTCTGAGAAAACAACAGCCCTTTTAGGTCTGTATGCATTCAAGAAACTTAAAAAGCTTCTTTTGATCTTACCGAGGGTTTTTACCTCAACGGGTATAACTTCATCATCTTTCAGCAAAACAAAATCAACTTCTGCTTTTGCTGTGGTGCGCCAATATCTCACCTCAAAACCTTGAGAAAGAATTTCATTCAAGATGAAATTCTCTAGAATTTTGCCCTTATCGATTCTCACATCAATGGGAGAAAAATTATTCAGAACAGCATTTCTCAGACCGATGTCAACAAAGTATATTTTTCTACTTTTCTTTATCTCGGTTATGAGATTTTTGTGAAAGGGTGAAATGAGTCTGAGTATGTAAGTATTGACCAAGATGTTTAGGTAATTATCTATGCTTTTATAATCCATCTTCAGATCGGACATTAAAGAGGATATTTCTAACATATTTCCAAGGGAAAAAGCAAGATGTCTCATAACATTCTTGAATTTTTCCAAGTGTCTGATATTCAAAAAGAAAAATACATCTTTCTCTAAATAGGTTCTGCAAATTTCTGTCAACAGCTCTTTCTTAATCTTTTCATCCTTTTCCTTGACAATTTCCGGAAATCCACCAAAGATCAAAAACTCGTTCAGCATCTGCTTGAATTCTTTATCAAATGCTTTCTCGGGTTCTGCTTTTTTCCCATTTAAAAAATTGATAACCTCGCTCTTCCAATCTCTATGCAGCCTTGCCAGATCTTTTGCCTTCCACATCAAGAATTCTTCAAAGTTCAAAGGCAGGAGCTCAAAGGATATAGCTCTGCCAACAAGATATCTGCTTATCAAAACCTTGATATCGAAGGACCCAGAGCCTGTAACAAAGAGTTTTATATCCGGGAATGTATCATGAATCAGCTTTATTGCTTTTCCAGCTTTTTTTGAATATTGAGCTTCATCTATGAATAAGTATTTCGTTTTGAATCTTTCAACAAACAACTCCGGGTTCTCTTCAAATGTTTTTAGGTTTTCTTCTTTTTCTAAGGTTACGTATTTACCATTTAATTTCTCCTTCATATGCAAAAACAATGTTGTTTTGCCTGCTTGTCTCGGTCCTCTAATCAGAACCGCTTGCCTTCTCTTTAGCCATGGTCTTATTTTTTCCTCTATTATTCTTGGATAATA
>CAZCGK010000003.1:0-83218 GCA_964498245.1 uncultured archaeon | reverse complement strand
TTGAAACGGTTGTATATTTTCCTTTTTTGGGCATTGAATCACCAATTGGTTGAAGAAATTGGTAATTAAATTTAATTAAATATAATTAATATTTAAAATTAACTTTAACGAATTTATGAGCTTAATTCCGTAATTGCACTTAATTTCACATATCCCCTCTACTTTTTTCCTTATATCCATATATAATCATTTTAGAAACATCCACGCTCTGGAATGAAACCAAAGATTTAAACTTCTTCGTGCCTGCCTTTAATATTTGTGGTTGCAGTATATGCAAACTGTAAGATCAAAAGCCATTTCCTTTACTCATAGTCTTTATATTTATTGTTTTGTTTTCAAGAATTAAATTCACAGAGCCCATAAGATTTAAATATTTATAATAAATGCCTAAATATGAAGAAATTGTATTTATTATTCGTAATTTTCATGGTTAAATTTGTACTATGTTTTAATTTTGTTGATGCTAATGAGTACACAATTATAACTACTACACCCGATCCTACAGTACTTCTTGGTGGTGATGTAAACAGACCAAAATTGATAAAAGATATAAACGGTTCGCTCTACTTGATATATGCTGAATCGTCAACACCAGATGCTTGGAACTTTAGTGCAGTTCTTAAATTTACAAAATTTAATAAATTTAATTGGTCAAAACCAATGGTTTTAACTGATCGTATTAGTGATAGTTGGCACGCCTCTGCTAATAGAGGAATTATCGGAATTGATAGTAGAGGTTATTTACATGTGGTATATGATTATATAATATCTCCTACTCATTTTAAAATAATTCATATTTTTTCAAAAGATGGTGGAAGAACGTGGTCTGAACCGCATATAATATGTGAAGGTTATTGTTTAACATCTATGTTTGGAATTGATAACAATAATTCTCTGTATGTAATTTATAGTAAAGGATATAAGGGTAATGTTTATCTTAAAACCTCATCAGATTATGGTAATACATGGTCAAAAGAGAGAATTATTCTTTCATCTTATTCTTATAACTATCTTTATATTGTGTTTAATTGGTTAGACATCGACAAGAATAATACTCTTCATATTATTTTTCGTCAAGATAATCCAATAACATCAAATTATGATTTATTTTATTCAAAATCCATATCTATCAATAATGGTGGAATGTTTATTCCACAAATAAAAGTAGCGAAAAATGTAACACCAAATTTCATTGTTGTCCACGACAGTAACAATAATATTTTTATAGCATATACTTCACTTAATAATCGTGCTCTTTATCTAATGAAATTGGAAAATGAGAATTTTAGACTCAAATTTGTTTTTAATAACATAACATTCGAGGGAATTAATAAATTTGGGTTATCAATCGACTCGAACGATACTCTTTACATCTACTATGTTGATCCAGTCGAAAGAAATCTTTTTGTAATATATTCTACTGATTATGGCGAAACCTTTTCTCATCCCATCAGATTAACCAACACCGGAACTGTAGTCTCTACAGGCCAGCTTCTTGTAAACAATCCGGATCCGGGATTCGTACCGATATGGGTTGATGAAAAACCAGTTAAGTATTCAATACTTATGGGTCCTGTGTTCTATCCTGGGGTGGAAAAGGAAATCCCAAAACCAACGAATCATTCTCTTCTGATAACGAACACATTTTGGAAAAATGTTTTGAGTGCTTCTCCGGTTTCTGTGCCTGTGGTGGTTGTTGATGAGGTGGATGAAGAGGTTGTGAATTACATAAAGGAATATGATCCAGATTACATATATACTCTGGGAATTTCTCTAAACAGAAACAATTCCTTTGAGATAAGCAGGGAAGATATACCGGATCTGTTCTTTCCTAATGAAAGCAGAAGAATTTATGTGAATGATTCTTTGAGAGGCGTGTTTGCATCTGCACTTGCAAAATATTTGGGAATTCCTTTGGTTTTCGAAAAGGATGGTGATTTCGAGTATATGGACTTATCACAGAACACAACACAAGAGATACAAGAGGTGTATCTCAGGGAAATGCGGCAAAGAAATCAGTCTGTGAGGTACCTTGTGGTAGCAAACCTCAATCATTCCTCATCACTTCTTGCTGGAAGAATCGCAGCTGAAAGAAATGGGTATATCGTCACCGTGGATTTGAAGCAGCCGGAATATCCTGAAGGAAAGACCCTTCCGGAAAACTGTGATTCTGTATGTTGGAATCAAAAGAACGGGGTGAATGAAGTTAAATCCTGTATAAATCTGGCAGTGAAATATCTTGATAAAAAAGGAATGTTTTATACTCCTTGGTATTATTTTGATGGTGGATTTATCATTCTTTTGGGAAACATTCCGTTCATAGTAAAGGAGGATCCTGTGGAAAATGCATGGTATGCATGGAATGACCCTGAGGATGGAGAGTGGTTTGTTAGTGATGTGGATTATGGGGATTTGAATGGGGATGGAAGAATAGATCTCGCTCCTGGAAGGTTTCTAGAAAGCCTTAAAGAAATATCCCTTCTCGATGCGAGAATCGGTCTGAACAGAAGCAGCAAAACCGCTCTTGTTGCAGCAGAATATCTCCATCAATACTGGCCAGTGGTTTTGCTCTATATAGGAGGTGGTATGTGGCAGGGAAAAAGTATAGAAAGTGTTCTGAATAATCAGGGTTACAATGTCACAAGGCTTGTGGAGTACAGGTCTGATATCGAAACTCTGATTTCGGATTTGATGCCAAGCAGTATAAAAGAACTTCTTGAGAATGCGAACAAAATAGGAGAAAAAACAAGCTCGCTTCTCGGAAAATCCATAGGCACTGCAGCCTCAAACGCTTTCGTAATCATAAAGGTCTTGCAGTTTGCTGAGCAGGGTCTTGAGGCCTATCTTGAGTATGACTGGTCTGCATTTGAACTGAATTTTGATAGCATCATGGATGCATTGGAAAAGGCAATAGAAAGCGGAGAATACGATCCTGAAACTCTCACAGCAAAAATCATTGCATCGCTTTTTCCCGAAAAACATCCTGAACTCAACAAAACGAATCTTTTCAAGTACATGCCAGAATCAGAAATAATATATTATGAGGGTGTTGGAAATGGAACGTATTGGATACTGCCTAATGAATATAATCAATGGGATATATTTGATTCCCCTTATAGAGGGAACGAGTCGGTTCGCTATTCAGAGATACCTTGGATAAAAGCGAAAATCGTATGGGATGGTTCCAGTCTCGGTATGAACCACTTCGGTCCTGAAATGATCAGGAAGGGTTCTTTGTGTTATATAGGTTCTTCTGGTGTGGTGTATTCTCCTTATTCTGCGGAGCTTGATGTAAGATTTTTCAATCAGGAAAAAACAATTGGGCAGGCATTCATAAAAGCTTTGAATGAATTCAGGGAGGATTGGTTCACATGGGATCCGTTCAATTGGATTACCAGAGGTGATACGGTCAAAGCGAAAGCATTAAAGGAATTCTCCATTCTCGGGGATCCAGGTTTGGAGAAGGATCCAAAAATAGGAAACAAGCAAGTAGCAACAAGGGTAAAATGTAACAGGAAATGGTGTGATATGGAAATTGTTTTCAGACCGGAATACGAGATTGCTGAAGCGCTGGAAAAAACTATAATAACAAATTCAAGCAGGCATCTCATGGAGATGTGCAAGCCTATAATAGCAATTGAAAGATTCGATTACTATCTGCCTGAGAAGTCCGAGGTGGTCAAATATCATGTGATTAGAAAAACAAGAAGGTTCAGAAACCTCACGCTTCCTGTTGCAATTCCATTGACTAATAGCGGTTACTCCTTTGCTAACTGTACATTTGATTATTCCGTGTATCCAGAGGGGTTCTATAGGATAAACATCACAGAGCTTCCTGATGGAAGGAGGATGCTTACCGTTCTTGTTCCGGTTTATCAGGTTTTGAACGGAACCGTGAACAGGGATTTCTCGCTTAATGGTGATGTTGTGGTAAATAGAGAGATTGTAATCAAACTGAAATACACAACACCGGTGGAGATTGTAGTAAATGCAGAAGATATAGGAGAAAACCAAACAGAGAATGTCACTGTGATTGTATATAACAACATCGAGGATCAAGTGCAGGGTAATGTTTATGTGGAGGTTTCTGATGGGAATCTTTCTTTGAGGGGTGAGAAAAATGTTTCCATTCCGGGTAAAAAAGCGGAGAGGTTGGTCTTCAGTTTCGGTAATTTAGAAAGGGGTGAATATAGAGTCAGGGTTTTGTTTGCCGGAGAAGACATCGTGACAGGACCGAGGGAAGAATATTTTTCTGTAGGAGAGAAAAGAAGGTGTGATGTTCTTAGAGTTGCTGGAGTGATGGGTATCGGTATAGAAACTGCACAGGGTTTGAAAAAGAAATTCCATTTCAAAGCTGAGGAGAGTGTAGGTAGGGGAAAACTTTCTACCACACACTTACTTCGAGTCTAAGAAGTTTTCCTGTTTCTGAGAGTGCGATTCTTCTCATGCTGGCGTGAATTTTGTTTTCAGGAAGGATTCCGCAGTCTAAAAGGGGTTTGGAGTTCCCTATTTCGGTGATTGTGATTTTAAGGCCGTTTTTTGTGGAATTTATCTCAAAGCTCTTCAGTATATTCTGATAATTATTTGTACAGGAAGTGTTTAACCATTGGATTTTTGTTGAATTGAGGATTGGCCATTTGCTTGCAAGGCCGGGGGATTTGGGAAAACCGGATTCCCATATACCAGGGGATGTTACGAGAAGTTCTGAGATCTGGAGGGCTTTAGTTTCAAGTGCGTTTACATAATATTCATTGCTAAACATCCACACCGTGGAATGCAAGTGGTTAAGAGTGTATAGAATCACGGCAAAGAATATAATGAATGCGATCATGAACTCAAAAACCGCTTGGGCTTTCATAACATATATTAATCTTTCACAGAATTAAATAAAATATGCGGAAGGTTTTTGCTTCTTTACTGCTTCTTGCTGTTTTGCTTAGTTCCGGGTGTGTTAACGTGCCTCAGGAATTGTGTGTGCTGCCTGGTTTATGTGGTGGAAAAACGGAATTTGCACACGATGTTATAGTTATAAAAAGTTTGGAAGCCCTGCCGAACAGGGTTGCTCCGGGACAGCAGATAAAACTTCAATCTTATATAGAGAACAGGGGAAATGAAAGGGTTGATGATATAGAGGTTGTGCTTTATGATACGTGCGGGCTTTTCAGTAAGGTTGTGCCCGAATGTCCTGGTGGTAAGAAAATTACCGAAAGGGGTGTTGGGTGTAAGATAGAGTTGCTTCCCTTACAGACAAAACCGGTTAGTTGGAACCTTGTTTCTGATAAAAACATAAGGATTTTGAGCAGGTGTGACCTTAAGATTTACGCGAGATATACTTATACAACAGAGAGTGTCACATCAATAACTCTTATAGATTACAGGGAGTATCAGAAACTTCTCGATGAGGGTAAGCTCAAATCAAGGGGTTCTTACATAACAGAGGGATACGGTCCTGTAAAACCCTATCTCACTGTAGAGGAACAGCAACCTGTTCCTGTTGGGGATGAAGGTGGTATAATCACACTTGGTTTTCAAATAAAAAACCGAGGAAGCGGTTTTCTTTCAGAAGGGAATGAAATAAAATTTGATTGGCAGGGTGAATGCGATCCGAGCAGGTTGAGCAGCGGCACGATATGCATGAAGACAACGAAGATGGGAAGGGGTGGAAAGTATGATATAGTTTATAGAGCTGGTAATGGGAAAGGTGATGTTTATTCAGGACTCAAAGAGTGTTTGGAAGAACATTTCAAAAAAGAGGGAAAGATAGCACTTATAAAGGGAGAATCGCCAAAGATAATATGCCCGATACCGCTTCCCAAACCACAGGAGGTAAATCTTCCGAAAGAGTCTACCATACATGTAACAACAGCTATAAAATATACCTATGAGTTCAGAAGGGAGGTAAGAGTCACGGTGGAACCTAAGATATGAATGCTTATAAATAATTAACTGAAAATATTAAAAATAGAGGGTTTCTAATGAATGGGGTTTCTCGGTATAAACTGGGAGAAATTCTGGTAGTTACCTTGATAATGCTAATTGTTCTTTCCTCTGGCTGTGTTTTTCCCGGAGGGGGTGGTGAGACTGTAAAGTTCGGTCCTGGTGTTAGAATAATAACATGGGAACCAGATTTGAAGGGTCAGCCTTATCTTTCTGGTGACAGGGTTAAACTGCTTCTCAAGGTTCAGAATATGGGGGAATATGATGCTAAGGATGTGAGGGCGGAGCTTTACGGGATAAGCCTAACAGAATGGGGTGCTGTGTGGTCTGAGGAGGATCTTGGTGATCTTAAAGCCGCGAATGAGCAGTACAACACACCTGGAGAAACCCGAACGAAACAGTGGATATTGGAAGCTCCTGTACTTCCAAAAGGAACCGAAGTTTTGTATGAGCCCAAGGTGAGGGTTTCTTATGATTACACCACGGTTGCAACCAAACCCGTAACAATAGTTGATGCGGATGAGTTGAGAAGGCTTATACATCAGGGTAAAACGATACCGGGAGAGCCAACAAGGTACACCAGCGGTCCGCTGAGTGTGGAAATAATTACAGGAGATTTCATAAAAACAGAGGGGAGGGATCCATACTTGCCCATACACATAATAATCAGAAATATTGGGGAAGGGACCATAAGCAATGAGGGTTATTATGGCTGGGGTGATGTGGAGATGGATTACCCGATAGAGGTTACTGTTAAGGTTCCTCATACAATGCATATAGTTGGTGGAGAGGAGTGCACCGGAGGTAGTGAGGTGATTGAGATGTGGCAAGGCAGGGAAGCAGAGGTTACATGTGAAGTTACAGTAGAGCCGGTGGAAATAAGTCAAAAGGAAATAATAGAAGTTGATGTGAAATACAGGTATCAGGTAGATGCGACAACACAGGTGAAGGTTATTGGAGAAGAGTTAGGATTCTTTTAAATTCTTAGAATGAAAATAAAACATAATGAGATTGTGCAAATTGGTTTTGCTTGTAACTATAGCATTGGTGGTTTCTTCCGGCTGTATTACTCAGAACCAAAAATATGGAAACGGTGTGAAAATTCTTGAATTTGGTCCTGATATGGATAAGGTCTATCCTGGAGAGATTGTAAACTTCAGAGTAAAATTCCAAAACCTTGGCTCTGTTAGAGCAGAAAATGTGTTTGCTGAGCTTCTCGGTCTTGATGAGGACTGGAGGGATGAGGGGTTTACACAGGGCGGTCCTTGGAGAGGAGGGGAGAAATTACCCAATGAGGAAGAGTGTAGATATACGAGTAAGGGAAAACAAATACTTCTCATGCCTCCTGATCCTGTTTTTGGAACAGGAGGTGAAATACGGACATGTACATGGACTTATAGAGCACCCGCGAACCTTCCAAGAGATATGGAGAAGATTTATCCATTAACTGTCAGGGTTTTTTATGATTATAGAACAGATGTTGTGGTTGTTTTGCCTGTGTTATCAAGGGAAGAACTGATAAATTTGAAGGATAGAGATAAAAGCATACCTTTGAGTACGCAAAGCTCTACACATTCTCCGATAAAAATAGAGATCTGGACAGAGGCACCGATAAGGATTGTGGATGGGAAAAGTGTGGAATTTCCTATGGTTATAGATATTCAGAATGTTGGTGATGGAACACCGTGCCTAAGAGGTAAGTGTAAAAAAACCGAAGGTGGAGAATGGAATAAAATTGTTTTGAAAATGAAAGTGGATTCGAGTATTGATTTGGGGGAGTGTGAATCACTCAAAAACGGTGGTGTGGTTGATTTGTATAAAGGAAAGCACAACACCATAAAATGCTATGTAAGGGTTGAGAATGTGAAAAGCGATATTGGCTATAAGGAGATAAAGATATCTGCTGTTTACAGCTATTTCGTGGATGCTGAAAGTGTGGTAACTGTGAGGTCTGGGTGATTGTATGAGAAGCAGAATCATAAAAACAATGCTTGTTCTTTTCATTCTGATTTCGGTTTCTGGGTGTGTGAGTGAGAATCGCTCTGGATCAGGTGTAGTGATAGAGGATTTTAGATCTGATGTAAGCAAGGTTTTTTCTGGTGAACCAGTTAGTTTTTACATTAAATTGAGAAACACCGGTGATGTTAAAGCTGAAGATGTTGTGGTTAAACTTCTGGGTTTGGAAAACTGGCAATGTAACGGTGTATGTGCGGTGGATATGCTGTTTCCAAGAAGTGTAAAGACAGGGGGTGAGGGTGAGGTTAAAACATGCAAGTTTTCCTGTGAAGCGCCCCGGGTATCTGAGGGATTGAGTGTTGATTATTGGCCCATTGCAAGGGCGGAATATAGATATACAAGCCACGCAGCAAAAACCGTAACATTTGTATCAAAGGATGAGATAAAAAGAATTATAGATTCTGGAGGTACCCTTCCTTCTGAAACTTTAAGCGCAAGCAGAGGTCCTGTGAAAATTGAAATAAATATCAAAGGTCCTGTTAGATACTGGGGTGATAATGAAATAGCGTTTCCTGTTGAAATAATTGTAAAGAATGTTGGAAACGGAATGGTTAAGAATGAAAATGGATGGAACAAATTGTTTCTTAAGATTGATAGTGGTGATATGGCTTTGAGTAAATGTGGTTATGAAAGGGAAATAGAGCTGTGGAATGGAAAGGAGTACAGAACTGTTTGCAGGCTTGTAGCTAACATTGGAGAGATGATGGGGCTTCTTCAGAAAACCATAAAGGTTTATGCTGACTATACCTATGTAACGGAAAAGTCTGGGCACATCACAGTTGTGTGGAAGAGATAGAAAAATCCGTAAGGCTTTTCTGTATCCGTGGATTTTGCTGTATTTCTCTGGGTTTTGTTTTTTCATCAAAAACAGGGTATCCGTATTTACCATCAAAACCAGCTTCCATTCTTATCTTTCCTTCACGGACTTTCAATACAGCATCGACTATTTTCTCTTCCGTAATTTTGAGCAATTCCTCCTTCGGAACTTCTAATAGAACTGTAAACTCGTCTCCGAAGGCTTTTATAAGTTTTGTGTAAATCTTCCATACCCTTTGAGAAGAAACCTGGGATGCTCCTGTAACATAGGAGATTATTTCAGACAGAGGTATCAGAGACCTGAATGGTATTGCGTTTTTTGGGATAAAACCCTCTTCTCTGTCAGCAAGTTCTTCAACCCTGTGAAGAACCCCTATGGTTAAGGGTTTTTTGCAGACGGGGCATATGTTTTTGTTCTTTATGGATTCCTTGGGGCTCAGCCTAACACCGCAGTTTCTGTGTCCGTCCAGATGGTATTTGCCCTCTTCAGGAAAAAACTCAATGGTGTATAGAAATTTTTTGGGGTCCTTATCCTTTATTATTTTTATAAAATCATCATATGTAAGCCTTTTCATTTCGAAAACATTTGCTTCCCTGCCTATTCTCCAAGGCCAGTGAGAATGGGAATCCGAGTTTGAGACAAGTGTGTATTTATCTAGAGCGGAAAGTCTCCAGTTCATTGCAGGGTCGCTGGATAGACCGGTTTCTAGAGCAAAGATATGCTTTGCCTGATCCTGGAAACATTCTTCAATGGAATTAAAACCTGAATTTGCACCGAAAAGGCCGAACCATGGTGTCCAGATATGTGCGGGTATTATCTCAACACGTTTGTCTACAGACTTCATCAGCTCGACAAATTCCGGAGAGGGTATGCCGAAGGTTGGTCTTCCATCATAGTCCACCCTGCCTCTCTTCTTCAGGGTTTCGGTTATCTGTTCTGCTGTTTCGAAATTTGGGCATAGAACGAGATTGTGAATTTTTCTCAGTCTTCCGTCCTGAAAATACACAAGGGATATCTCTGTTTGCAGGATAAAACAAAAACCGTCCTTGGTTTTCAGAATTCCTGTTCCGTCCTCGTAAAGGTGTTTTTTCAGTTCCTCCATCCATTTTGGATGCGTAAAGTCTCCTGTTCCCAGAAGATGCAGACCTTTCATTCTTGCGTATTTTACAAGGTTGGGAATAGTTGTTGATTTACTGGTCGCCCTGCTAAACCTTCCGTGTATGTGGAAATCACTTATTACCTTCATAAAAACACTTGCTATACAAGATTTTCATCCAGATCTCGGTTTTTTCTTTTTAAAGCCCTTATTTTTCTTTCTCTTTTTTCTACCCATTCATTCACGCTTTTCACGGTCTCTCCTGAGTTTCCGACACCCGATGTATTTCCAACACCGATAATTATAATATTTTCACCTTTTTTTGTCCTCTCTATACTTCTGTTTATGGATTCAATTACCTGAGGCAGGGAGTCCTTTATTGCTTTTCTCATGGGTGTTATGGCTTCCTCTTGGCTCATCTTTACAACCACAGAGTCCAGCGGTATTTTTTTCTTAACGGCAATTTCCTCTATATTAAATCTTTCCACTCCAGGACCACCCATGGCTATGCCAACACCTTCCGCGATGGACCCTGTTTTTTCACCTTCCAGTTTTGCGGCAGCATCTATAGCGATTATTCTTGCTATTTTATATTTTTTCGTAAGTACAGCAATGGCTTCATCAAGCCTTCCGAGTCTTCCACCAGGACCCTTGGATTTAAGTACAAAAACGTTTCTTCCCTTCATTCTTATTTTTGCCATCACAACATCTTCTGCTATTTCTTTTACCTTATTTTTGCCTATCAGAGCAGCAGCGACATATGGACCAAAACTGTCCCCTATGGGTTCGCCTTTTGTAAGCGATTTTGTTCCTCTAAACATGGCTTTTGCAATTTTTTCTATCATGGGCAACTGCATTTGAAGGAGTATTGCTATTTGTATGTTTTTCGTCTCTCTAACGAGCTCGACATAATGTCTAACCATCTTGGCTATCTGGTGCATGGTTATGCCTCCGGCAAGACCCATTTCAATGGAAGCTTTCTTTTCTTCATTCAGATTTGGTGCAATTTGATTGACAAAGTACCGAAATCTTTCCTTCTGGTTTCTCAGAATGTGGTCGAATTTTTTCACCACTCCATAAGGGTCGAGTGAGACAGGAGATATTACGAAAAATTCAAAAAACATACTAATGGAATCCTTAAGTTTTTTGTCCAGTTTTTTGGAAATCTCCTTTGCTATAAATCTTTTGGAATCCTCAGACATTTTTTCCAGCTCTCTTGCTGTCCTTTCCAGCTTCCACATTATCTGTGAAATCATCATTCTTGGGTAAAAGAAGAACAGAAACAGCATAAAAACAAACCACATTAGTATGGATATCCAATCTCCTCCTGGTGTCATTTGAAAGAATACTTCTTTCATATCCAAGAGTATTGTGAAACAAAATATATAAAACTTGTATCTTAATATTGGATATGTTTGATTGGAGGATTCTTGCTGCCTCATTTGCAGCAATATTTGCTGTATCGTTCTTACTTACTGGGGGCTTGGATCATGGTGTTTTTTCTCATATTCTTGAGAAAGCAAATGAGTGGTTGAAGGAATTGCCTGTTACAGGATTTTTTTCTTCTGCGAAACATCCTTCGAAAGATGTCGGTATCTCGGTGTACGGAAAGAATTTGAAATTGCTCCCGGACTCGGGTTTAAACATCACAATAAATGATGTGAATATAAGAAACTTTCATGGTTCCATTATGTTGAGGGGGGAACGGATAAAGCTTTCCTGTTCTGGAAAAACCGAAATAGAATTTCCAGTAAACAATCTAACTGTTCATGAAATAAATGTTGGAAAAACCATATTCCGCGATGTTGATTTTGAAATTGATACACAGGGTTTGACTATAACAGCAAAAAACAGTAGCATAGAGATAACCGATTTTTCTGGAACGGTTTCTTTTGAGAAAAACTGTATAAAATTTAGAGGAAACGTCTCTGCTGTTAAAGGGAACGGAAAATTGATTGTGTGAGTAAAATTTAAAAACTCATACAAATATTCTATTTTACTGAGAGGTGCTTATGTGCCCTGGTAGCTCAGCAGGTAGAGCGCCCGGCTGTTAACCGGTAGGTCGTAGGTTCGAGTCCTACCCAGGGCGCTATAACTTTTAAAAGATGGTAAGCATTAACTTTAAGATTTCCTTCAAGGTCTCTTTTTCGAGATAATCTCTTGTTTTCCTATCTAACAGGGCTTTTAGCGGGTTTTCGTGTCCTGAAAGTTTTTTCTCAAGCACACCCGCTGTGAAGTAGTGATGTATGAATGTTATTATATCTGTGAGTGTGTTCTCTATATCATTGCTTTTCAAATACATGGGAACCAACAGGTACGGGTCGAGATTATTGGTATGTTTTGTATGTTTCATAAACGTGATTGCGGCATAAGTTGCTGTCCCTTCTCTTATCGTGATATTCTCGTGAAGGAGTTTTGCCTCATCCTCTATCATATGCCATACTTCATGGGCAAGTATAAGGTAGGAATCCTCACTGGTTACATAATAATAAGGAAATACTATTATATCTGCTCCTGTTTCAATGTATTTTTGGAAATCTTTCTCTGGAATGGGTGTATTTATATCATCTTGCAGGTCTTCCATTACTTTTATTGTTTCTTGAAGCGCGGTTTTGGTGTCCAGATCATCAAATTCGTTTATAATTTGAGTGATGATGTTTTTATAATGGGTTTTTATTTTGTTGAGGTCTGGTTTGTTCCTTGATATATAACAAGCCGCGATTCTTTTTTCCGGTTGTTTGCGTGAATATATCACTTTTGGTTTTTTACCGATTTCTATTCCGTTTTCTTTGTAAAAATTTAGTGCATCTTCTATAATTTCTTCGATATCGACAGGGGCTGGATCTATGAATTCTGAATATTTCATGATTATTGTGTATTATTGAAAAAATTTATAAATGTTTACCATTCACTTGTGGTGAATTTTATGGTTATGTATTGAAAAAGTTTTAATAATAATTTGATTATAGATATTCATGTTAATGGGACGGTAGCTCAGCCCGGTAACGCTGAGCGTCGAATGCCCTCGTTGGGTATGAGAGCACTCGGCTGAAGACCGAGGTGTCGTGGGTTCAAATCCCACCCGTCCCATTCTTGAGGTGGGTTATGAGGGTTGTTCCTGTATCTGAGTTTCTGGAAAACAAAGTAATAATTTATGAAGGATTTGAAAGACTCTCTGAAAAATCTTACGGTAAAATCATGGATGGAAGACTTGAATTGTCGCTTGTGGAGGCGCTTTATCTTCTTGAAAAGAATAAAATTGTGGTTAAAAAAGGTGGGAGGAAAATAAGCTTCAGGAAGCTTCTCTCCTTAGGAATAGGGATTGATAGAAGACTTCATGAGAAATACATAGTTTACAGAGACTTAAAGGAAAGGGGACTTGTGGTCAAAACCGGTTTCAAGTTCGGATGTGACTTTCGTGTTTATCAAAGGGGTGTTAAGGTTAAGAAGGGTCCTAAAAAAGCATCAGAGCACACAAAATGGATTGTATTTGTTGTTCCTGAGGATTATATGTGTTCTTTTGCTGAGTTATCAAGGGCTGTCAGGCTTGCACATTCTATCAGAGCAAAAATGCTCTGGGCTGTTGTGGATAATGAAAACAATGTTACATACTATCAGGTTTTAAGAACAAAACCTTAAATATTCAACGCCACCAAATAAATTCCCATATGGGAAGAGTAAAATCTACTGCAATAAAGAGGCTCGGAGATGAGTTGATACAGAGATATCCAAATAGATTTTCGGCAGACTTTGAAACGAATAAGGAAGTTTTGAAAGAGATAAAAAACATCAAATCCAAAAAAATAAGAAACATACTTGCGGGATATATAACCAAGAAAATGATACAAATAGAAAAAACGGGTTTGTAAAATGGGTATAGAAAAATATCTTGAAGAGCCTGTAGCTGTGGATATCAACGATAGTGTTGCCAAGGTTGTTTCCAAGATGATTTCCGAATCTAAAAGAGAGGTTATAGTGGAAGAAGAGGGAAAATATACAGGCATGCTTTATGCGAGAAGTATTGCAAAAAGAAATATATTCAATCCGGAAAAAACAAAGATCTTGCATTATATAAGAAAAATAAATCCGCTTTTGCCAGGGATGGATATAGATGAAGTTCTCAATTACATTCTTATAAACGATCTTCGAGCTGTTCCTGTAAAGGCTTATGAGGGAGAAAAAGAAACGGTGAAACTAATAACCAGAACAGGTTTATTAAAAGCTTTTAAAGCTTCTCCTGTATTCAAAGAGAAAAAAGCCGGTGAAGTTATGGTAGTTCCGTATTTCATAGAACCTAAGGAGAGTGTATCCGTTGCAAAGGCCATGTTTAGGGATTTGAACATTTCCAGTTTGCCTGTGATAGAGAATGGAAGGGTTGTTGGTATGGTTGATGAGCTTACACTCATGGAAACAACAATAAAACCTCAGGAAAGGGAGTTTTGGGGTGAGAAAATATCTTCAGGTGAGATTGCAGTAGAATCATTTATGAGAAAGGATGTGCGCACTGTAAATGAAAATTCTTCATTAAGGGAAGTGGTTGAAATAATGACAAAAGAAGATCATCCAACCGTTATGGTTGAATCCGAAGGTAAGGTTATTGGTATGATAACCAGAAAGGATATCCTTAAGGTACTGGGTGAGGAGGTTCAGGGTGTATATATAAGGATCAGCGGAATTCAAGAAGAGGATGAATTCATAAAATCCATTGTTAATGAGGAAATTAAAAGGTTTATAGACAAGGTGGGAAAAATGTTTCCATTAAATCAGCTTGTTATTCATATCGATAAATACAAAAAAAGCGGAGAGAAGATGAAATATTCAGTAAAGGCCAGACTCATAACACAAAAAGGCGTGTTCTTTGCTGATGATCATGAGTGGGATCTCACAAAGGTTGTGCAAAACGTACTTGAAATACTTAGAAGAGAAGTTATAAAGAGAAAGGAAAAAGCGAAAGGAATATAACCTTTCGGATAACAAAAGGTTTTTATGAAACAGTCTTTTCAGAGCATGATAAAAAATGCAGGGAGCTGTATTTTTTATGTAGTTGTTGGTATTGCCTTGGCTTTTGTTATAAATCATGGATTGGCTTTTGCTTTATCAACCGATATGCCTGTTGTGGCTGTGGAATCAAATTCAATGGTTCCTACATTTTATAAAGGGGATATTCTTATTTTAAAGGGGATTTCTAAGGAAGACGTTAAGGTTGGGGATATCGTTGTTTTTTCGCCCTACAAAGGGGCCACTCCCGTTGTTCACAGAATAATAAAAATAAACAAAGACGGAACCTTTCAAACAAAGGGGGATGCGAATTCTGGTCAGTTGCCCTTTGAGAAAAGGATAAAATTTGAGCAGATTCACGGAAAGGTTATTTTCATAATTCCGTATCTTGGGTGGATAAAGCTTGGGTTTACAGAATATATAATGCCTAATTTTGTGTGGGTTTTTTTAGCGCTGGTAATCACAGGCTTTATTTATTTTGCTGGTAAAAGATGTGAAAGATTTATAAAGATTAAGTGAACTTTAATGTAAGGGGTGTTTTCATGGATTTTTGTAAGAAATGTGGGACTGTTCTCGTTGCGAAAAAGGAGGGTGAAAAAACCGTTCTTTTTTGCAGAAAGTGTGGGACTGTTTTGGAGGATTACAAACCAATGGAGATAGAAGAAGATGTGAAAAAAAATCCTCTGGAGGACATCGTGGTTATAGAGAAAAATGAAGAGTACCTACCCAAAACGAAAACAACCTGCCCAAAGTGTGGTAATAAGGAAGCGATATGGTGGATTCAACAGACCAGGTCTGCTGATGAGGCACCGACCCTATTTTTGAGGTGTACACAGTGTAAATATTCTTGGAGAGAATACGGTTAAAACCGCAAAACAATTAAATTTCCTTATTTTTAATTTTTAATATTTAATTCGTTCAGTGTGGTCCTGAATGAGAATAATTATAGTTGGTGGTGGAGACGTTGGTGAAGGGTTAGCAGAGGTTCTGATAAAAGAAAAACATGATGTTACTTTAATCGAAAGTGATGAAAAAAGGGCGGAGGAGTTGGGAGAAAGGCTTGATGCTCTTGTTTTGCGTGGGGATGCATCGGATAGAAAGGTTCTAAAAGATGCGAATATAGAGAGGTGTGATGCGCTTCTTGCTTTAACATCTGATGATAAAACCAATCTTCTTGTATGTGAAATCGCAAAATCCTTTAATGTTCCTACAATAATCTCCAGGGTCAGTGAGTCTTCTAACGAACCCATATTTGAAAAAATGGGGATAACGGCGAGCATAAATACAATTACTACTGCAATCATGGCATTCAAAAGACTCTTAGAAGCTCCTGGAAAGAGATTGATAGGAATGGTGGGGGGAAATAAAATAGAGATATTTGAAAGAACCGTGACAGATAGGTCAAAGATTCTGAATAAGAGGATAAAGGATATAAAAAACAGGTTTTCCATTGCGGGAATTTTAAGGGAAGAAGAGTTCATAAAACCGAAGGATGATATCAAAATACTAGAGGGGGATGTTCTCATAATATGCTCGCCTGTAGAAGAGGTTAACAGGATAGATAAATTGTTTTGAGGTGGATGGTTTGGCTTCAACAGAAAGCCTTGAGAGGATTTATGCAAAAATTGATGCTTTAAGCCTCAGGTTGAGAGAAATTGAAAGGGCTAAAGAGGTGCTTGAAAAGGAATTGAAAAGAATTGATAAAGTTCTTGGGAAGTTTGAGAAAAAAACGAAGAGATTTGAAAACGGTTTAAAAAAGGGAGAAAAGGTTTTTTCGGAAATACAAGAGATTCGTAAACGGATAAAGACAAGCGAAGAGGTGCTTCATGAATTACTGAAAAGTATTGATGCTCTGGATGCAATGTTTGATGGGGTGGTGTTTAAAAGGGATTTAAAAGAAGCGCTTAGGGATGTTTTGGAAATCATAGAAAACGTGAAATTTGAATATGAAAAAAGGTTTTGTGATATAAATTCAGTTCTGTATTCAATGGGTTTTGGAGAGGTGGGTTGTGTTGATAATAAAGGTAAGATTGAGGATCTTATAACAAAAGCGGAAATGTGTATTGTTAGTAAAGAGTTTGAAAAGGCAAAGAGGTTCTATATAGAGGCTGTAAATACATATAGAGAGATGAAGGAAACAGGACAGGAAATCTTGGAGAGATTGGAAAAGGTTTATCAAAAACTGAAGGACTATTGAATTCTCAGGGATTTCATTACATCCGGAATTGTAAAGACGATGTCCGAGGCGAGGAGCGATGGACCGAAATTTTTAAAACAAACCTCTCCAGCCCGTCCTGTGATATATGCAGAAGCACAGGCGGATTCGAATGGTTTGATCCCCATAGAAAGAAATGCACCGCATACCCCTGCAAGTATGTCTCCTGTTCCGCCCTTGGTCATATAAGGGTTTCCTGTATTATTGATTGCTGTGTTTGTTCCATTTGAAATAACATCTGCCTTCCCTTTGAGTATAATGGTTGAACCGAGATTTTTTGCGGTTTTTTTAACTTGTGAGGTTCTTTCTTTTAGGTTTTTACTGGGTTTTTTACCCGTAAGAATAAAAAACTCATAACCATGGGGTGTGATAATGTGATTTTTTCTCAGTATGTTTGGTTTTTGAGCAACCGCATGAATTCCATCAGCGTCTATTACACAAGGAAGTGTAACCTTTGTAATGAACCTGCAGACAGCAAGAAGGGTCTTTTTTTCTCTTCCCAAACCATTGCCTATCACGACAGCATCAAAATTTTGAGCAAGTTTCAAGATATGCGCGACATGTGATTTGTTAAGGGTGTTTCCTGGTAAAGGCTCGGTGATTATATCCGGTGAAAATGTGGCTATTATGTTTGCTGCCCTCTCCGGTGCGGCAACCACCACAAGATCGCATCCTGCTCTATATGCTGACAAAGCAACTAATGCGGGAGAACCGGAATATCTTCTGCTTCCGCCTATCACCAAAAGTTTTCCAAATTCGCCTTTATGTGACCACGGGTCTTTTTTTGGGTATATTTTTTCCACAAACCCCTTTGTCACGGTTTTCATTCAAATCAACCCCTTTTCCTGTAATATTCGTACAGAACTTTAAGAGACTCTGCTGCCCGTTCTGGATAGGAAAATGTCGGTATGCCGGAATCCTCCAGTGTTTTCTTCAAAAGTGATGTGAATCTTCCACCTAAAGCAACAAAGATTGTGGGTTTTTTTCCCTTTCTTCCAAGCTCGGATATAACATCCACTATATCTGTTGTAAGCAGAGGTGTTTGGAGAAGGGATATAACGATTATCATATCAACGTTTTTATCCGATATTGCTGATTCTATCGCGATTCTGTATCTTTCCGTTGTTGCGTCGCCTGTAAGATCCATAGGGTTTCTCAGTACAACATATGGTGGCATTGCGTCCTTCAGCCTTCTTAAACCCTTTTTGCTCATCTCTGCAAGTTTCATGCCTTTACTGATAACGGCATCGGCCATGAGAATACCGAAACCACCTCCGTTGGTGATTATCTGGATTTTATTGCCCTTTGGTTTTGGTTGTGTGGATAATATCCTTGCAAAATCAAAAAGGTCTTCTAGGGTTTTTGCCTCTATAACATTTGCCTGTTTGAATGCTGCGGTGTAGATTTCCGATGTGCCAGCCAAAGAACCTGTATGAGAATGGATTGCGTTGGTGCCTTCTTGTGTTCTACCTCCCTTAAGTATAATAACAGGAAGTTTTCTCGAAACCTTTCGTAAAACATTGTAGAACTTTCGTCCGTTTTTTACTCCTTCAATATAGGCACATATTACCCTTGTTGTTTTAGTGTTAGAAAGGTATTCAAGAAGTTCTGTTTCATCCACATCTGCAGCATTCCCGTAAGATACGAAATAGGAGAGTTTATACCCCTTCATTGCCATCCAGTCAAGCATTACAGAGCCCAGCGCTCCTGACTGAGAGATGAATGCAATGTTGCCCTTTTTGGGTCTTTCAACTTTATACCTCGGTAGGAACAGTGTATCCACACCAGAAACAGGGCTGAATATACCCATACAGTTCGGACCCAGGATTCTTATACCGTATTTTTTGGCTATGTGAATACATTGATTTTCGAGTTCTGTATTGCCTATTTCCCTAAACCCACCGGAGATTATAATACATGCTTTTATCCCCTTTTTGCCGCATTGTTCGATTATACCGGGAACTATGGGGGATTGTACGCAAATGACGGCAAGGTCTATTCTATCTTTCACGGACAGAACCGTTGGGTAACATTTCTGGCCTAATAGTTCTCTTGTATTCGGGTTTATTGGATAAACCTTGCCTTTGAAACTTCCTTCTATAAAATTTCTGAATATCACATGGCCTATTTTCTTAGGATTTCTCGATGCACCGATTATCGCGACGGATCTGGGTTCAAAAAAATTTTTTAACATATTTAATATTGTGTTTCCCAAATATAATTTTATATTTTTGATTCGGTCAATTTAGTAATATGGTAAGACCAAAATTCTACAGAAACACCAAAATCAATGTGTTAAAGATTTTTCGATTCCTTAAGAAATGTGAAGAGGAAGATAAAGGGCACGTAACTGTTGGTGAAATAGCGAGGGCGACCGGTCTGCATAAATGGATTGTCTCGAGAACAGTAGATTTGTGGATGCAGGGTGTAGTGGATGTTGTGATACCTGAAGAACTTGAAAATGTTGGGATAAAATTGAAACTTATCAAACTCAAATCCCCGGATATTACCGAAGCTCAGGTTTTGAGAGGATTGTTGATAAAAAATACAGAACTATAAAAATATTCTTAAAAAATCGTTCAGATTTATCCAGTTCGTATCCTCGTAATTGCTATTTTCAGCATCTTTTAAAGGAAGGAATAACCATTTGTTTTTATTGTACCATGCAATGAATGATATTGCTCCGGCATTTTCACTCCATTTCTTGAATCTTTCCAATCTTTTTTTATCAACTTTGGGTTTTCTTGACCATGATTTTATCTCGAATGATAATATCTTTCCGTGTTTCATTGCAATTATATCTACTGGGGAGTGAAACCCACCACTGGATGCTGAGCGGACACAGGAATAACCTCTGGATGATAGAATTCGCAGAAGCTCACGTTCTGCTCGCGAGCCTTTAAGGTACGTCTTTATCATAATTTAAACTTGTTGGAACAGTTAAATTAAATATATGAGTCTTCCTCTTGTTTCGATTATCATACCTTCGTTAAACGAAGAGGAATATATAGAGGAGACGCTTGAGAATTTAAGGAAGCAGACTTATCCGAATATAGAAATTATTGTTTGTGATGGAGATTCTGTAGACGATACGGTAAAAATAGCAAAAAACTATGCGGACAAAGTTATAGTACAAAAAACAAATATAGCACAGGCAAGAAATCTTGGTGCTGAAAATTCCAAGGGGGATTTCCTCGTTTTTGTGGATGCTGATACTGTTTTGGATAAAAAATGGATAGAACTCGGTGTGAATGTGATGAGAAAGCAAAGGAATGTTGTGTGTGTTGGAGGGAGGGTTCTCCCAAAAATTAAAGAAATGAAATACAGAATATTGTACAAAATTGGTTGGGACCTGTTACCAAGAATATTCGCAAAATTTAACTGTCCGCAGTTCACAGGTGTTTCCATAATGGTAAGGAGAAGTGTTTTTGAAGAGATTGGTGGATTCAATGAAAGCATGTGTGCAACAGAAGATATAGATTTTATATTCAGAATAAGGAGAAAGGGTAGATTGGTATTTAAATCCGACATGATTTCGTTCACATCCGTGAGGAGGTTTAAACAGGGTGGGTTTTTTTATTGGATAATTAGATGGAATATGAACTGGTTTTACTACCTTATATTCAGGAAGAGCAGTTTTGTTTCTTATAGGTTATATAGATGATTGTGTGTTCTTTTCTGCTAAAATAAGTATATTAGGAGCGATTTTTCTCAATCTTTTAATAGAAAAAAAATAGAAATTTCCGTACACTTCTTTGGGCCGGAATCCTGTTTCTTTAATTAGTTTTATCAATTTTTTTTCTCTCATTTTGTTTACATGTGTTTTATCTCTATCAGGTATTACCCTTCCTAAAATTAGGGGGTTTGGTGTCTGGAGTATAAGAATTCCTCCTGGTTTTAAAACACGGTAAACCTCTGAAAGGAATTCTTGAGGGTTTTCTAAATGTTCAAGAACATCAAAAGCTGTTATGCAGTTGAAGACATTGTCTTTAAAACAAATGTTACAGGCAGATTGGATGCTTATCTTCTTACAGAATTTGGATGCTTTCTTCACAGCCACTTTGGAAATATCAAGTCCGTATGTTTCTACACCATTAGAATTGACATGTTTCAGGAAGAAACCATAGGCACAGCCAACATCAAGGAGTTTGCCTTTTATTTTTTTTATAAACTTTATTTTATCTCTCCAAAACAACCTTGATTTGAATATATTGTAATTCAGGTAACTAGATTTTTTAAACTTACCCTCAAAATATTCTTCATCAAAATAGTTGTTTGAATCGCTACTGTTTTTTGGCATTGAGTATCTCCCATTTAATTTTCCCTTCTTCTATCTTAACAATACCGTAATTTCCTTCAAAAAAAGGTCCTGGATAAAAAATCATTGTTTTTCCTATATAATCAACACCCTGTCTCTCGTGAATGTGGGCTGATATAACAAGAAGCGGTTGTTTTCTTTCAATAAACTTTCTTGCTTCTAAAGATCCAACATGCTGACCGGATTCTATTTTATCCAATTTTGTGTTTTTCGGTGGGTTGTGAAGGACTAATACAAAATCATTCTTTATTTGTTTTTCTAAATTAGATAAAGCCTCTTTTGTTTCTTCTTCTGTTGGTTCTATATTCGTTCTGAAAGGTGTTTCTGCACCGCCCCAACCAACAAAGGAAAGGTTTTTGAATATTCTAACCTTGTTATGAAGGTTTACACCGTATTCATCAAAAATTACAAGAATTTCGTAAGGATCGAGGTTTCCTGGCACACAAAAAAGAGGTTTGTTAAAAGAAAGTAATTTTTGTATTATCATTTCAGCAACATCTTCCTGAGTAAACCCCGGGGGGGTGTTAAACATATCGGTAAAATCTCCTGGGCATATAATTAAATCAACATCATCAATAATTAGTTTATCAAAAAATTTAGAGATTTTTTTTGAATATCCGTGAATATCAGCTATGATAAGTATTTTCATACTAATCATGATAATAATCTAGGAAAGATTTAAATAATTGGGGGTATAACATTGTTATATTCTTTGTTTAACCTTTATTTCATGTGGAAATACCCTGTGACACCTTTATTTCATGTGGAAATTTGATTGATGAAATCGATAGCATGAAATATATATAACAGTGTTATATTATCGTTAATTTAAGATACTTTCATCATGAAAACTTAAATACCAATTTTCCAATAGAAATAGAGGGGGTATAGATGCAGACATCTTTAAATGAAATCTTTCAGAACTATGTTAACAAAAAACCATTGTTTAAAGACAAAAATATCTTAACTATAAATTTCACACCGGATAACATACCTCACAGAGACAAACAACTGGAACAAATCGCTTTAATTCTTGCACCTGTTTTAAGAAATGAAAAGCCCTCTAATGTTTTTATTTATGGTAAAACCGGAACAGGAAAGACCCTTGTTATCACAAAAATAATGGAAACTTTGAAAAAATCAGCCCTGAAATACAACATTTCACTGAAAATAATTTATGTAAATTGTAAGATGCGTAAGGTTGCAGATACGGAATACAGATTACTCGCTCAGTTAATATCCTGTTTTAACGAAACAGTTCCTTATACCGGGTTACCTACAAATGAACTTTATGATAAATTTTTCAGAATATTGGATTCTGTTCAGCAAAACGTTATTGTCGTGCTCGATGAAATTGATGTTCTTGTCAATAAAATAGGAAGTGATATTCTGTATAACATTACCAGAATAAATCAGGAATTAAAAAATACCAAATTAACATTAGTTGGAATTTCTAATAACATATCTTTTATGGAAAATTTGGATCCACGGGTAAAATCCTCACTTTCAGAGGAAGAAATAATATTTCCACCCTACAATGCAACAGAACTCAAAGATATATTAACAGAAAGGGTAAAGGAAGCCTTTCATGAAAACACAGTTTCGTCTGGTGTAATATCAAAATGTGCAGCCCTTGCCGCACAGGAGCATGGAGACGCAAGAAGAGCATTGGATTTGCTTAGGGTTGCTGGAGAAATAGCTGAAAGATTGGGTTCTGAAAAAATCTCAGAGGTTCATGTTGACATGGCACAACAGAAGCTAGATACGGATAGAATATTAGAAACGATAAAAACACAACCAAAACAGTCTCAAGCTGTGTTCAAGGCAATACTTAACCTTTATAGAAAAGGAGAAAGAAATATACAAACTGGTGATGTTTACGATCTTTATTCACAGATATGCAAAAAAAATAACTTAATACCACTTACCCAGAGAAGGGTATCGGATTTGATTTCAGAACTGGATACTTTAGGCATCATAAATGCAACGGTTCTTTCCAAAGGCAGATATGGAAGAACACGAAAGATAAACCTTAATATGCCCAATCAACTTATAAACAAACTTGATGAAATACTGAGCAGGGAGTTTATATGAAGGAAAAAATAGTCAAAACCCTTCTAAAACACGGACTTCTTGCCACACCACAAATCATAAAAAAGATTGAAGAAAACGGAATAGAGAATTTTTTACAATCAGCAAAGATTCATGGCGTGTTCCTTACAGAAGAAAAAAACAAAATCCAGGTAAGTGTAAAAAAATTGGGAAAAAAACAAGAAAGGCTCAGACCCGAAGATTTTGTGAGTTATTACAGAAGCAGATATGAAAAAATCAAAAACATTCTCCTAGAAAAAATAGATGCTGTATCAATAAACAAACTAAAAACCACTCCTTATAACATCGCAACTATAGGCATGGTCCGGGAAGCAACACGCAACGGTTTTATTTTAGAAGACCCCACAGGGGAGGTTAGTGTTATAAGCAGGAAATCTGTCATGCCCAATGATGTGATAGCGGTTCGCGGTTTTTACAGAGAAGGAAAACTAATAGAATCCGAGATTATATATCCCGATATTCCCCTCAAACTTCACAACACCACATTTCAAAACACAAAAATAATTTTTATGTACGAAGACCTTCGAGAAAGAATAAACAAAACCCCTACCCTAACATTCATTGTTGAAAAAATCAAAAACAGCGAAAAAAACACATTTTCAGGTCTGACAAGCCCTTCTTGGATAGAACTGAAAACCAAAGAAAATAAAATAACTGTATTGTTTTTTGAACCAGAAAAAAACCTTGGATATGAGGATATAAAACTAATACTGAAAAAAAGACACCTTTATCCAGAATCTGTGCATATTACAGGCCCAGAAGACGAATTTGTACTGACCTCTGTACCGGATATTTTCTGGATAATTGGTGAAAATTACTGGAAAGAAGTTTATAAAGGCGTTACTGTAATATCAACACCAAAACACGGTTTTGCCGTTATCGATCTGGAAACATGGAACATTAATTTTACAACTTAATTCACAATCCTGACTTCAGCAATATTTCTGGTTTCTTTATTCAGCATACCGGCAGTAAGGACTATAGAATCCCCGGAAGACACCTTACCGGATTTTTTGAGGTTCTCTATACCCTTCTCTATCATTTCGTTTAAAGAACTTCCATTTATTGGGTAAAGATACGTTCCCCAGAGGAGTGTTTGACTTTTATACAACTTCTGATTGGGTGTGAACACAAATACAGGAGCCCGTACTCTGTATTTTGATATATTTTTCGCAGTGTTCCCGGTTTCGGTAAAACTAACTATAGCTTTTGCGTTCAGGGAATCAGAAACATTCGCAACAGCTTTTGCAACTATTTCGGATATATCCTTGGATACCGGTATGGTGAAGTTCGGTTTTATGTTGTTTTCAGCCTCTCTGACTATAGAATCCATAACCTTCACAGCTTCTACAGGATATTTTCCAACAGCCGTTTCACCAGAAAGCATGACAGCATCAGCACCGGAAAGAACAGCATTTGCAACATCTATTATCTCTGCCCTTGTAGGCCTTGGGTTTTCTATCATGGAATTAAGCATATGTGTTGCGATGATAATCGGTTTACCCGAAAGATTACATTTCTTGATTATCTCTTTCTGAATTATCGGAAGTTTTTCGAACGCGATTTCCACACCTAAATCTCCCCTTGCGAGCATAATCGCATCCGAAACCTTCAGAATGTTATCAAAGTTCTCCACAGCAGCGCAGCATTCTATTTTTGCTATAATTCTGGTTTCATACTCTTCAACAAGACCTCTCAGTTTTACAATATCATGTTCGTTTCTCACGAAGGATAATGCAAGATAATCAATACCAAGAGAAAGACCAAATTCAATATCCTTTTTATCCTTTTCTGTCAGGGTAGGTTGCCTTATATGCGTTCCTGGTATGTTTACACTCTTCTTCCCGTAAATTATACCTCCATTTAAAACCTCACATACTATATTTCCATTTTCCTTTTCAATCACGACAAGTTCTATCATTCCATCGTCAATATAAATGCGATCACCAGGTCTTACCTCATCTATCACACTGTCATAGTTTATAGGAACAACCACATCACCATCACTTTCACACTCATTTGCCACAAGGCGAATCCTATCACCAGCATTTGTTTTCACGGGTTTTGTGTTACACGTTCTTATTTCAGGACCCTGCAAGTCAAGAATGGTTGCAACAGGAAACTCAAGTTCTGTATTGATTTCCTGTATTGTTTTTATACATTTTCTGTGCCATTCACGGTTTCCATGAGAAAAATTAAGTCTGGCGACGTTCATACCAGCATCTATCATTTTTCTTATTGTTTCTTTATCAGCACATGCCGGACCTATAGTGCATATGATTTTCGTTTTTCTCATAAGAAACCACTGATAAGATTATCTACAAGACAAAACCTTTAAAAAATTGATTGTCCACCATCGACAATTGTAAAAATTTTGTTCGATAAATTATCATTATGTTTCTTGAGATTCTGTTTTCAATTTTTTTGGGAATATTTTTCGGTACAATAACAGGTCTCATACCCGGCATACACCCAAACACGGTATTCGCTTTAATGATCGCGGCAACTTTAGCTTCACAATCCGTAAGCATAAATCCGCTCAGCATGATTGTATTTATAATCTCTTTTTCCGTAACCAACACCTTTACGGATTTTTTACCAACCCTGTTTTTCGGTGTACCGGACCCTGAAACCTCACTTTCAGTCCTTCCCGGGCACAGGTTTTTGCTTTCGGGCTCTGGATATGAAGCCCTTTTTCTAACAGTACTCGGTGGTGTCGGTGTAACCATACTTACCATTCTTACATTCCCACTCCTTCTCTATCTAATACCCATGATTTATAATACCTTCCGCTTTTCTATCCATTTGCTTTTACTCTCAATAGCAGTATGGATGATTATTACAGAGAAGGGTAAGGCAAAGTATTATGCAGTTTTTGTGTTCCTTCTCTCCGGCATACTCGGTACGATTCTCTTAAATACGCTCCCAGAAAACAAGGTACTTTTTCCAGCTTTAACAGGCCTTTTCGGCCTCAGCTCACTTTTCATAAGCATGATCAATAAAACAAAACTTCCTCCACAATCTTCAAGCATAAAACCGCAAAGGAAGTATCTGAAAGCCCTGCTTACAGGATGGTTTGCTGGTCTGGTTTCAGGAATGCTCCCAGGAGCAGGTGTGTCACAATCCGCTATCATCGGAGCGCAGATGTTTCGTGCAAAAACACGGGATTTTCTCATAGCCATGGGTGGAATAAACACGGCAAACATTCTTTTCACATTTATTATGTTTTATACTTTGGGAAAAACAAGGTCAGGTGCAGTCGCAGCCCTTTCTGAAATGGGGATTGAAATAAATCCGCATGACATTCCTCTGATAATCATCACTGTGTTGATATCTTGCTGCATATCATCAATAATTACACTTAAAACAGGCAGATATATGCTGCTGAGCATGAAAACAATGGAATATCAAAAAATAAATGCTTTAATGATATTAATCTTACTTATCCTTGTTTTTGTTCTCTCTAACTGGATAGGAATTGTGATTTCCGTCACATCCATGTGTCTCGGCATGCTTTGCATACTAACAGGCACAAGAAGAACACATTTAATGGGCTTCCTGGTTTTACCCACCATTTTCTATTTTTCTGGTATGAACTTCATAATACTCAGCACACTGTAAATATGAACTTAACCACATCCTATAATGGGCACCCGTTTACTTCATGTGGAGTTCACACGGTCTGGTTCATCATTTCATGCACATGCACAGGAACATATTCCAGTTCTTTTCTTAATTTCATAGTCTTTTCTTCATCTTCAAAACCAACCTTTTCTATAAGAAGCCATAGTTTCGTCTTACCATTTATCTCCAGGCAGTAACACGTGCCAGATCTGTAAACAATGGATTTTATACCTTCTAAAAGAAGAAGTTCACGAACATCTTCAAGAAAATCCAAACTCATGGAAAATATCCTTAAACAGACCCGTTTTTTCCCCTGAGAGATGCGAACTTGTATGGTCGCTTTAGAATCCAGAATACCTCTTAGAAAAAATTTTCTAAACACAGCATTTTCTGTACACAGCGAAGGCACGTGCTTTTTTCCGTTTGAAACAAACCCCAACTCTTTAAACAACTCAACATCAGCTTTACTGTAAAGAGAAACAACAAAACTCTTTTTATCACCCCTTTTTTTCATACCCATTCTTGCCTTTTTAATTGCAAACATGTTTAAATATGATAAAAAAACCTCGGCAAGATGTTTCTTTCCGGATTCAAACAAAATAAGGTAGTTCCCGTATTTAGCATTTAAACTTATCATACCTCCTCCATACAACATGCCGCAAACATATCCAATATATTTCTCTTTTCCACAAATTACCATATTAACCACATCCTATAATGGGCACCCGTTTACTTCATGTGGAGTTCACATGTATTTATTGAGTTTAAAATTCACAAATTAAAATGAACTTCATATTAAGACACTTTCAGCAGGTCCATGAAGAGATGAAAATAAAAACAACCCACCACATTCACAGCTTCCCACAAGCGGCGGTCTTGAATAAAATTTACCGCATTTTTTACATACAAATCCGTTAACTTCATTCAAGGAAACCTGTTTTAATATCCTCTCTTGCCCACCACTTTCAGCCTTCATTATAGCCTCCAGTATACCGATTTGTTTTCCGTTTCCCAAAAGTTCTGATTTCGATATATTTATTGCATTGAATATTCTTTCTAATGGAGGCAGCAACTGATTATCTATATAGTATCTGGAATCTATTTGCAGACCGTTTTCTATCACATAGTTTGGGTCTTCCGCCCTTTTAGAAAGCAAACCCGTACCTTTTATGATCACATAGCCAATCCTATCACCTATACCTGGAGTTTCAGCTGGATTGCGTGCTTGTATTTTCTTAACAAGCTCTATGTGAGGCTGCATTCCGGCATAATTTTTTGGTATCTTGGTCATGGTCTTTGTGATAACAAGCTTTTGAACATCTATTTCGCCTTTAACAAGTTTATCCACAACACCCCTGAAATATTTAACAGCCTCCTGGATATCGTTTTTCTTTAAGATTATCTCTATAACCCCTCTTATAGTATCACCAACGAGTTCACACCAGTCACGCCTCACGGTCTCTATTCCTTTCATTTCTATGCTTTCTTTCCATTCGTTGTCCCCAACAGGCTCGAATTTCCAGGCAACATATCTCTTTTTTGTCAACGGCAGAAACCTCTTGAATACCTTCTCAAACTCGAGTTCGAGAACACCAGGAAGTCTTTCTGTAATCTCTCTGGATATTTTATCACCTATTTCCTTTATTTCTTCAAGGTTATCAACAGGAACCTTTACCATAACCGAATCCGTATCACCATAAACTACTTTATATCCATATTCCTTTTCTATAACCCTCTTGGTTTTCTGTATGACATTTCTTCCAGAAGCCGTTATTGCGTTTGCTATGTCCAGATCATATATTCGTGCGCGAGAATAACCAAGATAACCGTAAAACGCGTTCGCCAATATTTTAAGCGCCCATTGTTCAGAAAACAGAACCCTTCTTTTACCAGGATCGTTTTCCTTTTTATACAGTTTTTTAACCCTCTGCCTCATGGTTACAAGTCTTTCAAGAATTTTTGGTATTACCCCTTCTCTAACGTTTTTCGGAACGAATTTGACACCAGAAGCCGTGACTATAGGGTTTTCCACTTCATTGTTTTTTATAAGCGTGGTAGGACAGATGTTGAAGGTTCTTATTATAGATGGATACATAGATTTGAAATCCAGAACTATTACATTGGAGTGGAGACCCCTGACAGGTTCGAGAACGAAACCACCTTTAAGCTCAGTTTTTCTTACAGCATCCCTTTTTGCAACCTCTTCTTTATCGGGTTTGCAGGGAAGAATATAACCCTCCTTGTTAAATTCTCTAAGCAAGAAATTTTCGATTCTTAGAGTTTCGCCACCACTGAGTGTGTCCTGAAGGAGCGTCCCGGAGAGTGTAGATAAAGCAATGTATTTATCAAGAAGTTCAAGTTTGAGTATTAAATTCATTGCCAGCACAGAATCCTTCAAACAGTATGTTACCAATCTTTCGAAATCGGAATCATTCCCTTTCCAGAGTTTTTCTATTTCCGAAGGCTTTACAGATATCTTTTTTTCACCAAGGAGTTTTTCCGCAACATAATCCAAGTTATATCTCATCAGAGAGAAGTCTTTCTTTATTATTTCATACACATCAACCACAATTCTTCCTGTTATGGATGTGTTGTGCTTTACAGTTAATTTTTTCGTTGTAACGGGTTTTTGTTTACATCTTCCAAAAACAGGTTTTATCCCATTCCTTGACATTCTTTCAATGATATAAGGTATATCGAAATTGTTTATGTTATAACCAGTTATTATATCAGGGTCATAGTCTATAACGATGTTCATGAACTCTTCCAGCATTTCCTTTTCTGACTCGAATGCCATAACGTTTTTTCCCGGTCTTGTACTAAGAACAACAGATTTTTTCCCTTCGTGCATATCACTGAATACAATAGATATGAGAACAACAGGGTCCTTTTTCGGGTCAGGAACATTACCGCTTTTCAACGGAACGCATTCTATATCAAATGCCATATATTTAAGAGGGACAAGCTCACCTTTCTTCACAGGTTTCATTCTCTTTATCCGAACCGTTACATCCGCATGTACAGTATTCGTTGATGTTGCAGAAAACTCCGTTATTTCTATCCACCCAAAACCAGAAAGTCCGAGATCGCTCATGACCCTGTATTTAAAAAGCACATCAGCCTCGAATGTTGTTATACCATGCGATTTTAATTTTTCTCTTATTTCTGGTGTCTTCGATGGGTTTGTTAGCACGATTTTCCATACATCTATCCTGTCCTGATAACCCATTACCATTTTTCTTTTTACTTCTGTTATTGATCTAACCTGAGGTTCGTTTTTGAGAAGTTCAGGAACAGATTCACCAATAGCATAAAAATACGGGAAAAATTTCTCATAAAAACCACATACGGTTTTCCCTTCCGGGGTTTTACCGAAAATTCTCACCACAGGAATTTCATTTATCAAAACATAATCCACATCCAATATCTGAATCTTCAAATCCCTTTCAGGCATATTATTAAATTTTTCAATAATACATAAAAAATCAGAGTATAACGCTGTTATATAAATTATAAAAACTCCAAAACCAAGAATTTACAGATACCATGCGAATAAATCCCAAACAGCTCGAAAGAGCGATGAAAAAACTCGGGATTCAGGCAACTCCCGTAGATGCAGAAGAAGTTATAATCAGAACACCCACAAAAGAAATAATCATAACAAATCCTGAGGTTTCAAAAGTAAGCGCTTTCGGACAGGAAACATTTCAGATAACAGGAACTGTTACCGAAAAGGAAAGAAGTGGATTTACAGAAGAAGATATAAAAATAATCGTGGATCAGACCGGTGCCTCTCCAGAAGAAGCGCGAAAAACACTCGAAAAAACCAAAGACATAGCCGAAGCCATACTCAAACTAAAGGAAAAACAAACTAATATTGGCTAAGACAAAATTAAATCATGCCAACAGAATGGCATGAAATTCCCGTAACTTCGGTTCTTAAAAGACTTCAGACCTCAAAAAACGGTCTTTCACAGGAAGAAGCAAAAATAAGGCTGAAGAAACACGGGCCCAATGAGATAAAAAGAGAAAAAAGGATAAGCAAGCTTTCCATTTTTTTAAATCAATTCAGAAGCATACTCGTTATAATACTCGTAATCGCAACAATATTTTCAGCACTGATAGGCCAGATAATAGACGCTCTCGCGATTATTCTTATAGTAATTCTCAATGCATTCTTCGGATTCATTCAGGAATACAAAGCAGAAAAAACCATAGAGGCGCTAAAAAAACTGACCGCACCACAAACCACAGTTATAAGAAACGGAAAGCCGATGAGAATCCCAAACAGAGAGCTTGTTCCCGGAGATATAGTGATGCTCGAACAAGGTGAAAGGGTTCCTGCAGATGTAAGGATAATAAAATCCATTGAGCTCAGAATAGACGAATCCCCTATAACAGGAGAATCCGTACCTGTACACAAAATAACGAAGCCCGTGAAAGCAGAAGTGCTTGCAGAAAGAACGAACATGGCATGGATGGGAACACTTGTAACCTATGGAAGAGGCCTCGGTGTGGTTGTCTCTACAGGACTATCAACAGAAATGGGAAGAATCGCGCATTTGATAGAGGAAGAGAAAGAGGAACCCACCCCGCTTCAGAAAAAGCTTGATGTGTTCGCAAAACAACTCGGTATAATCATTCTTTTGATATGCGTTCTGGTGGTTCTGATAGGAATAACAAGAGAGATGTTCGTCAGGAATATTCTACCATCAAATCCGGCATTCACCAACACGCTTCTCAAAATGATTATGACAGGAACAGCCTTAGCTGTTGCCGCTGTTCCAGAAGGACTTCCTGCAATCGTTACAATAACTCTTGCTTTGGGCCTTAGAAAACTTTCAGAACACAACGCGCTCATAAGGAAACTACCAACAGTTGAAACCTTAGGATCAACAACAGTTATTTGTTCTGATAAGACAGGAACGCTCACAAAAAACGAGATGACAGTCAGCGAGATCTACTGTTCAGGAAGAGAAATACGCATCACGGGCAAGGGCTATATCCCCAGAGGAAGAATTATAGTAAAAGAAAGAGAAATCAACCCAAAAGCGGACCCGGTACTTTCAAAACTCCTAACAGTCTCCGTCCTGTGCAACAACGCATCTCTAGAAAAAAGCAATTATACTATCACAGGAGACCCCACAGAAGCGGCGCTAATAGTTGCAGCATCCAAAGCTGGAATTGAAAAACAGGCACTGGAAAAAAGATACCCCAGAATAAAGGAAATCCCGTTCACTTCTGAAAGAAAACTCATGACAACGGTGAATAAAATCAATGGGAAATACATGGTCTGTGTGAAAGGCGCTCCAGAAAGGGTTCTGAGTTTATGCAAAAAGACACTTACGAACAAGGGAACACAAAACCTCACGTCTTTCCAGAGAAAAAACATCCTGAAAAAAACACACGAAATGACAGGAAAAGCTTTAAGGGTTTTAGCAATTGCATACAAAGAAGACAAGCAACCCCCAAAAAATATAGAATCCAATCTCATATTTCTGGGTCTCGTTGGCATGATAGACCCACCAAGAGAAGGTGTAAAAGAAAGCATAGCTCTATGCAAACAGGCAGGGATAAGAGTCGTGATGATAACAGGCGATCATGTCAACACAGCAATTGCAATAGCAAAAGACTTAGGAATCTTCTCTCCTGGTGATAAGGCAATAACAGGAGAAGAGCTGAACAGACTTTCGGATAAACAACTCGAAAACACTGTAGAAAAAATCTCTGTATACGCTAGGGTCAACCCGGAACATAAAGTAAAAATAGTAGATGCACTCAAGAAAAAAGGCCATATAATAGCGATGACCGGTGATGGTGTGAACGACGCTCCAGCATTAAAAGCGGCGGATATAGGTATAGCCATGGGCATAAAAGGAACGGATGTTGCAAAAGAAGCCTCTGACATGATATTGAGAGATGACAACTTCACAACAATAGTAAAGGCAGTAAAGGAAGGAAGGGGAATATACGAAAACATCAAAAAATTTGTTCAGTACCTTCTTTCCAGTAATATAGGAGAAATTCTTATCGTTTTTATTGCAATGCTGATCTCTCTTGTAGATCCTGAAACGGGCTTGATACTCCTTCCAATACAGCTTTTATGGATAAACGTGCTAACAGATGCACTCCCGGCCCTTGCTTTGGGTGTTGACCCACCATCACCCGATATAATGAAGAAAAAACCAAGAGACCCCAAGGAAGCCATACTATCCCACGGAATGATGACGGACATTATTTTTGTTGGAGCCCTCATATGCTTGGGCACACTCTTTCTCTTCTGGTTGAACTTACCCGAAGGAGGTAAGAAAGCAATGACTGTGGCCTTTACTTCCATTGTTATATTTGAATTGGTGAGGGTTCAGGCAGTAAGAATGAAGTTCAGGATAGGCATGTTTTCAAACACAAAACTTCTGATGGCTATCGGAATATCCATTATAATGCAGCTCGCTGTAATATACACACCAGCACTCCAGGAAGTGTTCAGAACCGTGTTTTTGAATATTCTGGACTGGGGTGAAATTATATTAGTGGCATCGTTACTAATGATAACAATGTGGTTAAAGGAGAAACTCGCTCCTGGTGAATGGTAATGGTCTTATTAAGCACGATAATGTTCATAACAGGGCTGGCTCTTCTTATAAAAGGTAGCGATATACTTACAGATCATTCTTCAAATCTTGCAAAAAAACTCGGTGTGTCCCAGCTTGTCATAGGCATAACCCTTGTTGCATTTTCAACATCACTCCCGGAACTCGCTGTCTCCATCATCTCATCCCTTTTCAATGTTACAGAAATAGCCACAGGCACAATAATAGGTTCAAACATAGCCAATATAGGTCTTATTCTCGGAACCTCATCCCTTTTATTACCTCTAATCAGCAAAAAAGAGTTTCTTCATGAAGGCTATTTTACACTTATATTCACACTTGTTGTTTCATTCTTTCTTTTTGTTGGAATGGGATGGTATGCAGGCATAACCATTATTGTAATGACAATCCTTTACATTCAAAACCTTCTCAAAAGAAAATCTGTGAAAAAAACAAGAAAGAAAACCAAAAATGTTAAGAAAAATATATTCAAACACATTCTGTTTTCACTAATAGGCACGGTTATGATAATTACCGGAGCGCACATACTCGTTAACTCCACAGTAGAACTCTCCAGGTTTTTCAGAGTACCCGAACTTGTAATCTCTATACTATTTATTGCTGTAGGAACTTCTTTACCAGAGCTCTCGACCTCGGTTGTTGCAGCTGTAAAGAAAATGAGAGGAATTTCCATAGGAAACATCCTCGGAAGCAACATTTTCAATATAACAATTCTGGGAATAACCTCGCTCCTAAAACCCATCCCTGTAACACCACATGTTATTTTTATCGACATTCCTGTAATGATAGGAATAACCTTGCTACTTCTTGCATTCATGAGAACAGGATGGAAAATATCCAGAGCAGAGGGTTTTGTGCTCTTATGTGTTTATGCTGTGTTCGTTCTTACACAGCAGTTTAGTTTATGATTTCACCAAGCCTTTGAATCCGTTCCCCTGAAAGAAACCTTCTGAGAACATCAGATAAATCTTCTGTTCTAACACGAATCTGTTTCATCGAATCTCTATCCCTCAAAGTCACGGTATTATCCTGAAGGGTTTGATAGTCTATGGTTATACCAGCTTTTATACCTATCTCATCTATCCTTCTGTATCTCCTTCCTATACTCCCGCTTGCATCGTAAAACACAGAAAAGCCGTGTTTTTTAAGCAAAGTGTAAACCTCCTTCGCCTTTTCAGGCAAACCATCTTTGCTTACCAAGGGGAACACTCCAACATCAAACGGAGAGAGCCCGCCTGGAAACCTGAAAACCGTTCTTTCCTTTTCCTCTGCATAAAAGGTTTCCAGAAGAGCATAGAGATTTCTATCAACACCAAAACTCAGTTCAAGAACATGAGGTATAAACTTTCTTCCCTCGATATTAACCTCCATACTCTCTCCAGAAACCCTTTGATGCCCTTTAAGATCGTGATCTGTCCTGTAATGTATTCCCCCAACTTCTCTAAAACCACCGAGGCTTTCCAAATTTATTTCAATATCCCAGTGATATTTGTTATAAAAAGCCCTTTCCTCTTCTGAAAGCTCTTTAAACCTGAAGACCTCTCTCGGAAAGCCCAAAATATCGAGATAGAACTGCTGTATTCTTGCCATATAGTACACGTAGAAAACCGGAAGTTCAAGCCGCTTTACAACATCCCTGCATGCCATCTCCTCTATTTTCCCATTCCCCCTGTTTTTAACAGGAAAGACCCTGATAGCATAATTTTCCACCTCATTGAATCTCGGATGCTGATTTATGGTTTCTGGATCGAAAAATATCTGCAGCTCAGCCTGTGTGAATTCCCTCATTCTCATAAGCAGATTTCTGGGAGAAATCTCGTTTCTGAAAGCCTTACCTATTACAGCAAGACCGAGCGGAAGTTTTTTCCTTAAAGTTTCAAATTCCTGTTTAAAATTTATGTATGCACCCTGAGCGGTTTCAGGAGACAGATATGCCCTTTCCGGGTTTCCTGTACCAACTTCTACAGGAAACATCATGTTTATACTACCAACCTCTTCAAGTGCTCCGCCGCATTTCGGGCATTTAATACCATGCTTCTTTATCAACTCATTCATTTCTGTCAGAGAAACTCCCTCAAAGGACCCACCCAGGACCTCTTCAAGAAGATGATCTGCCCTTTCTGTATTAAGACATTTTTTACATCTTACAACAGGATCTATAAAGGAATCCACATGCCCAGAAGCAATGAAAACCTTTTCATGTAGCATTTGACACGGTTCTATCTCATGAAAATTCTCTTCCAAACTCAAAAAGAAATCCCTCCATGTGTTCTCCCACCTTCTTTTTAGTGCCGTGCCTAAGTGTGCATAATCATAAAATCCGGCAAGACCACCGTAAATTGCAGAAGAATGCCAGAAAAACCCCCTTCTCTTTGCAATCTCCATAATTTTTTCCATTTTCATAAGTTTAGTTACAGACAAACAGGCTTAAAATCTTTTCCATTTTTAACACTCGAAACAAAAATTAAAAGTATGTGTATGGTTTTCACAGTATTTGTGTTTACCCTGATCCTTTATATGTTCCAACTTTATAGTATGAAGTACCTCAGAGAAGAAAAACCCAGAAACGCATACACCCCAACGGTCTCTATAATCATACCCTCCTATAAAAGCAGAATAGAAAAAACTTTGAAATCGGCTTTGAAAATAGACTATCCAAAAAAAGAGATTATAGTGATAAACGATTTTCCAGATAACACAAAAGCCATATGTGAAAACCTCGGTGTTAAATGTATTCAAAAAAGAAAAAGATTAGGCAAACCGAACGCCTTAAATTTGGGTATAAAACATTCCAAAGGCGAAATTCTTCTCCTTCTGGATTCCGATACACTTGTGCCAAGAAATATTCTAAAAGAGATAATCCCATGGTTTACAAACAAGAAGGTTTCGGCCGTGATGCCCGGATACAAATCTGATATATTCAGAGGACTGAAAAAAATGATTGATATAGAAAACACACTCATGCTGTCCTTTGTCAGAGCAATGATGTTTTTCAAAACTTCCATAGGCTATAGGGGGTGCTGTGTTGCTCTAAGAAGAGAGACGGTTAAAAAACTCGGCGGAATACCGCAAACAATTCTGGAAGACAATGACTTTGCAGCAAAAATAGTAAAATCAGGGCATGCTATAATATACGAGCCTTCTGTATATGTTAAGACTCAAGAGCCCAAAAACCTTAAAGAATTGAAGAAACAGAAATTCCGCTGGGGGAAGGGAGCATTCTTCACGTTTCTCCATCACTACAGTTTTTATGCAAAATCCCCACAGTTTCTCCTATGTTTACTTCCTTATGCTTTAATAATTGCAGGGCTTTTATTGAATAATTTTTCAGAAGCAGTGTATGCACCCTTCCTGATACCGTTTCATATTTATATAATCACACGAAATGAAAGAAAGCTGATGCTTAAAGATATAGTGAAGTTCACGTTTCTTTATCTTCCAGTGGTCCTGTGTTTCTACCTCAGGGGTGTAGTTTCAGGCATAAAGGCAAAGCTTAAAGCAGAACCAGAACTGGACCTGAAGTGCTGGTAAGTTATTCTATACCCCTCAATCTCTCTATGAGACTGCTTATTTTCTCTATTCTACAAACAGCAAGAGGTATACCCTCAACCTCAGCTATCCTTTTTGCAACATCATCCACAACATCCAGTCCATGAAGTATAACCGCTCCTGGTCTTAAATTAGTAAGTTTTATCGCAACCATTGGTGTTCTCCCTGTCGTGGTTTTTGTGAAAATAAGTGCTCTTTGAGTTGTTATTCCATAAAGCTTTATAAGCTCCACAAACGAAAGCTCTGTTATCGCTTTGGGGGAATCTATCACGGTATAACCATATACATACTTTTCACTGTTTCCCCTTACAACAGGAAATGCATCAATTCTTGAGCAGAACTCCTCAACGGATATGCCGGATGAAAACTCCCTGATATCTATTATAGCACTTGAAACAGCAGTATATTCGTTTCCGGATCTTGCAAAACTTCTTATAGTGTTACCACCTCTTTCCTCATCCACCTTTAATAAACTCTCCACGTATTTTTTTATCATTTTTACACCAGGAGATTTCCTCCTTCCAGATTCGTAATCAGAAACAACAGATGGTGTGATTCCAAGCTCTATTGCAAGCCTCTTCTGGGAAACCTTGAAAATGTTTCTCCATTTCTTTATGGCCTTTCCAGGAGACTCGCACATCACGATTTCTCCAACAATTTCCTTTGCTAATCTGTCTTTAGCAAGTTTAAATTCGTCATTTATTTTATTCATATTCGATAATTGACTTATATGTTTTTAAAATTTATTTTTCAGTCTTTCACTGATAACCAATACACAGGGCACCACGGTAATCGCTGCAATGAAGCAAAACAAAACACCATAAGACATCATATTTCCCAGATCTGCCAACAGGGTTAATTGTCCCAAAGACATGGCTCTGAAACCTATTAAAGCAGCCAAGGTTGTTATGAGCATAGGCATAAACACATTTGAAAGCGTTATTTTCATTGCCTTTTCTGTTTCATACCTTTTTCTCTCCTGTCTGAATCTGTTCACCACCTGAATTCCGAAATCTATTCCTATTCCCATAATCATTGATATACCGCCTGACATCGTAGAACTTATGGGCATTCCCAATAACCCCAAAATTCCATAGACCCATATTATTCCAAATCCAATTGCAAGCAAAGAAATTATACCATATCTTAAAGAAAGGAAGAGCAGACACACAACCATGAAAATACCTATCAAAGAAAACATAGAAGTTCTCTGTATGGTCGGTTTTACCTGATTTCTCAGCTCTTTAGATATTACAGATTCTCCAGTGAGTCCAACATTCAATCCCGCTGGTTTTTCTGTCTCACTAACGATATGTTCAAGGCCCTCAATAAAATCCTCCCTTTCTTCATCACCCATTTCTACTAAGTTTATTTTTATAATGGTTGTTGTATAATCATCACTTACATAATACCTGAATCGATCCAGCTCTATTGATTTTTCATTATTCTCACAGCCCTCATACAATTCCACATATTCAGCAATCTCCTTTAGACCAGAAGTTATTCCAGAAATACCTTTTTTCAAACCGAAGGAGAGATTTTCAAGTAACAAGCTCATGTTTTTCATCCACTCAAGTCCGGAAGAAATATTTTCAATAGCGCAGGCTGTTTCACTCAGCGATGCAGAGAGTTGTTGCGACCCTTCCTGTGCTTCTGTTATTTGAGTAATCATCATATTTAAACCCTGCTTTAATCCTTCTAAATAACCAATTATCTCCATTTTTTCAGTTGGAGTAGCATTTGATTGCTGCACCAAGGTTTCTATCTGATTAATCAGAGAAATGGTTTGGGTTACCTGGCTTAAATCCTGTTCCTGATTCACACCCTCTGCCATTGAGGAAAGAGCATATTTTATTTGCTCCAAAGCTGTATATGAGCCGTTAAGACCATAGATTATACCCTCCACAATCTCCTCTTCCGTTACCATACCTTCCTCTATATCCTTCAACCCTTCAGAGAACTGATACAGGGTTTCTGGCAGACCCAAGGAAGATTGATTGATGACAATCTTTTTATCCATGAGTTCGATAATTTTCGATTTCGTTTTTGGTAAATGTCCCGAGTTCATCTCCTTCAGAATATCCGAAACTCCTGTTACAGAGGCAACACCTTGCATTTTTCTTATTTTTTGCTCCAGAATATCGATATATTTAATAACTTCCGGATCGCGAATGTCTCTTACCTCATCAGAATTTGCATACTTCGGATTTATTTCAGCAATAATCATTACAGATTCTCCTGAAGTCCCAAATTCATCACCGATATAGTTAATTGCGTTTATCTCTTCCACATTTTCAGGGAGCATGTCCTTATATGAGATACCCTCTGTTTTAATCAAACCCATACCCATGAATGAAATCGCGGTAAGCAGAATTACAGTTCCCAAAATTATCTGAGGTCTTTTTGCCACAAACTCAGCATATTTTTCAATTATTTCTTTCATGTTTCAAACCTCTTAAGAAATTTAATTGGAGTTTTTCTACCTTCTCGATAAACCTCTCTTCAATCAACATGATGGCTGGAGATACAACAACAGTTGCAAATAGGATACAGAAAATTCCCAAAGCAAGTGTTTCTCCAAGATGCTGAATCATGGGCATGGAAGCGAGCAGCAAGGCAAGAAAACCAACTATGGTTGTTGTTCCAGAGCCTATAATTCCCGAACCAACAGAAGGCAGTGCTGCGATCAATGCCTGTTCCTGACTCTTACCCTTTTCTCTTTCTTCTTCGTATCTTTCCACCAAGAAAATCCCGTATTCCGTGCCCAAACCCAGAATCATCGCTCCTATACCCACTGTTGCTACTGATAAGGGAATGTTAAACCATCCCATGAATCCAAGGGTCCATGTAAGACCTAAAATTAAAGGTGTAAAAACAAGAATTCCTCTTACCAGGGATCTTTTTATTAAAATAAGCAAGAACAAAATTATAGTCGCAGCAGCACTCATGGTAAAAACCATATCATGTTCAAGCATTTCCATCAAAACAGCCCTTATAGGAGGATTTCCAGTGACTGTGACATCAATACATGCAGGTCTCTCCACACCCTCTACATCTTCCTTGATTTTTGAAACAAAGCGGTTAATTTTTTCCTCACTCTTCCCCAAATCCGCCGAAATTACCATCAAAGTTGCAGAATAATCTTTATTGAAAAACATCTCCGTATTCGGTATTTTCGCAAGAATCTGTTTTATCAATTCTATATTATCAGGAACGCCTTCAGGATGTACAAAAAACGAGCCAGCAGATTGAACAGTGTTTACAGAAGGTTCTTTTTTTATCTTATTCTCAAGACCGATAAGCATTCTTATCACTTTCGGGTCTCTTATATCTCTAGGCGATCCTCTCAATTCGCAATTCTTGTCCAGTTTTATCAGAATCATTACGGTATCTGCTCCCCCAAATTTATCAGAAACCCTGTTCTGAAGTTTTATCACATTCATGTCCTGTGGCAGCTCTTTGCTTATATCCGTTTGTAAGTGTATGTTCTGAATACCCAACCCAACAGCTGCTGTTAAAAATATTGCTATTATGAAAACCAAAGACGAATATTTATACTGAAAGCGTGCAAGATTTTTTAGAACATTCATTCTTACATCTCCGTTTTTACTATTTTTCTCAATTTACGGTTTGCTTCTTTCAGAATTTTTGCTGCTTCCAAGCATTTTTTAGGCTGATCCGAAATCTTAAAAAGGAGATCAAACATCCTGTGTATGTGAAAGGATAATGAACTCGTTTTGTGCTTTTTTCTAACATCTTTAAAAAAACTTTCGATTTCGGTTTTGTCTATATTTAAAACATCTCCAAGTATCTTGCTCATTTTTTCTCTCATGGCTTCTTCAAAATCTTTGATTTCTTCAGAAAGCTCCAACCCTCTTTTAGTTAATACATATCTCTTTTTTCTTCCTTCATCAACCTTTTTTACAAACCCCTTTTTAACCAAAGATTGCAAAGCCGGATAAACAGAACCGGGTGAAGGTTTCCAGAATTTTGTTTTTTCTTTAATCTTTTTTATAATCTTGTAGCCGTATAAAGACCCATCCCTCAAAAGCAGTAAGATGTATGACTCCAAAAACCCCCTCGGTACAATCTGAGTTAGATTATTCTTTGGTTTTTTTCCACCCATAGTATACACCGAGCAGCATTACAAAGACAGCAAAAACGATAGTCAAGTAAAACAATTTCAAGTCCGCTTTCTCTACTTCCACCTTGATCGGTATTTGTTCTTCGGCAATTTTAACATCCTCACCAATAAGATATCTTATCTCTGCTTTTAAAAGATAGGTTTTTAGGTTGGCATCGCTATCCACATCGAATCTAAAAACAGCTTCTCCACTCCAATTCGGTTTAAGGTTTCCAATATAGTCATATTTTTCATCAAAATCAAAAGGCTGATCACTCTGTTTGTAAATCTTGACAGAAACACTTTCCGCCTCTTCAAAACCAATGTTTTTTATCTTTAATATCAGCATTACTTTATCTCCCTGAGAGATTTTATCTGGATGAGTGATTATATTTTCAATCTCAAATAACGGCAAAGCTTTCACGACAATATTAATCCTCAAGGTTTGATTTTTGTACTCTTTTCTGTTGTTATTGGAATCTTTATACCTTATAATAACTTCTGCCTCATAATTTCCCGGAACCATGTTTTTATCAATATCTATATAGAATTCTGCTGTTTTGCTTTCTCCTTCTTTAATTGTTCCAAGATTTGCTATATTGGAATAGCTTTCACTGGGGACAATGCCTTCAGGCAGCACGAGCTCCGCTGTTACGAGTTCAGCATCTCCGGTACCTATATTTTGAATTTCTATGGAAAGCCTGTTGTCTTTCGAATCTGGAAAGAGTTTTGCCGGTTCTGATACTATAGAACCTATTGCAAATTCTGGAATTTTCGACTCTACATAAATATCAAACTCATGTATTATCCACGCATCTAAATTTCCCGTCCGACATTTTATTTTCATCTCATTCCATCCCTCCACCGCATTTGAATCAATCCTTAACTTATATTGAAGAACCACAACCTCTGTTCCAGGCAATCTTCCAATGTGTTTAACTGCGTTTTCGTTTGGGTCTAACGAGAAAGGATATTCTGGTAAAAGTATACATGTAGCGTTCTTTGTTTCTTCTGTTCCAATATTCTCAATCTTTATCCACAAATCCACATATTCGCCTGCCTCTGCAGGATAAGGATTGTATCTTAGCTCTTGAATTTGTAGAATAGGAGAGTTAGAGATATAAGCACAAACAGAACCAGCCAAGTTTACCAATACTGACAAAACAATTAATATTATCATCGAAAGCCACAAGGTCCCTTTCCTGTTCATGTTTTCTGATATATCGATTCGATACATAACTTAATTTTACAAGCAAAGATATTTAAATTTTTAAGTTTTTGCTTTGAACGGTCACTGAACGAATTTTATCCTGGAAAACGATTTCTAAAAATCACGAACAAAATAACCGAAACAATACTAATCACCGCACCATAGATGAAGGGTACACTCGGACCAATTTGCCACAAAAATCCCGCTATTATACCTGCTGGCAGTGCTGCCAAACCTGATATAGTGTGAAACGTTCCTAAGGCCGTTGCCCTCAATTCTTCTGAAGACAAGTCAGAAACATAGGCCCGCTGATTACCGTCCACTATGGCATAAACCATACCATAAAGAGCGAATAAAATTATAAAGATCGTTAATGAATTGAAAAACACAAACCCAAGAGAGGTTAAAGAAAACAGCAGATAACCAAAAGCAATGACTTTTTTCCTTCCTATTTTGTCAGAGAGTTTGCCAAACGGAACAGCAAAAACAGCGTAAAAGGTATTAAAGAGAATATATAAAAGAATGGGCATTCCAACGGACAATTTACCTGTAAAAAGTTCCTGAACCCTGAGAATAAAAAACATATAACTGAAATTTGCCAAGGCGAATGTACCAGAAACCAACATAAATAACTTAAGCGACTTGGGAAGATCTTTCAAACCGATTTTCAGATTTATATTTCGTGGCTCCCTTCTTTTTTCTTTTACAAAGTATAGCGGAATCAGAGAAAGAAAGGCCAAAATTGCCGCTGTAAGTATGATTGACTCAAAACCAAATTCAAAGAACCAGAACAGAAGAAAAACAGCAATCGAGCCCATAATTGCTCCTGCAGTATCCATGGCCCTATGAATTCCGAATCCTCTACCCCTCTCTTTCGACATAGAATCCGCAATAATAGCATCGCGTGGCGCTGTTCTCAACCCTTTACCGATTCTTTCCAAAGCAGCGAAAACAAACACGTGTTGCCACATCTTAGAAAATGCTAAAAATAATTTGAAAAGTGCTGAAGTCAAGTAACCCAACGAAACAAAAACCTTTCTTTTTCCAGATCTATCTGACCAATAACCAGCAAAAACCTTTAAAATACTTGAAATACTATCTCTCAAACCCCCGATCAACCCAACAACCAAGCCGGTACCACCGAGTGCTGTAATAAACATCGGCAGAATCGGCATTATCATCTCGCTGCTTAAATCATTAAGAAAACTCACAATACCCAATAAAAATATGTTTACACCAATTCCTTCCAGACCTTTGTTCTTCATAATTATAAAAGTTTAAAGGGCATCACATAAAAATAAGCGAGTTTAGTACAGCCAAAGTTTTTTATTTTAACAACCAGATTCAATTATATCAAACATCAAATAGAGGATCAAAATGAGCAATTCAAACATTCTCCACCCGCATGAAAGAAAAATACTCCTTGCATTAAAAGAAAACGATGGACTTGATGTATCACAACTTTCTCAGAAAACCGGCCTGTCCGAAGCTTCAATCCACAAAGCAAGCCAGTGGCTGAAAATAAAGGGACTGCTCGAGTACGAGGAAGAAAGGAAAATAAAAATAAAACCCACATCCGAAGGAGAAAGCTATCTGAAAGATGGTTTCCCGGAGAAAAAGTTGCTGAAAGTGATTCTAAAGGGTGAAAATGAGATAAACAGTCTCAAAACAAAATACCCAAATCTTTCCATAGCCCTTGCATGGGCAAAGAAGAAAGGCTGGATAAATATAGACAAGGGAAAACTAAAGGCCACTCCTTCTGGAAAACGCGCGCTAACTATAGAAATGCCTATTGAAAGAGCGTTGAAGGAAGGAAGAGCCACAGGAGAAATTTTGGAAGAAATGAAAAGAAGAAAACTTGCAGAAATTCAGGAAATTTCTCACAGAACATTCAGGCTTACACAAAAAGGAAGAACACTTGCTTCAAGGATAGGCGATGTGAAAGATGAAATAGGACAACTCACACCGGAAATGATAAAAACAGGAGCATGGAGGAAAAAACCATTCAGACCTTACGATCTTAACACACCAATCCCAGTCACACCTCTAGCAAAATACCACCCATATACCAAATTTATAAACAAAATCCGGCAAAAACTGATAACCTTAGGTTTTCAGGAGGTAAGCGGACCTTATGTTGAACTCGAATTCTGGAATTCCGATGCTCTGTTCATGCCACAGGATCATCCTGCAAGAAGCATTCATGATGTGTTTGTGATAAAAACAGAGAAAAAAGGCAAGATAAAAAACAAAATGATACTTGAGCGTGTTGCAGAGACACATAAAAATGGATGGATCACTGGTTCTTGCGGGTGGGGTTTCTGGAACCCGAAACAGACACTCAATCTGATTTTGCGGTCTCAAACCACAGCCGTATCCGTTAGAACTCTGGCAAACAAACCAGAAATACCGGGAAAATATTTTACCATAGGCAGGGTTTTCAGGCCGGATGAAATAGATGCCACCCATTTTATAGAATTCCACCAATGCGAGGGTATTGTTCTGGGAGAAAACCTAACCTTCCGGCACTTGTTAGGATATCTCAGAATATTCGGAAAGGAAATAGCAGGCGCAGAAAAGGTAAGATTCAGACCTTCCTATTTCCCGTTCACAGAACCATCTGTTGAACTTGACTGTTTTATAAATGGAAAATGGATAGAGGTTGGTGGTGCTGGAATATTCAGACCAGAGGTTACACAACCATTAGGCATAAACGTTCCTGTTTTGGCCTGGGGTATAGGCTTTGAAAGACTTTCAATGATAAAGCTCAATGTGAACGATATAAGAAAGCTTTACAACGATGATTTGGAATGGTTGAGAAAGAAAACGGTGATATGAATGCCCATAGTTACCATAAGCGCAAAGGAACTGAAAGAGCTCATAGGCAAGGATCTGCCAAGGGAAGAAATAGAAGAGATTCTGCCCCTGAACAAAATGGAAATAGATTCCTGGGATGGAGATGAAATAAGTGTTGAGGTAACACCCGACAGACCCGATTTCTATTCTGTTGAAGGAATAGCAAGACAGCTTCGTGCATGGCTTTATATCAAACCCGGACTTCCAAGTCACATACTTTCAAAACCACAAATAAGACTCCATGCTCAGAAGGTATCTTCCAGACCATGTATCGTCGCAGGTATAGTAAGAGAATTAGAAATGAACGAACCTGCAATAAAATCCTTACTTCAGCTTCAGGAGCTTCTTGATCTGAGCTTAGGAAGGGACAGAAAAAAGGTTTCAATAGGAATTCACGACCTTGATAAAATAAAACCGCCTCTCACCTATACAGAAGTTGATCCCGAAACCACAAGATTTGTTCCCCTTTCTTGCAGCAAAGAAATGAGTATGAAGGAGATAATTGAAGAACATCCCAAAGGCATAGAATATAAGCACTTGCTAAAAGGTGCAGAAAAATTCCCCGTGGTTTTTGATTGTGAAGATGTGATATCCTTCCCACCGATAATAAATTCTGAAAGAACGAGAATAACAGAGAATACAAAAAACATCTTCATCGAAATAACAGGAACCGATGAATCTGCCATAAACTACGCTTTGAACATAATAATGACCGCCCTGGAAGAGCGAGGAGGAAAGCTTGAAGCAGTTAGAATAAACAATACACAAACCCCTCACCTAAAGGCAAAGGCTATAAAATTTGAACCCCAAGAAGCAAAAAGACTTTTGGGGATAAATCTAAAGAATAGTGAACTAAAATCCCTTTTAGAAAGAATGTGTTATGATGTTGATCTGGAGCAAAAAACCGTGTTCGCTCCACCGTACAGATTCGATATTTTACATCCCATTGATGTGATAGAGGATATTGCAATTGCTTATGGTTATAACGATTTCACTCCAGAGGTACCAAAACTACCAACAATAGGAAAGGAACACCCTAAAGAAGAATTCTCCAACACACTTCGAGAACTCATGATAGGGTTAGGCTTTCAAGAAATTGTAAACCACATACTCACCTCACCAGAAAAAATGATAAAGAAGCCTGGCATAAACACAGAAGAGGCAATAGAAATAGCAAACCCGGTAACAAGCGAGTATTCTGTATGCAGAACTTGGTTGCTTCCTGGACTTTTTCAGAATCTGGCAAACAACAAGCACAGAAGATATCCACAAAAACTCTTCGAAATAGGAGATGCGGTTTTGCCAGAAGAAAGCTCAGACACACGCACATCCAACCAGAGAAAACTTTCAGGTGTGATATCACATTCTGCAGCATCCCTTTCAGAAATTATATCTGTGATAAACGCCTTGCTTGAAAACCTTGGCTTAAAGCCGAATTTCAAAACCTTAGAACATCCCACATTCATATCTGGTAGATGCGGAAGGATTATAATAGGAGAAGAAGAAATAGGATTTTTTGGAGAGGTCCACCCCAAGGTTTTAACAGCATTCGAACTCAAAATGCCGGTAAGCGGTTTTGAAATAGATGTTGAAAAGCTGATGGATATAATTACTTCCACCAACCGAAGAGCCTCTCAAAAAAACCTCTCTTAATACTGTACTCTATGCCCAGAAGATTTGCTGCTATCTGTTTGAACTGCTTTGCTGGGAGTGAATGAGGTTCTGCAATCACTACAGGCCTTTTCTCTGCCACATATTTTCTAATCTTTGTGCTTTCATGAACTATACCAAGAATATGAAGACCAAAAAAATCCTCTATCTCGCTTATGGACATTTCATGTGTCCCTCCACACACTCTGTTAACCACAATCCCTAAAGGTTTTGTCCCATACTTTTCAGCGATTTGCATAACCTTTAATGCATCAACTACAGAACTTATTTCAGGATTTGTGACCAGAATAAGCTCATCCACAGCCTTTATAACCTCACAGGCTTCCTTTCCAATTCCTGCAGCAGTATCCACAAGCATGAAGTCACACTTTCCAACAAATTTATAAAGAACATTTAGAAGCCCTTGAGATTCCGGTATCATTAACTTTTGAAGAGAGATATCAGCAGGAATAACTCTGAAACCACCCTCATGGTAATAAGGTGCATCCTTTACATTCACTTTTCCGGTCAGCACATCCTGAAGAGCAAAAGGATATACAGGAATGCCAAGTTGTATACCAAGGTTTGGTGTAGTTAAATTTGCATCCACAGCAATAACAGATTTCTTAAAACCAGCAAGGGCAGCGGAGAGATTTGATACAAGAGTGGTTTTTCCAACACCACCCTTACCAGAAGCTATGCATATTATTCTGCTCATATTATAAAATTTACATTTAGAATTAAAAAACGGACCCGGAGGGATTCGAACCCTCGACCCCTCGCTTAGGAGGCGAGTGCTCTCTTTGTGGTTCGAAACCTGTCCAAACTGAGCTACGGGCCCAACTACTCAGTTTTTTATTTCCTTCATATTATTAAATTTTATGAGTTCAAAGGCTGTCTTGCTCATTCTTATCTGTATAATTATCATTATCTCTGGTTGTATAAATTCAGAAAAAATCATAACAGGGAAAACAATAAACGTATCAAAGACCTTTATTGAAATCCCTGCAAAACAGAAAAGCGCAGCAAGAGATGCAAATCAACCACAAAATTCCAATAACACACTTTTCACACTCACCGTTCATAATAAACCCAATGGTAGCAAAACCGACATTTTCTGCCCATCCACAACAAAAACATGTCCAGACGGCTTTGTTGCAGAATGCATGAATTTTTATCTGCCAGATAAGAGGAGATGCACCAGCTGTGAGCCGGACTGCAGTGAACACTGCAAACCCTGTGGAAGGTGTGAAGTCCTAAACAAGAAAAATTGCACATGTATCAAAATATTCCCTTGTGATGGAAATGGTATATGCGAAGAAGGCGAATATCCACATTCCAGTGATTGTCCAACCTGCGACGACCAGAATCCGTGCACAGAAGATATCTATAACTATACACTGAAAAAGTGCGTTCATATACCAATGTGCAATCACAAGAATAAAGCTGTGATAATAACCGAAATAATGTACGATCCGGTACAGAACGATCATTACAACGAATGGATCGAAATCTATAACAATGGAAGCACAGCGATCGATCTGAACGAATGGAAACTCTGTAACAAAACCCTGCTTCCGGGCTATGTGAATCATCAAGATGGAGAAGTTTACAGAGACAGAGGCAGTGTATTAAATCCAAAACAATACGCGTTGATAACCGATGGTGGCACAGGAACGGATGTTTATACAAATTTCAACGTAAGCAACGACTCACTTTCACTACATGTTGATGCCTCATCTTTATGCAACATCCTTGTAAATTCCGGCGAGGAAAACGTAACACTTCAAAACAATGAAGGATATACTGTGGACTGGGTGCATTATATTAGTAACGGAACCGAAGAAGGATTTGTTTTGAAAAGAGTAAATAGTAAGTGGGTACTCAGCGAAAACATAACACCTGGCTACTGACTGTTCCTGCACCCTTCACATAACCACTGACCACCCACATTTCTCAAATCATCAGAATACCCCTCACACCTCTCGCATATACCTGAAATGGAACCTTCAGTAGGCATTACAGATTCAACCCTCATTTTTAGCTTTTCCGAAAGCACATTCAACATTTCTGGGGAAACAAGCACAATTTCTTTTTCAGAAATTATTCCAACAAGTCTTCCCTCTGTATCAACGATAGGAACTCTCTTCACACCAGTTTTTATCATTTTCTTTGTCACATCGATAAGCGTATCTTCTGGAGATGCTGTAATAAATCTTTTGGATTTTAAATCCTTTGCTCTCACATCTTTTGGATTTTTTCCTTCAGCAACCACACCCACAATGTCTTCATTTGTGACTATGCCTACGGGTTTTCCACTTGATTTATCCACAATCACAACAGACCCAACCCTGTTTTTTGTCATCATTTTTGCTGCCTCTTCAAGAGTTATATCAGGCCCTGCTGTCACAACAATCCTTTTCATTACTTCCTTAACCTTTACCATTCCATCACCTTTCTAATATTTATGGTCCTGTTGTTTATAAAAATGATGAAATTAAAGACAAAACCTTAATAAATATTACATTTCACAAAAAACTTTATATTCTGATAAATCTTCGAATTGATAAAACATGAAGATAAAAGAGTTGTTGAGAAAATACAGAAGAGTTATACAGATAGCAAGAAAACCTACAAAAGATGAATTTGTCACCTCAAGTAAAATTTCAGCCATAGGAATAATAATAATAGGCCTGATAGGTTTCACAATATTTATAACTTTTATATTACTTGGAATATAAGAGAGGTGGTATAGTGATATATGCTGTTCGCACAACATCCGGAAGAGAGGATATTGTAGTGGATATAATCTCCAATAAAATAAAAAACGAAGGTATAGATATAAAATCCGTGTTTCATCCCGCAGAAATAAAAGGTTATGTATTTATAGAAGGAACCCCAGGCAACATTCTTAAAGCCATAAAGGGTCTGATGCATATAAAAGGATTTATAGAAAAACCAGTAAATTTCGAGGAAATAAAACATTTTCTGGATGTTAGCAAGGAAAAGATAAAGATAAACGAAGGAGATATAGTAGAAATAATAGGAGGACCATTTAAGGGAGAAAAAGGCAAGGTTATGAGATCCGATAAAGTTAAAGACGAGGTTACAATAGAGCTTCTTGACGCTTCAATACCAATTCCTGTCACCATCGCAACAGAATTTGTAAAACTTGTGAAAAGAGCATCTGAAGAAAAGGAGGAATAAAATGGCAAAACAAACCATAGAAGCTCTGGTGGAAGGTGGTAAAGCCACACCAGCACCACCCTTGGGTCCTGCCCTGGGACCGACTGGTGTTGACATCCCCAAAGTCATCGCAGCTATAAACGAAAAAACAAAAGATATGGCAGGCATGAAGGTTCCGGTAAAAATAATAATAAATGATGATAAAAGCTTTGAAATTGAAGTTGGAACACCACCGATTTCTGCTTTGATACTTAAAGAGCTTGGGCTAGAAAAGGGTTCTTCTGAACCGGGAAGAAAAAGAATAGGTGACCTTACAGAAGAACAGGTAAGAAAGATAGCAAGAATAAAATTCGGTTCTGATGATGAACCCTGTGTGAATCAGGTTATAGGAAGCGCTAGAAGTATGGGCATAACAGTCGGTATGGGTCCTTTATCAAACGAAGAATTAAAAGACCAGCAAAAAGCCAAGAAAGAAGAAGTTAGTGAATCCACAGAAAGAGAGGAACAAACCGAAAGCAAATAGACACTACTCTATAGTAGAGACAATGACATTAAGTTTAAATTATTTTCTCTTAAAATTTAATTCATGTTTACTGAAATTATTGAAAACCACTGGAAGAAAATATTCTGGTTTTTGTTTACGGTAGCATCGCTTGTATTTATAGTAGAGGTTATAACTTCTACCATAACCTTGGATATAATGACAGGACTCATACTCATACTCCTCGGTTTAAATGCACTTGAAGAAGAGATGTGTGCAGGGAAGATAAGAAAGGAGCAAGAGAAACAAAAAAGACACATAAACGAAATACTTCAATGGGCAGACAAAAGCTATGATTATATGAGAGGGTTTAAGGAAAAGCACGAAGACAGATTGTTTAGACTTGATTCAAGGCTCTCGGAAACGGAGACGAAAATCGAGAGAAACATGAACATGCTCATAAGGAAAATGATAGATCTGGAGAATGGTTTAAACATGCTTCTAAAAGAGGCAAGAGATAGAAAGGCAATGATAGAATCTTACATGCTTGTAAAAAATATCCGAGAAAGGGAAGGTTTGGAAGAAGAGGAAAAAGTGATAGAAATGGCAAAAAAGAAAGGCAGGATTACTTCTAAAGAATATGCCAAACTATTCGGTGTCTCACAAAAGACCGCATCAGAAAGGCTCAAAACACTCGCATCAAAAGGCATGCTCAAAAGAATGGGAAAAGGAAGGGGCACATATTATACCACCCCCTGAAACCTTTATAAATGTTTCAAATCTATTAATTTCCTATAATCCAAAAACCCGTTAGCTCACTACTTCGGTAGGAGGGTTGAAATGAAGGACGTGCTTGAAAAAATCAAAGAAGCAAGAGAAAATTCGAAACCAAGAAGATTTGTCCAAACCTGGGACCTTATAATAAACCTTAAGGGAATAGATCTGAAAAAACCGGAAAACCGATTTAATTTTGATGTTGTTCTCCCCTCGGGTCGAGGAAAAACCACAAAAGTTGTTATCATAGCTGATTCCATGATATCCGAAGCAAAGAAACTTGCAGATCTTGTCATCACAAAAGAAGAGCTGGAAGAGTTAGGAAAGGACAAGAAAAAAGCAAAGAAACTCGCAAAGGAATATGATTACTTCTTCGGAGAAGCACCGCTCATGCCTCTTATAGGAAGATTTTTAGGTCCTGTTCTCGGTCCGAGAGGAAAAATGCCAAAACCATTTCCACCAAAGGCAGACCTTAAAAGTATAGTAGATAACGCAAGAAAATCGGTAAGGGCTGTGCTCAAGGAAACACCTGTAATCTCTGTTCCTGTGGGAATTGAAACAATGAAAGATGAAGATATAGCAACAAACATAGAAGCTGTGTTTAATGCAATTAAGGAAAGATTACCCAAGGGCCAGAACAATATAAAATCTGTTATGCTTAAACTCACAATGGGAAGACCGGTTAAAATAAAGGTGATGTGAGATGGTTTCAAAAAAGAAAATAAAGACCGTTCAGGAAGTCAAGGAAATGCTCAAATCATACTCTGTGGTCGGTATTCTTGATATGCATAAACTACCGGCAAGACAGCTTCATGAGATAAGAGGAAAACTGAGAGGTGAAGCGATAATAAAAATGGTGAAAAAAAGACTCATCAACATAATATTAAAAGAATGCGGTCTCAATGGAATCGAAAACCTGGAAAAATATGTTCAGGGACAGCCCGCATTGCTTCTCAGCAACACAAATCCATTCAAACTTGCAAAGAAAATCTCAGAATCAAAATCAAGTGCATTTGCAAAAGAAGGAGATATCGCACCAAAGGATATAGTTGTAAAGGCAGGACCCACACCCCTACCTCCAGGACCTGCCATAGGTGAGCTCCAGAAGCTAAAGCTCCCTGTTGCTGTAGAAGGAAACAAGATTGTTGTTAAGCAAGATACAGTTGTTGCGAAAAAGGGAGATGTTATAAGCAAAGAGCTTGCTGATGTGCTTATGAAACTCGGTATAGAACCGATGGAAATAGGACTGAATCTGCTTGCGGTCTGGGAAGATGGTCTGGTATACGATAAGGACATTCTGTTCACACCACCAGAAAAGTACATTGAAGATCTAAAAGATGCATATACCAAAGCCTTCAATCTGGCATTCAATATCCGCTACTACACAAAAGAAAATATTGTGCTGTTCCTCCAGAAAGCCCATAATGAAGCGGTATCACTCGCAATTGATAGAAACTTTGTTGCAAAGGAAACCATAAAACCGTTGCTGCTCAAGGCAAAATCACACATGGAAGCTTTAAAAAACAAACTCAACATATAACAGAAAAAAATAAATAAATAAATGGTTAAATAAAATCGCAAATTTACGATCATCAAAAAAAGGAGGTTTGGATATGGAGATGATATATGCCGCACTGCTGTTACACTCAGCAGGAAAACCTATAGATGAGGAACACTTAACAAAGGTCCTGGAAGCTACAGGAGAGAAACCAGATCCAGCAAAGGTGAAATCCCTTGTAGCAAGCCTAGAGGGTGTAAACATAGACGAGGTCATCTCACAGGCACCAGCTGTTGCAGCAGCACCATCCGCAGCAGCACCAGCAGAGGAAAAGAAAGAGGAAAAGAAGGAAGAAGAGAAAAAGGAAGACGAGGAGAAGAAAGCAGAAGAAGCAGCAGCAGGATTGAGCAGCCTTTTCGGATAAAGTTCAACCCTGTGTTATAGGTGGTCCAGGACGAAGCTCCGGTTCTAGACCAGCCCACGGAAAAGCATTCCCCATCACATTCTCCCCACTTCCAAACACTTTAGAAAATACATTGGAAATACCACCAGAGAAAAAGCATGCAATCGATGCCACAGCACCCACTACTCTCGTCCAAATTCCGCTCGTATCTACCATCATATTTGCAGCATCTGTTGGATTCGCAGCGGTACACATGAGCTTGTATTTATTCATCTTAAGCTCGTTTAGCTTTCCGTCTGCCATTCCGATCACGCTCAGAACAGGTCCGCTTACACATGTTCCAATCAGCGTCCCTGTCTTTGCATAGCCGCACCAGTTATCACATGAACAAGGTGAATGAGAACTACAACACACCACACACATTGTCCATAACCAAGCCACAACCGCCCATACAACACCCAAAAACAGTTTCAATTTGCTCATGATGCTTTCATACTTCTCTATAGACCTCTCGAGGCTTTCCTTTTGATCCATACATGTTTTCAGTTCTGGAGAATATTCAATATCGAATGTTATTTTTCCAGTAGCATCCAATTCTTCTGTGATATATACCCCGTTAACACTGTGCGCACCAACAGTATGGAGATAAAGGTTTTTATTTACCGTTTGCGGACTCGATATGGGCAGCGAAGGAATTACAAGACTGCATGTGTAATTCCCTCTTCCAATCTTATAACAAATCAGCGGACAATTGTCTCCACCCTCAACACATTCTACACCTTCTATTTTCCAGAAACTATCAGGATAGAGCAGGGAAAAATCGTCAGGTTCGTTTACTATTTCGATGTTAACCTCAACAGCTTGGGATATAAAACATGTATCTCTCTTCTCTACTGGAATCACACACTTTACAGTTTCTGGATTTACGGACAAAATATTCATACCAATAAGCGACCTTTCGATACACTCACCATGAAGACTCTTCCCGGTATAGCAAAACCTTAGAGGCAGGCCTTTTTCATCAGTTTCATTCCCGCAACCACAATCTATACAGCAATTTTCACTGTTTTCTCCCAAATCAGCTTCACACAAATTTCCATCACCGTACACATCCACACCGCAGTGCCACACCACATCCATTTCTATCCTACCGATATCCGCCTGCCGCACAATCTCCTTTACACTCCCACCATCATTAAATCTCAGGGACAGTTCAATTCTATTACCTTCAAGAACGAGCTTCTGATCAACAGCATCATAAAAATTCGCAACTTTCGGATTCCTGTAATCAAGAGGCTCTATATACAAACTGCAGGAAAGATTGTAATCCCCTGTAGAAGACGGAAGCCTTTCGCATGCAATATTACAGCTTACATTACCACCACCGATTTCACAGGAAGGCGTTACCTTGAGGGAAGATGGTGGATTGATTATGTGCGCCGAGATGTTTATCACATTTTGCTCTGCCGCATCAGAAAAATTACGCGGTTCGATACTATCTATAACAAGGTTCACATCGTTAAGATTCCTGCACACATCCCCTTCCATAGGCTTGTCTCTATCTTTCGTATCGCAGTACATACCAGCAGGACATCCGCAATCATAACAACATGTCTGTTGATTTTCATCACCGTTGCATTCCCTATCTCCGCAGAAATGCATAGGAATGGACAGAGAGCCTGTGTGCAAGGAAAACGATTCTTCCACCACATTCGGACCATCATAATATTTCAGTGTCAGATTTATAACAGGATGAAGTGTATAACTGAAGGTTTTTGTGTAGTTGTTAATAACAAAGTCCACGGTACACACCCCTTTATAAACATTACCTGAGTAAGAGAACTGATTACATGTTATATCGCACGATACCATACAAGCATGACCATCCTGATCACATCCTGAATCACATCCCAAGTCAAGCAGTTCAAGGGACCTTGGAGGATTGTTTACGCTTATCTCCGCACCCACCTGAAAACTTCCTGAATAGAAAACGGTCTGATTCATGAAGACTTCTATATCAGAGTCTCTTAGCTTTATTTTACAGGTTCCGCTCTTCGGGTCCGGAAGGTTGTTTGTGATGCGAACATCGCAGTAGTATCCTCCAGCACACCCGCAGTCATAACAGCACCTTCCAAGGTCTTCACCTTTATTGTTTTCACACTTTCCATCACCGCAGGTATAGGACGAGATTGTTATATCAGGAAGGGATACCAACAATCTTTTTGTTTTCTGTACACTTCCGTCACTGTATGCTATCTCATTCTCTATATAATTTGAAGTGAGCATAAACTCACCCTCACCACAGTTCGGTAGTGCTGAAACTGTAACTGTACAAGAATACACGCTTCCAAAAACATTCGAACAAGATATCTCTTGTTCTTCCCCATTTAATACAGCTTTCCATGCAGACACGGTCATATCACTCGGCGGATTGTTTATAATCACGCTGACGTTTATTTTATGAGCAATATAGCAATTCATCAATTCTGTTTGAGGCATTCCATAAAGGCTCATGTGAATCTCGTTTTCGCTTCTGCAGTATCCATAACCGATATCGCAGTAATATCCAGACACACAACCGCAATCTATACAGCAGTTATCCGATGTCTCTCCTGGTTCGCAACCATTAAAACCACAGGTCGATGGTTCTGTATGATTTATAACAACAGCACTGTAAAATCCCTGAGTAGCGTTTGAAAACACAAAAAGCATATCAGGAACAAACGTTATTTCCGTGCTTTCGTTTTCCTGTGCACTGATGATGTTTTCCGGTGTTCCCCTGATGCTGAAGATGTATTCCGCTCCGTAAAAAACTATCCTATTGATCCACTGTGTATTGAAAGGTATTATAAAATTATTGCGAATAAAATCGCTAACAATCGATACATAGGAATAATCATTTATGTAAATCTCGGTATCCGTAGCATCTAAGCTATAGGAAGAGAAAAGATTATAATCAACTCGCCTTATCTCGAATATCAAACCCGTCCAGAACAGCCTTCCCGCTTTGGAAACCTTAGCAAGCACCAGAAATCTTGAAATTTCAGGATTATCTGAACTCGGTTGGGGATACACGTCCTTGTTTCTTATATCAATCCAATTATAGGTTTTTTCAAAAGTTTCTGCAAATGTTTCTGGAGCAGTATTACTTATGCATTCAGACGGGTTCATATCCTTGCACGGATAAACATAACCTTTCACTATCCTCACATCACCTGTAGCGTTTTCCACATTCAAACCAACCTTTATATATTCATCCCTCCATAATTGCGGTTCCTCATCATCATAGATGTTGCTTGTAATTTTAACAAAATTCGAGGGATTGTATTCAATACTATCCACAGTGTTTCCGCCGTATATCAAATTTATCTTCGTTGCACTTACCATGGGCAGTGTGATAAGCAAATAGCACACCAATACCACACCGAAACAATGCACTATCTGAGGTGAATTTTCATTCATGCTATCACACACACCTTAACTCCGCATCACAGTACTGAAGCATTAATCTCTTTACGGTTTCCGTATTTCTAAGCGTCCACATATCGAGTTTATTTATCAAGTCTTTACACCATGAAAGATCCTCTACAATTTTTGAAACAGATTCATAGGAACAATCAGATACATACACATATTTATGGTGCTTGAAAGTATCCAACGGATTTATACCGCATATGTTTTTCATCGTATCGGTTAAGCACCTTCCATAATAACTATTTATTTCATAGGAAGGATGCGAGACCGCAGGAATATATGCATATATTTCTTCTACATCTTCAGTTAGATGAAATCTATAAGGCGAAAAAGCACCCATCTCCAAACCGTTGGTGCTTCTCCTGATACTTCCCGTTACCGTATAAGACCCAGCTGGAATGTAATCCACGAGGACATCCCCGGGCGCGATTGTACAAATCCTCATACATTTTTCACATAATGTTATGTTACCATCTTCCATGCAACCCTGACAGCTTGTTGTTGTATTAATACAGTTCCAAGAAATGCTGTTTTCATTCAAACTCACAACAGGATACTCATCCCCTCCAGCTTTGAATCTAATAATCGCATAATCCCCAGAAGGAACATCCTCGATTACACATTTGGTATAAAGAGAGGATGGAAACATTCTCCACAGACCATAACAACCCTCGGGTTCTATTATAACCTTTTTAAACCTCATAACAATCTCTGGAATTTTATGAAGTATATAGGTGCCACTGAGCCTGTCAGATTCAATAGTCTTTTTATAAATTTCATGTGTCGTGTTGTAAAAAATGATGAGCTCGTTTACACCACATTTTACCGGTCCCTCAACCACACCATTAGAATCCGTCACACCCACAAAACATCCACCATATATAACCTCCGCATTCTCCAGGGGTTTTATTTCACCTGAAGATTCCGATTTCTCAACCACTTTTATTTTCGCAGAACAACCGAGATTTTCACAGCCAGAAGAAACTATTTCCTGAGAAACCGTTTGAACCCCACAGCTTCCAGGTGCCATGGTATTATCATCATCGACCGTTACATATACAAAAGAAGCAAAATTGAATGCATAACCAGTACACGGATCATCAACTCTTATAACAATCGGATAATGAAACTCATATGCATTATGATAGAAGTAAAGGCTCTCTGGAAAAACAAAAAATATCCAGTCCACGATCATGTCTGTGTTCTCGAAAAGAACAGGATTTACTATTTGGGCTTTAAACCCATCTGATAAGAAAAGGCGTATGTTCAAATCCATATATTTTTTTCCGTTAACCGATGGTATGGAAAATGTTTTCGGCACATCCTCTCTCACGCTCATCTCACTCCACCACTTTGTGTTTGCAATCACATATCTTATAGCATTGTCCAAGCCCTCGCTCAGAACCTCCGGGCTTCTGTAAAGAACACCGCGATCTGTAATCACACCTATTGTTGGAAGAACAGGGTGACCATCTTCCAAATCAGGGGAGAAATAAACAGAGTATATGGTGAACGTCTCAAAGTGTCTTTTTTTTGCAAGCTCAGCGGAGAGGTCCTTTGCAAAGTTGACTATTTCTCCGAATTTTGTGGGAATCTCAACAGTGTACGGTTGCTTTATATCATATCCCTCAACCTTTGTTGGAAGAAAAAGCTCTACAACAAGCTTCTCATTCAGAATATTGACCCTGCTGTTCAACCTGGATAGATCAAATGTAACATTCTTACCGGAAAAATCCATATCATTGATCCGCTCTTTTACACGCATCTCCAGCGCATTTTCGAACCTCTCCTTTATTTTCTGTAGCGATGGAGAAATATCATTTTCACACACCTGCCAGTAAGGAACACTCATTCCAGCAAATCTCGTATAACCAGGCATTTCTCTTGTAGAAATATAACCCCCGTGATTTTCCATATCGAATAGTATATGATTTGCCGAGTCTCTCATAATACCTTCAATCATCTGTTCCACACTTTTTTGTACCTTCATTACATCCTCTGGGACAGTTATATAGGAAAGATTGCTACCGTAAGCATAAAATATCACAACCAGAATAAGAATAAGCATCCCTAAAACAGAGATAAATTCAACCTGAAGTTTCATAATTTATATTTAAAGCACAATCTAAATATAATTCTTTGCTCGGTGTAATTATGTTCACCAAACGATCACTTAAGGAAAAATTTTCCAGCGAATGGAAAAGGCACTACCATGTTGAAATATTTGCAGAAAGGGGTTTTCAGAGAAGGAAATGCAAAGTTTGCAATGAATATTTTTGGAGTTTAAAGGAAAAAGAAACCTGCGGGTGTGAAAAATACGAATTTATTGGAAATCCCGTGACAAAAAAGAAAACAGATTACATAGAAACTTGGAAGATATTTGAAAATTTTTTCGCAAAACACGATCACACACCTATAAACAGATATCCTGTAATAGATAGATGGAGACCTGACCTCTTCTTTACAATGGCCTCCATTCAGGATTTTCAGAGAATAGATCAGGGTAACATGGTTTTTGAATATCCAGCAGAAAACCTGATTGTTCCGCAGGTATGCCTCAGATTTAATGATATACCCAATGTGGGTGTAACAGGAAGGCACCATACATCCTTTATCATGTCCGGTCAGCATTCCTTCGGCGGATACTGGAAGGACAGATGTATAGAACTCAATTTCAAATTTTTAACCGAAGCAATGGGTATACCGGAAGAGGAAATTGTATATAAAGAAGATGTCTGGGCAATGCCGGATTTCTCAGCTTTTGGCCCCTGCATAGAAACATTCTGTTTGGGTCTTGAACTCGCAAACTCGGTTTTTATGCAGTTTACAAAAACAGGTAATACCTATAAAGAACTCCCTCTTAAAGTGATAGATGTTGGATGGGGACATGAAAGACTGGTTTGGTTTTCCCAGGGAACACCCACGGGCTACGATGCTGTATTTGGTCCTGTAATAAAGTGGATGAAAAAACAGTCCGGCCTGAAAGAAAACGATCTGTTCCGAAAATATGCTGCACTTGCTGGAAACATGGATATAGATGAAGTCCATGATATCGATAAGGCCAGACTAAGAATTGCAAAAACCTTGGGTGTTTCCCTAAAGGAGCTGAAAGAGATTGTAGAGCCTTTCCAAGCACTGTATGCTATAGCCGATCATACAAAAACCCTGCTTTTTGCAATAACAGATGCTGGTATACCCTCCAACACAGGGGGAGGATACAACCTCAGGGTTATATTAAGGAGAGCGTTGTCCTTCCTTAAAGAATTTGAGTTTCCGTTCAGCCTTGAAAAAATAGCGGAACTTCACGCAAAGTACTTATACCCCCTCTTCCCAGAACTCTCAGAAAATCTGAATCTTTTTTCAAAAATTATTGAAGTTGAAAAAAAGAGATATGAAAAAACCCTGAAAAATGCTGAGATTATTATAAGAAAGGAACTGAAGGAAGGAAAACTGGACAATGAAACATTAATAAAACTCTATACTTCTCACGGAATCTCCCCAGAGATGATTGAAAGGGAGGCAAAAAAATATGGCATTGCAATTGAAACGCCTCCGGACTTTTATGTGAAAATCACCGAAAAGCATATAGCAGAGGAAAAGACGAAAAAAGAAGAACCGAAAATAGACATAACAGGAATTCCAGACACAGAACTTCTTTTTTATGAAAAGCCTTATGAAACGGATTTTGAGGCAAAGGTTTTGAAAAAGGCAGATTCCTGGATAATTCTGAATAAAACCTTATTCTATCCCGAAGGCGGAGGGCAACTAGGAGATAAAGGACACCTTTTCACAAAAGACAGAAAAATCCCTGTTACGGATGTTCATAAGATAGGCGGGATTGTGATACATAAAATAGAAGGAAGTCTCCAGGAAGGCGAAACCGTTAACGGAAGTATAGACTGGGATAGAAGATATACACTTATGAAGATGCACACGGCAACGCACATAATTGCTGGTTCGGTCCGGAAAATCATTGGAAAACATGCATGGCAAGCGGGTGCGAAGAAAGACCTGACTGTGTCAAGAATCGACCTTACCCATTATCAGCCATTTACCCGTGAAGAAATAATGGAAATAGAAAAGCTTGCAAACAAGATAGTTTCGGGCAAATATCCGGTAGAAACAAAGGTAATCCCGCGTTCAGAAGCAGAGAGTAAGTACGGATTCACAATTTATCAGGGCGGTGCCTCTCCAGGAAAGGAAATCCGCATTGTTAATGTTGCTAACGGTTTTGACATAGAAGGCTGCGGTGGAACACATGTAAAGAACACAGAAGAGGTGGAACTGATAAAAATCGTAAAAACTGAGAGAATACAGGATGGTGTTAACAGAATAGAATTTACCTGTGGAAAACCTGCCTATGAATTTATCGAAAGAATGGAAAGGATAGCAAAGGAAACTGTGGAGTGTATTAAAGTTTTGGAAATACCAACTATAATGGTCTCATCCTTTCAAAGCGGTGATATCACACACGATGTTTATGATTCTGCACAGGTGTTCTCCGTAGAACCAGACATGCTTCCAAAAACCATGAAAAGATTCTGCAGAGAAATAGTTGAAGACCATAGAGAGCTCAACAGAATGAGAGAATCTCTCAACCTTCCTGAAAAAACCCTTGCAGAATCAGTTTCAGAAATGAAAAAACCCAAGAATTTAAAGGAACTCTGCGAAACCGTGTTCAGCATCTGGAAATCTCAAAAAAAACAGATGGAAAAAATGCTTTCTGAAACAGCAAAGATAAAAGCCGATCAACTCATAAAAAAGGCGAAAAATGAGATGATATTCGAAGTAATTTCCGGTACGAGAAAGGAGTTGATAGAAATTGCTGCAGAGCTTTTAAAGAGAAATCCAAGACTAACGATCATACTATCCAATCAGGCAGGAGAAATTGTAGGAATGAGCAACACAAAGGATATGGGAAAGGAAATTGGTGAACTGTGCCGAAAAGCTGGTGGTTCAGGCGGAGGAAATCCAAAGCTGGGCCAAGGCAGGGTTGAACTATCAAAACTCCTGAAGATAATGGAACAGAGCTAGTATTCAAATCTCTCTCAGCAAACAACTCTTGGGAATCCTTCCTGCAATCTCACAAAAAACGTCAAGAAGGTGATCTTCTGTCAGGTTATTTTCATCGATGTTTACAATTCTACCGTTAACACCTATCATATCAAGTTTTGTCTCGTTAGCAGTGACACTTTCAAGGATAACATATCCCTCAAGCTTTTTTGCAAATCTTTCAAGTAAAGAATTTCTTTCCAGACAAGAACTGCAATTTTCCTGGTAGAAGTTTTCTATAAGCACCCTTCCACTTCTAAGAATAAAAACCTGCTCTTCAATGCTTAAAGGTCTTTTCACGATTGTAGGTATGTTTGCTGTGGGTTCGGGATTTTTTGGAGGTGCACTCATAAATGCATATCCAGCAGCAGAACCCATCATGAGTATACCTATTACAATCGCAAATAATCTTTCTCTAAACAGTGAAGATTCTTTTCCCACCATAGATTAAAAGTTTGTTTTTGGTGTTTAATATTTTTCCCAATGAATCACAGCATCCAAAGGCAATCTCTCAGGCTTTTTTACTTCACCTTCAGGATAGCCTAAAGTTATTATAGCCAGAGGCCTTGCATTATCTGGTATCATAAGAACATTCCTTACCCTTATTTCATTAAATGCCCCTACCCAGCAAGAGCCAATACCCTTATCCCATGCCGCAAGCATGAGATTTTCTATTGCGGCAGCACTGTTCTGGATGGAATAAAGGTATTTTCCCCTCTCACCATAAAAATTTCTCTCATAATTACAACACACAACTATCACTACAGATGCATCTTCAATGAACTTCTGACCTAAAGCCGCCTCTGCAAGAGATCTTTTAGTATCAGTATCTCTCACTATGATAAATTCCCAGTCCTGTGAGTTTCCAGATGATGGTGCAGCAATAGCGGCTTCCAGTATCTCTTTCAGATCCTTATCGCTTATTTCTCTATTTTTGTATTTCCTAACACAGGTTCGAGTTTTGATGCACTCAATAACCTCCATTTTTAAAATTTATTCAAGGGATTTAAAGTTTATAAGTGTTGGATAGAATTTTTATTATTTTGGTGATTTTTATGAAAAGATGGGAAAAATACGAGGAGTTCCTGCACTGTGGCGACTGGCACATGCACACAGCCTACACGGATGGAGAAAACACAGTTATGGAAATGTGCGAACAGGCAGTAAAAAATAATCTAAAGCTTATTGCCTTTACTGAACATGTAAGAAAAGAGTTGGATTATGATTTTGATGAATTTCTCAGAGACATTAACAATGCAAGAAAAAAATTCCCTCAGATAAAAATATTAGCAGGATGCGAAGCAAGTGTTATAGATACCGAAGGGAATCTTGATGTTTCGGAAGATGTGCTCAAAAAATGTGAAATAGTGATAGCGAGCTTTCACAAATTTCCTTTTGCAGAAAAGCATCACTACATTCTTGCAATAGAAAACATGATAAGAAACCCGGTTGTAGATATATGGGGACATCCCACACAAGGGTTCATTGAACGAGGAATAAAGCTTACACAGGAAGAGGTTGACAGGATAATAGAACTTTGTAAAAAACATAAAGTTCTTATAGAAAGAAGCGAAAAATATACAGGAACACACTGGTTTGTTAATCGAGCGGCAGAGCTTGGTGCAAAAATCGTTTTCAGCTCCGATGCTCATAGCGTGAGAGATATTCGAAAGTTGGTTGGAACTTCTCTATGAACCATTCGTTTCCAGAAAGGAGATAAGAACATTTTATCACTACCAGAAAATAACAAATAAAATTTAAATACTTTACATTTAAAGTTTTCATAATGCATGAAATCTTTATTGCCGGAGGAATATCATTTTTGATAACCTTTTTACTTCTACCTCTCTGGATGAAAAAAGCACGGTCCATCGGTCTTACAGGAAAGGACATGAACAAATATAATAAACCAGAAATTCCAGAAACCGGTGGAATAGTGGTATTTTTCGGATTTATTGCAGGAATTCTGTTTCTCACACTGCTTCATTACCTCTGGAATGATATGAAAACCGTTTATTATTATACAGCATTCATGATATCCTTGTCCATTATCACCATTATAGCCTACATAGACGATATCAGTGGATGGAAAAGAGGCTTTGTGAGATGGAAAAAACCTTTAATAACAGCCATAGCCGTTCTGCCTTTAATACCTTTTATAATAGAGAGAACAGACATAACCCTTGTTGGTATACCAATAGAGCTTCCTTACCTGTTTTATCCTCTGGTTCTGGTACCAATAGGCTTTATAGGAGCAACAAACGCTGTAAATTTATTAGGAGGCTTTAACGGTCTAGAAGCAGGTCTGGGTCTCATAGCATGCGCAACCCTTATGTGGTTTTCCTACGGCACAATCTTCTTCCCATTAATGTTCATAGCATTTTTTTCAATCCTTGCATTTTTCTGGTATAATCGATACCCCTCCAGAATTTTTCCAGGAGATACCTTTACCTATTTCTTAGGAGGGCTCTTTGCCATATTTGCGGTCTTAGGCAGATACCAGACAGCCACGATCCTTATAATGATGCCCTACTTACTTGAAGGTGTAATAAAGTCAAGGGAGATACCCTATATCCTCAAGCACAAAAAAACTTTCAGGCCAGAATGCTTTGGAAAGGCTTTGAAGGACAACTCCTTAAAGGAACCTTATAAAGAAATATGGTCTCTAACCCATATTTTTATAAAACTTATCAGAAAATTCAAAGGCAAATGCTATGAGAACGATGTTACCACAACCATTCTAACACTATACACAGCATGGTGTTTGTTCATAATTGCTGTCTACATATGGGTGTTGGTATGAATGTTCTGATTACAGGTTCTGGTGGTCCTGCAGGAATAAATGCTCTGAGATTTTTGCCCCCACATATCCAGAGAATAGCATGCGATGCCGATGAGAATGCAAAACAAAGAATGGAAGAAGCAGGGGTTGCAAATATCAAATTCTATAATGTTCCTCCTGCAAATCATCCGGAATTTCTTAAAGCTTTGAAAAAAATCCTGAAAAAAGAAAATATAGATATGGTAATTCCCACTGTGGATGAAGAGCTTTTGATTCTCGCAGAAAAACAGAAAGAGATGGGTGCTAAAGTTATAATCTCTCCTTATGAAACCATAAGAACATGCAATGACAAGTTTCTTCTTTATGAAGTCTTTAAAGGCTTTGATTTCTGTCCAAAATATTTGGTAACAGAAAGCAGAGAAGACCTCTTAGATTTTTTTGGAAGGGATAAAGTTCTGGTAAAACCCAGAATCTCAAGAGGAAGCAGAGGCGTTTACGTGTTTGAAACTCCAGAAGCAGTTCCAGGAGAACTCATAACAGAAAAAAATATATTCTGTGAATACCTTCCCGGAAGGGAATATACTGTTGATGCTTTATGCGATCTTGAAGGGAATTTGGTTCTCGCAATACCAAGATTAAGAGTGAAAACAGAAAAGGGAGTTTCGATTCATGGCAAAACCGAAAGAAATAATGAAATCCTTAGATGTGTTGAAAAAACATGCAATACTTTAAAATTCATCGGCCCCATAAATATACAGTTCAAGTATGATAGTAAAGAAAAACCAAAACTTGTCGAAATAAATCCCAGACTTTCCGGAGGATTCCCGATAACCGTGGCTTCAGGTCTCAATCCTCTAGAAATCCTTTTCCGCATGATAGAGGGGGAAAGGATAGATAAAGAAACTCTTGTCTGGTTTGAGAAAGAATTCAAACACCAGAGGGTTTGATATGAAAGTGATAGCGATAGGGGCACACCCGGATGACATAGAATATGGCTGTTACGGAACAATAAGAAAACATCTCGAAAGAGGAGATGAGGTTCATTTCATTATTCTCAGTGCCGGTGAAAAATCAGGAGAAAAAGAAAAGAGGCTTGAAGAAGCAAAAAAATCAGCAGAAAACCTCGGTGTAAAACTCCATCAATTCGAATACCCTGATACCAACATACCCCACACACACGATGTGATAGAAAAGATAGAAAAGATAATAAATCAAGTAAATCCTCAGAGAGTGTATACTCATTCCATAAATGATACACATCAGGACCACAGAACTGTAGCATACCACACACTTGCAGCGGCCCGTTTTGTTCCAGAAATACTCTTCTATGAATCTCCCAGCCTCTACCTGGGTTTTAAACCGAACTATTACATAGATATCACGAAATACATGAAAGATAAGGTTAAAGCCCTTCAGATTTTCACAACTCAGAATCACAAGGATTTCATGAAAATCAATGCAATTCAAGGTTTAGCTCAGTTCCGAGGTCTTGCAACCTCTGTGAAATATGCCGAAGCCTTTGAAATTGTAAGAATCCTAAAGAAGGATGATGTTTAGTTTTTATTTCTGTTCTGCAAACCATAAACATGAGAATTCTGATGCTTGGAGCAAAGGAATATCCCTTTGGTGTTTCTGCAAGATATGATAAAAAAGCAGGAGGAGGAATAGAGGTTCATGTCGAAAAGCTCTCCAAATATCTCGCAAAAGAAGGACATGATGTTTTCATAATAACACGAAGATTTCCCGGGCAAAAATCAGAAGAACATATAGGAAAAATCCATATCTATAGAGTGAGTTTTCTTTATAACCGATATCTAAGAACCTTGAGTTTTAATTTTCTTTCCCTTTTCAAGGCTTTATTGATTTTAAAAAAATACAAAATCCATATTATCCATTCTCACGGAATGGTAGCAAGTTTTTTTGCATCCCTTTTATCGATGATAACAAGAACCCCCATGGTCATGACACCTCACGGAACGATAGATGAATGGGGTATATTCAAGATTCCTTTAAAACTCTTCGAGATTTTATCACTAAAGACCGCAAGAAAGGTTATATTCATAAGCAGGTTTGCAATGAAGAGGCTTACTTTGAGAAGAAGGTTTTCATACACGCTTCTATCCAACGCAATAGACCCCGAAGATTTTCAGAGAACACAGAAGAGAAAACATGGAAGTGTAATCTTCGGTTTTATAGGAAGGCTAGAAAAGGTTAAAGGTATCACTCCACTTGTCAATGCCTTCAAAAGGTTGCCTGAGGATAAATGTGAACTTTATATAGCAGGAGAGGGAACCCTTAGACAGGAAATTCTCAAAACAGCAGAAACCAGTAAAAACATAAAGTTCTTAGGCTGGATGAAACCCGGAGAGTTTTTTTCCCTAATTGACGTTTTTGTTCTTCCTTCAGAGGAAAAGGGCCAGCCTCTTTCTCTGCTTGAAGCAATGGCTTCAGGAAAGATTATAATAACAAGTTTGGGTTTCATAAAAGATGGGATTACAGGAATACTGACAAAGCCTGATGAAAAGGATGTTTACCGGAAAATGCTTTACGTACTGAAAAACTTCAGAAAGCTGAAACAGCTTGGAGAAAATGCAAGAAAGGAATCGAAAAGGTTCACATGGAAAAGAGAGGTAAAGAGATTCATAAATGAATACAGATCCGTGCTGAAACAAAGTCAATCGTCGAAGATCTGTACATTTATTTAAAAACCTTATCCCTTTCTATATTATATCCGCTCAAGGTGATTCCAGAATGGATATAGGAATAGTTGGTTACGGTGCTTATATACCCAGATTCAGAATATCTGTAGAGGAAATAGCAAGAGTATGGGGAGATAGTGCTGAAACTATAAAAAACGGTCTTCTTGTAGAGGAGAAAAGCGTTCCTGAGAGGGATGAAGATACCATAACCATAAGCACAGAAGCAGCAAAAAACGCTTTACTCAGAGCTGGAATAGATCCTAAGAGAATAGGTTCCATATTTATAGGAAGCGAAAGTCACCCTTACGCGGTCAAGCCTTCAGGCACGGTTGTTGCAGAGGCACTGGGCCTTGGCCCTGAATTAATGTGTGCAGATTTTGAATTTGCATGTAAAGCAGGTACAGCAGCCATACAAACATGCTATGCTCTGGTCAAAGCAGGTATGATCGAATATGGACTTGCTATAGGAGCTGACACCTCACAGGGAAGACCCGGAGATGCTTTGGAATATACCGCAGCAGCCGGAGGTGCTGCATTCATTATCGGTAAAGAACCCCTTGCAGTTCTGGATGCAACCTGTTCATACACCACTGACACCTCTGATTTCTGGAGAAGGGAAGGACAGGACTACCCCAAACACGGAGCAAGATTCACAGGAAAACCCGCATATTTCAAACATGTTATTTCCGCCTCCAAAATGCTCATGGAGAAAACAGGAACAAAACCCTCAGATTATGACTATCTTGTTCTGCACATGCCCAATGGCAAGTTTCCTTTAAGGGCTGCAAAGATTTTAGGTTTTTCCAGAGAACAGATAGAACCAAGCCTTGTGGTGAAGAAAATCGGAAACTGCTATTCAGGCTCAAGTCCTTTAGGTCTGTGCACGGTTCTTGATATTGCAAAACCAGGAGATAGAATCTTGATGACATCTTACGGTTCCGGCGCTGGTTCGGATTCCTTTGCCTGGACAGTTACAGATAAAATCCTAGAAAGGAGAGATAGAGCACCAAAAACTGAGGATTATATAAAAAGAAAGAAAAATATCGATTACGGTATATACGTTAAACTCAGAGGAAAGCTCAAGATGTAGAGGAGGTTGAAAGATGAGAAGGGTTGCTATTATAGGCATAGGACAGACGAAGTTCGGCGAGCACTGGGAGAAATCACTGAGACAGCTCTCCACAGAAGCAGGAGCAAAAGCCTTGGAAGATGCAGGACTCAGCGGAAGGGACATTCAGGCCTTATATATAGGAAACATGTCTGCAGGCATGTTTATAGGACAGGAGCATTTGGGTGCCCTGGCCGCAGACCAAGCAGGTTTGAATCCTATTCCTGCAACAAGAATTGAAGCAGCCTGTGCATCGGGTGCAGTGGCTTTCAGAAACGCATGTTTTGCAATAATGAGCGGACAGTATGATATAGTAATGGTTGCAGGAGCAGAAAAGATGACCGATATAAAAGGAACGGATGCTATAGCCACATTGGCAGGTGCAGGAGATCAGGAATGGGAATCCTCCATAGGCTTAACTTTCACAGGCCTGTATGCTTTAATAGCCAGAGCCCATATGGAAAGATATGGAACAACACGTGAGCAACTAGCAATGGTAAGTGTGACCAATCACAAAAACGGAGCGTTAAATCCTTTGGCACAATTTCCCTACGAGATAAGCGTTGAAGATGTTCTGAATTCCCCAATGATAGCAGACCCCCTCACGCTTTTGGATTGTTCACCCATAACAGACGGCGCTGCCGCGATTATTGTCGCCTCAGAGGATGTTGCAAAAAAATTCGAAAACCCTGTATGGCTTTTGGGAACAGGACAGGCAAGCGATGCTCTGGCTCTACATGACAGAAGAGATATAACAGAAATGTTTGCCACCAAAGCCGCGGCCAAACAGGCATACGAACAGGCTGGTTTGAAGCCTGAAGATATAGACCTAGCTGAAGTTCATGATTGCTTTTCCATAAACGAGATAATAGCCATAGAAGATTTGGGATTCTGTAAGAAAGGTGAGGGAGGAAAGTTTGTGGAAGATGGAAAAATAGCTAGGGATGGTGAAAAACCGATAAATACTACAGGAGGATTGAAATCCATAGGGCACCCTGTAGGTGCTACAGGTATAAGGCAGATAGTGGATATTGTCAGACAACTGAGAGGAGAGGCAGGACCCTTACAGGTTAACGGTGCAAAAATCGGTCTTGCTCTAAACATTGGCGGTTCGGGTGCAACAGCCATTGTAAATATCTTCGGAATAGAACCGAGGTGAGAATATGGCATATACACCTTCTGTTCCACTGTTTTGGAGACTGAAAAAGGCAAGATATCAGCTTATGGGCTCGAAGTGTACAAACTGTAACACAGTGTACTTTCCACCAAGAATTTTATGTCCCAAATGCAGAAGAAAGGGAAAAATGGAAGAGTACACGCTCTCCGGAAACGGAAAGATAATTTCATATACAGTGATAAGAACCCCACCAGAAGGCTTTGAGGCCCCATATGTTGTTGCTCTGATAGAGCTTGATGAAGGAACCAATGTTTCCGGTCAGGTTGTAGGAGATTTGGAAAGTATAAAAACAGGCAAGAGGGTAAGGCCTGTCTTCAGAAGAATGTATCAAGACGGCGATGACGGTTTGATACATTATGGCATAAAATGGGAGGTTGTGGAGTAGATTTATCTCTTCGAACAAAATTGCTGTTTCCATCACCACATCAATTTTTATATTTATAAACCCATTATTAGACACTATGGAAAAAATCATAGCTGTGGTTTCAGGCAAGGGCGGTGTTGGAAAAACAACATTTGTTTCTAACGTTGGAACAGCCCTAACCGAAATGATGAAAGATGTTGTGGTCGTGGACACTGACCTTACAACATCCAATCTTGGCTTACAACTCGGCTTTTATCAGTTTCCTTTAGGCCTTCAAGATGCCCTGGAAGGAAATATAGGAATAGCCAACGCGATATACACCCACCCCTCAGGTCTTAAAGTCATACCAGCTTCCATATCCCTCACTTACCTTAACAAGGTCCCAACACCCTACAGACTAAAAACCATCCTTAGGGATCTCAGAGGTCTTGTGATAATCGATTCTCCACCAGGCCTGAGGGATGATGCTTTGTTCGTGCTAAGAGCAGCAGACGATATAATAGTGATTACAAACCCTGAGATTCCGGCGGTAACAGACGCACTCAAAGTTATAAAAATATCAAGAGAAATGGGAAAAGAGCCTCTGGGTATAGTGATAAACAGAGTGAAGCACAACTATGAGCTAAGGCAGGATGAAATAGAATCCATGTGTGACTGTCCCGTGATAGGTAAAATACCCGAAGATGACACGGTAAAGAAAAGCCTTTTCGAGAAAACACCCCTCGTTTCCTACAGGCCTTACTCTCCGGCAGCCATAGCATTTAGAAAGATAGCTGCAAATCTCATAGGTCAGGAATACAAACCACCAAGCTTTTTATTTCTAAGAAGAATATTTCAGAGATAAAGATTCCCTTTTATTTAACCTGTCTTTAAGTATATCAAACTCTTCTCTAAGCTCTGCCATTCTTTTTCTGTACCTTTCCATACTTGTATTATATTCCTTCTGGCTGATGGAAAACTCGATGAAATATTTTTTCTGCAAGGTTCTCATCAATTTTTTCACAGATTTCATTTCTCTACAAAGCCTTCTGATTTTTCTTTGTATAAGTAGTACACTGTATTTTCTATATCCAAACGAGAAAGCAAAAACCATAAAAATCAAAAAACCCAAGACACCCTGCCAATTTACTTTTAAATATTCGGTCAAGGAAGAAAACACATTTTTCGTTATTTTCTCTAACGTAATTTTCGATCTAATTTCATCCACCACATCGCTTGCTCTGTTCAGTAAAACCTCAGCCTCTTCATAATTTTCCTTTTCAAACGATGAGAGTGCATCACGAAAATAATTCTTTGCTTCAGAAATGTTCAGTCCACTCCTTTCAGCTTCCTTTATCTCTCTCTCCACATCATCTATCATCTTGTTCACTCTCATTGCTGTATCCTTTATTTCTTCTACCTTTTTGGCAAGTTCATACGCAGCAAGATAATGCCCTTGAGAAAAAAGAAACCTGGCCTCATTAAGCGTGTCATTTGCATACTTCACACCAAACCCCAGATTTTCCATCTCTTTTATGATCCTTTCAGCCTTTCCAATCTCCTTCACCACATCTTCTGCAGTGAGATTTACCTGTGCACAAACCCCTGCAAAATTCCCGATCAAGAACACCATCAACAAACCCAAGGCAATTATGCCTTTTTTGGATACCCTCTCTTCAATCCGTCTCTCAATTTCGTTTAACTCCATCGTTAATGTTTCTACCATTTTTTCATAAAGACTTCTATTCATTCTCCGTAACACAAAATATTCTTTTTGCACACTTTTTATTGCGTTCTCTAACCTTGTTTTCTCTTCCTTTAAAGTTGTAATGCTGTCCCATTTTTTTATCAAAGAAAGAAGTTTTGATAAAAGGCGAATGCTTTCTCTTTTTATTTTTACCATTCGATTTTCATAATGTGAAATAAGATTTCTGTACTCTTCATCACTTAGAATCATCTTCTTAAATCTCTCTATCTGCGCTTTTCTTATAAGATTCTCTATAATTTTTTCTTCCCTCCTGAGCATGGATAATTTAATTTTTATCAGAATTATTCTCACTCTTCTGATTGCAACATAACCAATACCTGTGCCAAGAAACAATAGAAACGTTATAAGCAACCAGTTTCTGTGGATAAAAATAAGCACATTAATAATACCACCCTCTGTAGCATATACCAGAAGAGCGTCTTTCACCCTCTTTTCAGCTCTAGAAAGATCACCTCTTTCAAAAGCAGATAGTGCCAAGGAATATAAAGTCTCAGTTTCAGGAAGGGATATCCAGTATTTTTTTGCAATATTTATACCTTCTTCCACATCTTCAAGCATGCTTTCAATCAACTCCGCTTTTCTGTGTTTTTCCATCACCTCTTCAAGAACATCTTTTGCTTCCTCATACCTCGATTCATTGATATACCCTTCAGCTTTTTTCACAAGATTTTCAAATTCCCTCGTGTTAATTCCCATTTTTTTCATTTTTTCAACCGCTTCATGTGCATCTAAAATAAGTTTCTGAGTAAGATTTTCCCATACACTGTGCACAATCATGGAAATCCTGCTGGAATTTGTAATCACCGTGATATTTTTACCAGAAACAAAAGATGCATCGGCTTTTGCAAGGAAAATCAATTCTTTTTTGCCATAAGGCATGTACTCAGGAACGCTTATATTCACGTAAAACATTTTCTTTTCCCCTGCAGAAAGATTGAAGGATTCTGGATATATTCGGGTAAGTGTTTGTGGATGACCAGAAACTTTGAGCTTTACACTGGAAAGAATAACTCCATCCACCGGATTACTAACTTCAATCCCAATTTCTTTCCATTTCCCTCTTATCACATCTATTCTTTTCGGAGCAATTAACAGCATCTTATACTCTACTATTTTTATTCCGCCACCGCTGACAATGGTTATCTCTCCGCCACCACCACTCGGAATGGGACAATCATCATCATTCATGTAACTGCACCCCGCACCGCACACACCATCCGTATTACTGCATATCACAGAAACCTGAATAGAAGCATTAGCTGTTGCATTATTGGATGAACCGGAATAAACATACAGATACACCACTCCTGCTCTTGCATTGGAGCTCAGGGAAACAGTTATATTATTCCATGCAAAAGATCCATTAGTTAGGTTTCCAACGAAAAGTGTAAGATTTCCTGAAACAACAGACCAACCTTCAGGTAAACTCCAGTTTATCCACACTCCTGTTGCAGTTTCGTTTCCTATATTTCTCACCTTCACGCTGTAATTAATACCGGAAGTGCTCTGCTGGACGATAGTTTCATATTTCACGATACTTGCGGTTAGATAAGGACCTCCCCAGTATGAAATAATGGTAAAATTAATCCTCCTTTCCTGTGGTTCTGCATTTTCTGTTGTGGCATTAATGATTATCTGTACCGGATACTCTCCTGGATCTAACGGAGAAGTAACGGTTATATTTACATGTGCAACTTCTTTTGGTTGAAGTTCAATTTCAGACATATTAAAGAATGTGTTAGCAAAGGTCGAAGAAAGCTTGAAGATTAATGGATAGTCTCCTGTATTGTTTATTACAAGAACACCTATGCTTTCATTTTTACCGAAAAAAATAAACCTTTCTCCAAAGGTTTCGGGTGAAGCCGTCCATGAGTAATCCCATTCCACAGAAATGTTATAAATCTGGGAATAATCAGAATGTCCCAAACTATCATTTGACCATACCCTGTAATAATATGTTCCATCATATGGAACGGTAAAAGATGCATTCCAAAGGCTCGAGCCCAAATAATTCATAGTAATGTTTTTCCAGGACGTGCTCTCCCATCTGTACTGAAAGATTGCGGTGTCCACACCACTAGGATCTGTTGCGTTTACCGTAATGTTTATCGTTATACCCGGATCTATATCATCAGGAGAACTTGGAGTTAATACTATACTGCTAATATAAGGGGGAGTTGAAGAATCTATATAAAATGTGTAATTCTGAGAAGACCAGTTGCTCTGTGAATAATTATCATAAGCAAGACAGTTCCACACATACACACCATCAGAGATATTGCCTATAGTCCAGTTTGCAGACGTTGCATTTGTCAATACACTGTTGTAATGTTCTAATACTTCTTCTGCTGTGAGTGTTCTGTTATAGATCACCACCTCATCTATTATCCCATCAAACCAATAATCACAATCAGGTCCTGCAGTACCTATCCTCAAAGCCTCTGAGTTTGTAAAAACCGTTGTTAATTGCGATTCTGACACGTCCAAAGTACCATTCAAATAGATCTTGATATCACTACCATTCCACGTTGCCACAACATGATACCATTTACCGGTTTCCATTGGAGTATTTCCTGAAACAGATTGATCCCAGCTGTTTAGTGCCAAAACAGGTTTGTTATCATAAATCCAAAGAGCATAAGGTGATGTATCACAGGCATATTCCTTTGTGATTACAGGTTTCCATGCAAGTCCTAATGTATCGGCCTTGAGCCATACTTCTATTGTTCCGGCTGTTATATCGAGACTGTCAGAATCGGGAATTTCTATATAACTGCTTGCTCCATCAAATTCGAATGCTCCGAAGAATTTTCCTGCAGATGAATTATAAACAGCTCCGTGAACAGTTCCGTTATTCCCGTTCCCAGAAAAATCATAAACATGTGTTTCATTCTCACCATAAACAGAATCGTTATTAAAATGCATAAGCAGGACATCACCTTCTTCATGACATATCTCTCCAAAACATTTAACAGAATGCCAAGAAAAATTACCATTTATGTTATGGTAGAGAGCAATGCTTTTTACATAATCACTTGATGTTGCACTGCATACAAAAGTTATGCTATTATCAGCACTTACATTACCATTTTCAGGTGATATCAAATCTACATTAATGTATGCGGAAACCACATTTATACTCAAAAGAAAAAATACAAGAATTATACCAACAACTTTCATAATAAAACTATTGAGAGATAATTTGTTTATATAAATTTGTAGAAAATATTAACATAATACATAGAAACTCTAAACCCATGATTTTTGAGATCGTTTCGAAAAATTGTCAATATATGAAAAAAACAGAATTTCGAAAATTACCGACATTATTCAATGTTTGCTCATGATATCGAAAACAGCGTTTTAATTTACTGTTTTTTAAGATGGTAGAACCTTTGTCGTCGAATTGTCGTTCCCTCGACAATTCCCTGTCTTTCCATTTCTTTGAGATACTCGCTGCATCTAGTTCTTGAAAGCTTTATCATTTTGCTGAGTTGGGATGCACTGAGCTTTCCATGCTCCTCCAGCAATGATTTAATCATAGCTTTTACCTTCCTTGTTCTCGGGCTTTCTTCCTCCTCAATCTTTTTCGAAAATCTTTCCATTTCAATAAACTCATGAATTCGTTCACGTCTTATACTTTCAATTTTTCTATCAAGATCTCTCATTTTGAATAGTATTTCATCTATCTTTTTTTCCAAAATGTGCATAAGACCCAAATCACTCCTTTCTCCAAGCTGTATCCTGTCTTTCTGAATTTTATTTTTCAGAATCATAAGGGCATTGAGTTTTTCGCTTCTATCTTCCCCCTCCTTTCGAAGACCAGTCATGTAATAATCTTGTCGACTCGACATAAAAAGGTTTCGACATTGCAGTTTATATATATATATTAATACGTCGACGCTAATGCTCCTATACAGTGAGCTCACGTGAATACAGATCGTTTTTTGCTGAGAGAAAATAAAAAATCAGAAGTAGGTCAGGCACAAATAATCACAGCAGTTCTATTTCTTTTTCTCATACCAACCGGAATAATAATAGCACAGAATGTGACAAATACAAGCAATACATCTTTTCCATTAGAGGGAAATGTTGTATCACCCGAGAATGTAACTTCACACACCACAGCACAATCAAACACGACAGTTTTTATTCATACTGAAGAAAAAAACACGACAACCAGTTCTACCTCGGATTCTGACTATGAGACTAACATGAACACTACCACAAGTTTTGCATCGCCTATCGGAAAAAACATAACCGACACAAATTCCACATTATCCAAAAATCATACACAGCCTATTGAAAATAACACAGCACAAACCATAAAACACAACGAAACTCAACGCACTAGTTCTGAAGAAAAAACCGGAAACGGGTCTACACAAAACCAGAAAAAACCCAAACTCAATGTCGAGATATTATCACCAGAAAAAATAACCCGAGGAGATCGGGTTACTCTCCAGGCTGTAATCACAAACACGGGAACTGCAGAGGCACGAAACGTTACATTACATTGGAATCTACCCCCAGGTTTTGTTGCACCGCAAGAAAAAACATATTGTGGAACATTAATTCCGGACTCAGAATGCAGAAGCGAGATTACAGTGGATGTTTCGTATTCTGCCGAACTTGGAAAAAATACTATAAAAGCGGAGGTGATGCATGAATAGAAAACTCATGCTTTTAGCATTCGCACTTTCAGGCATGGCAGCTTTAATTTACGAAGTAACATGGACCAGAATGCTCAGGCTCATTTTCGGCTCAACGGTTTATGCTGTATCCACAATACTCACAACCTTTTTCATCGGGTTTGCATTAGGAAGCTATCTGTTCAGAAACAGAGCAGATAATTCCAAAAACCCGATACTTCTCTTCTCTCTGTTAGAGTTTGGTATAGGACTGTACGGTCTTATGATAATACCTGTGTTTGGCTTTCTATCGACAGTTTATCTCCTGACAAGCTCAAGCGGATACAAACTCTTTCAGTTTATATTCAGTTTTATTGCAATAATAACTCCAGCGATTCTGATCGGTGCAACCTGGCCTGTTGTAAGCAAGGCGTATGTCCGCAATGTAGAAACCCTAGGAAACGATAGCGGGATGCTTTACTCCATGAATTCCCTCGGTTCGTTCACAGGACCCATAACAGCAGGATTTGTACTCATACCAATACTGGGCATAACAAACACCAACCTGTTTGCAGCATGTGTTAACATGTTCATAGCATTTCTCATGTTTGCAAAAGGAAGGATGAGATAAATGGATGCAAGAAAAACAATACTCCTAGCATTCGCACTTTCAGGCATGGCAGCTTTAATTTACGAAGTAACATGGACCAGACCTTTGCAGTTCACTCTGGGTTCTACAGTTTATACCGTTTCCATAATATTTGCATCATTCATGGCTGGACTGAGCCTGGGTTCATGGATCATATCGAGATACACAGATAATATCAAAAATCTTTTTGTGGTATATGCCCTTATCGAGCTTTGTATAGGGTTTTACGGTATTGCCTCGCTAATGATATTCAGCCTGTTACCAAATGCTTATGGATTGACCTATTCTTTTAGAGAAAACTTTTATCTTTTCAATTTCGTTCAGTTCCTCCTCAGCTTCTCTGTACTGCTTATACCCACCATGCTAATGGGAGCAACATTCCCTGTGATAGCAAAAATCTACATCCACAAAAAGATAGGAAAGGGAATAGGCGAGGTTTATTCAGTAAATAATATAGGAGCAATAGCCGGAAGCTTTGCTGCTGGTTTTATATTAATCCCTCTGCTCGGTATAAAATCTGCCATAACAATCGCGGCATTAGCAAACATAATTGCAGCATTTTTGATATTGTATCTTTTTTCGAGAAAAATTGCAATGCAGGTACTTCCCGCAGCTTTTATCATATTTCTCGTACTGATCTCTGCAACATCGTATGACATAGAGAAACTGCACACACAAGGTTTTTACCGAATAAATCCAGTCAACAACGAGGTTCTCTTCTACAAAGAAGGTTTCTATTCTACTGTAAGCGTTGCTAAGGATAACAGCACGATCGCATTGCTTATCAATGGAAAGGGTCAGGGAAGCACAGTCGCAACAGATGCAAGGGTGAACTTCCTTCTGGGCTACCTTCCGATCCTGCTGAAACCTGAAAGCAAAACAAGCCTTGTGATAGGACTCGGTACAGGAACAACTTCAGGCATACTAAGCAAACACACGAAAACAACAACGGTAGAGATAGAACCCGCTGTGGTGGAGGCATCAAGATATTTCTGGTTCATGAATTTTGATGTTCTGAATAACACAAACCACATGCTTGTGATAGACGATGCCAGAAATTATTTGATGCATACAACCGAAAGGTTTGATATTATCTCCACAGAACCATGCGACCCGTGGCAGTCATTCTCATCAAGCCTGTATTCCAAAGAATTCTTTGAGATAGTTAAAAAGAAATTAAATGATGGTGGGTTGTTTGTTCAATGGGTTCCAATATACACGATGAGTGTTGATGATTTCAAAAGCCTTTATCATACATTTACTTCAGTCTTTCCTTATGTGGTGGCATTTGTAAATGTAAAGAATACCGAAGGACTTTCCACCACAGAAATCATACTGATCGGTTCAGATCGTGAAATTGATGTGGAGAACATAAGGAGAAGTTTTGCTTCACTTCCAGAAACAGAGAGAATATACCTCCGCGGAATCAGGATAGATTCTGCCGATGATATTCTTGACCTGCTATTATTCACAAGCGATGAGATGAAAGGATACGCTGATACAAGTCCTATAATAACGGATGATAACTGCATGCTTGAATTTTCAACATCCCGTAAGGTACTTTATCAGAACCCAATGGAGACAATTGCTGACATTAACAGATTTATCAAAGGTGGGTAGAAAATGGGTAAAGTCGGGTCAAATCAGAGAAAAAAATCCACTGCAGGACAAACAGAGATATTGATAGCGATACTTTTCCTCGGTGTTATCTCAGGAATTGTTATAGCACAGAATCTAACAAATTCTACTCTTAACATCAGTGGAGAGATGATAGCAAATCTTACAACAGATTTTGGTGCAACTTTAGGGATACCTGTTTCAAAAACTATAGAAGCTGTTAAAACAATAGAAGTCTGGGCCACAACTGACATAGAGATTTACGCAGATAATGGAAATGTTAGAGCAAGATTGCTGCTGGATAACGGAACACCTGTGAAAGACCAGAAGATTGAGTTTTATGCAAACGGGTCTTTGATTGGGTCAAATTTAACAGATGAGAATGGATATACCCAACTTGATGCAAGTTTCTCAGACAAAACCACACTGAAAGCAATATTCTTGGGAAATACCTCGCTTTATCTTTATCCATCAGAGAAAACAATACACATTGCAAAAAAGAGAAGCACAAAATCATTTGCTTCGAACAAAATCACTGTAAAAACAGACAGGGGAATCTATTCTAAAGGAGATATTGTAAACATTTTTGGAAAAGATGCAAACAAAGCAAACATCCGGATAAATGTATACTTCAATGGCACGATTGTCCATTCAGCTAAGATAAATACAAGCAATGAAGATTACTACTATTCATTTGCAGCTGATTTTAATGATTCAGGATGGTACATTGTTAGAGTAAGCAATGGTGTGTCAGAGAATTCAACAGGATTTTACTATATAATTCCGGCAGATATAGGATATCCTTCCATAGTGCAGATAAATCTGAGCAAAACATTCGCAAAACAAGGAGAAATTGTAAGACTGAGTGTGATTCTAAACAACACAAATACCAATAACGTTTCTTTTGTAGTAACGGAACCCGATCTAAACATAGTTAGAGTTTTTGCTGAAAATGATAACGGAACATGGTTTTATGATCTGCATGCAGAAAAAACAGGCTTTTACAACTGGCTGGGAATATTTGTAGCAGATGGTTTAGGTGGCAGAGATTTCCTCAAAGCCAACCTGAACTTTACAATTACCGAAAGGATTCCGAAACTGGTGATAGAGAACATAAGTGTGGAAAAAACAGGAGATATGAAATTTAAGGTCACAGCAAAGCTACGTTCCATGTACGCAGATTCCTTCAATGCAAGAGTAAAGCTCTTTGCACAGGACGAGGTGAATGTAGACAGTCTGGTTAAAATTATAGAAAAAATTCCTGCTGATAATACCGTTAATGTCACATGGTATGTGAATGCATTGACCTGTGGAAGATTTAATTTAAGTATAGTCTCGGAAGGAAAGACAAGAGACAGAAAGCACTTCAGTATTGATATTCCCTGTAAAGGATTGCAGATTGAAATAAAAACACTTCAAAAACAGGCAAGTGTTAACAGACCTGTCAAATGGATAAAATCAATAAAGGTTTACAATCCGCAAAAGGTGGAGTTTAGTGAACCTATAAGAATAATTCTACCAGAAAATTCCAGAAACATCTCAGTACAACATGTCGATAAAACAGGATATCGAGAAGTTACAGCAAACATTTTCAGAAACAAGAAAACTGTAGTGGAGATAAATTCAGATATGATTCAGCCAGGGACTGAAAAAGAATTTCTCATTGAATATGAAACACCAGCACCAATAATAAAAACCATTCAAATCAAACCAGTAGAAGGATATCTTAAAACCATTGAGGTTTACAGCGGGGATGTGCACTATGAGAACGTGACAGCGTCAGCGAGTTATCCTGAGTATCTCGATGGTTGGATAAGACTGGTGTGGATCAACGGAAGCATTCCCCTTTTTAACAGCAAAACCGATGTTACCGATGACCCAAACCACAACGTCAGATTTATAGATACTAACAACAACGGCATAAATGACACCGTGGTCTGGACCGTGCCTGTATTATCGGATCAGGTTTATGGTCTTGAAGCAAATCCCTGCGAAACATTTACAGAATCCGTAAGCTGGTCAGCTTCAGATAAATCCAAATCAGCTTCAGAAACCTATTCCTGGACTCCAGCAAATCCATGCCCTGGACATTTAGAATGTTACATGGAAAACATAAGCTTTCAGTTCTATGCTGACAACCTTGCCAGCGCTGGAAGCGATGCTTTTTATGCTTACATCCAGAGCCAGACAGGTGTAAACTACTATCCAGCATGCTATGAAGTAGCAGCAGAATCGAGCCATGACCTGGCATGGAGCTGTGGAAGTGATAACGACTGCACAAGCGGAGGTTCTCAGACCCCGAACACATGCGATCTGAATTATACGGACGATGCTTTTTATGCCCCAAATCAAACAGATACCTACACATATACAGTGGTTGTTGCCACAACCGATAAGGGAACATCTCTTGTTGGTGGTGTTGAGTATACGTGGTGCTGGAAGCCTGTCAGACCTGTTTTGCAGAATCCCAATGCAACCTCTTTGAAAACCGGTCTGACCTCAGGAGGCTGGGGCGAGGGTATAAACTACACTGTTTATGTGTGGGATCCTCAAGGAACTATAACCAATGTTTCTATCCTAACAGCTCTACCACCATACACAGACTGGACCCTTATAAACTACACACCGGTTGCTAATGGAACAACATATATGTTTACAAAGACGTATACATGCTCTGATTTCACATCCTTACCAACATCTTTAGGCTATAAAATGAATGCAACAGACCCAGATGGATACTACACCGAAACCGATGCAAATTACTTTGATGTCGAAAAGGATGATATAAGTCTTGATTATTACTCAGGCAATGGGACGTATGTCAATAGAGGAGGATTGATCACGAATTCTACAGAGCTTGCTGTTTACGGAAACGATTTGGATGCTGAAACAAATATAGCAGCAGATGTGTCTGCGGATGTTTATATAACCAAGAACGGAATCACATTCGAGCTTATCGCATCACCTAAATCCAATGCATCCGGTCATATTGCATATGCGTTCACCCCTGATTGCAGTTTTGAGATAGGTGAGCAAAAGTGGTATGTTCAGACCGATGGAGGGGGTTGCTACAAATCTGCCACATCAGATACATTTTATGTATACATAGTTGATGATCTAAAGAACACACTTTATGAGCCAATAGGAACCCACATCAAGGGAGAGGGCATAACCTTTAAAGGATATGTAGAGGATGATTGTGGCAATCCGGTATCTGATGCTACAGTAAACTTCACGTTTTACACAGGCAGTTATCACTTCTACTGCGAAGCAACTCCTGTAGGCGGCGAACCTGGAAACTATTCTTGTGAATGGTCTTCTTCAGAAGGTGTTGAAGGTGTTTACACTGTTACAATGACTTCTAAGAGAACATACTACAACAGCGATACAGTTACAGAGTCAGACATGTTCACTCTTAAAGCACCACCAAAACTCGACAACCCAACAGTCACACCATCAAGCGGTGGGTGGGGTCGTTCTCCATACACATACAGCATTACAGTCACAGATGATCCTGGAGACACGGTCAACGTCTCATTCTGGTTAAAGAAAACCGTAAGCGGTGAATGGATGTTTATAGGAGAGGACAGCTGTACAGACTGTAATGGCTATGTCATGAACTTCACCTATAACTATACGTGTAATGATATAGAATACTGGTACTTCAAGTTTAACGCAACCGATTCCTATGGAAACTCAAACACTACAGGAGAGAATGACAATTATCATTATGTTAGCGGAGACAGTGTAGCTTTGGAATATGTTTCAGGAAATGAAAGCACCGCAACACCAACAACTCCAGCGATATTCATCCTCAGAGTTTACGATATTGATAAACAGACCTATAACATCACACCCTATGCATATATTTCCTTTAATGTAACGACCAACGGTCCTGGTACATTCAAAACAGAAGGCTATAACACAACAAATGAAACAGGTTATGTGACTTTTGTGTTTTTGCCCGATGAAAGTTACAGTTCAGGAAATCAAACATGGCTCGGTTTTGTGGATACAGGTCTTTCCGAGTGCTACAACTATAATGTATCTGAGAATTTCACAGTCATACTTGATGTTAACTGGCCGCCAAAATACAGAAACGAAATGGTAAATAACGTGCAATCAGGAGCATCTGCTGGATGGGGTGAGGGATGGAACTTTTCTGTAGAAGTATATGATGGTGAAGGTGATGATCTTAACATCACGCTTCAGTTGAACACGCAGGGAGATTGGGTAGATATAGAGACTCAGAACTGTCCAGCATGCTCATCTTGGACACAACTAAATTTCACCGTCTCGCTCACATGTGCAGATATAAATTCCTCTGCATCATACAGATTCAAGATTGTTGATAACAGATCAAATACCAATATAACCATTCCCCACACCTTCACAATAGAAAAGGACAACGTAAACTTCCAGCTAATCTGGGGAGGTCCAGGAA
>CAZCGK010000002.1:0-85800 GCA_964498245.1 uncultured archaeon | reverse complement strand
CTTTCTAATGGAAGTGTAGTAATAATCTCTCCCGTATATTCTTTTCTTGTGCATAGTTCTGTATAATTATTTTGTGGAAATGGTATATAAAATTGTAAGTTAAAAGTGTCGAAATCGACATGTAGGGAAGCAATTTTATTGAGAAAGTGGGGTTGATAATTTGTTGGAGATTAAATTTTTAGTTTTACATTATGCTAAAAATAATTTTATACAAAATAAAAATGGTTTTCGGTGAATGAAAAATTGTATTAGGTAAAATAAGTTCTCTTAGTGATTTAGAAAAAAGAATTTTGCATGGTATTGGTTTTTTATTGAGTCGAAGTGTCGGGTGTGTCGATGGATGATTTCAAATCAAGCTTCTAAAAATACACTGCAAATCTTTTATGAATATCTACAATCCTTCTGTAGAACTCCGAACTTATATGCATATTTCCCTGTATGTATGAAATGGATTTTGTTATCAAAATGATTTCAGGATTAGTCAATTGGTACGGGTAACTTATGCTTCTGACATTGGGAAAGGAGAGATAAAAGCCCTTAGCTTAACTGCAAAAATTTGCTCTGCATAACCTGGGATTATGAGGGGGGGGGAGGAGATTCTAAAGGGGAGGAAAATAAGGTTTGTGCCTTTGTGGAAGTGGCTGTTGGGGAACGATTTTTATAAAAAATAGTTCCCTTGGGAAACATTTATATTCTCATTCACACAAATATTTTTGTATGATAAATAGAAGAGGGGTAATTGATTATATAAAGAGGGAGAAAAGGTTTGTCGGGTTTGAGAGGGAACTGAAGCTGATGCGTGTTAAGGGTAAGATTACAAGTATCATAGGGCCGAGAAGGGCAGGAAAAACCTTTTACATGCTCTACCTTCTAAATCAGAAATACCCAAAAGCTCTTTATTTGAATTTTGAATTGTTGTTTCTGAAGAAAATACTGCCTGAAGAAATTTTCGATATAATAAAAATCCACAATGAGGTAAAGGGATATAATCCAAGGGTTCTGCTTCTGGACGAGATTCAGGAAATAAAGAACTGGGAAACCCTGCTGAGAACCCTTCTGGATTACGGTTATGAACTTGTTGTGACAGGTTCTTCTTCAAAGCTGCTGAGTAGAGAAATAGCAACCCAGCTCAGGGGTCGTTCTCTCTCATTCCTTTTGCTCCCCTTCAGTTTCAGGGAGTTCCTAACCACCAAAAAATTCAGGGCAGACAGATTTCCTACATTCGAAGAAACCGGAAGGATTCTTAAATTTTTGAGAGAGTATCTGAATTTCGGTGCTTTTCCGGAAATCGTGTTGAGCAGGAACACGTTCCAGAAAGAAAAGCTGCTAAAAACATATTTCGATGAGATATTCTTGAAGGATTTCGTAGAAAGACATGAGATAAAAAGTATAGAAATGGGAAGACTTCTTTTCGAATTCATGTTCCAGAACTTCTCTAAAGAAATAAGCATTAAATCTATTGAGACGTACCTAAAGAGCAGAACACCATTCTCGAAGAAAACAATCTACCACTACATTGAAAATATAATTGATACTCTGTCTGTGTTTTTTGTGGATAATTTTTCGCTGAGTGTGTATGCAAGAAAGTCTTGGCCAAAGAAAACCTATATAGTTGATACAGGTCTTTCAAGGGTTCTAGGTTTTTCAGAGGACATTGGCAAAAAAATGGAAAACGTTGTCTTTCTCGACCTGTTAAGGAAAACAAACCAAAATCCTTTGCTGGGTTTTTACTACTGGAAGGACTACCAGCAAAGGGAGGTGGATTTTGTTATTAAAGAGGGTGTGAAAATTAAGCAGCTTGTTCAGGTTACCTATGCTTCTGGAAAGGACGAGATTGAAAGGAGGGAAATCAAAGCTTTATTAAAGGCAGGAAAAGAGCTTAACTGCAAAAATTTGCTCTGCATAACCTGGGATTATGAGGGGGAGGAGATTCTAAAGGGGAGGAAAATAAGGTTTGTGCCTTTGTGGAAGTGGCTGCTTTTGTTTTAATTTATTTGGCAGGGTCTTAAAGAAAGTGTATCTAACTACAGGGCAATATATGGATAATCCTGCCGGTGTAAAATCAAATGCATGGGAAAAAATCTCAGCCTGTAACATGATAATTGCATCAAAAGACTTATTCTAAACTATAGTATGAGTGAATACTCACACATGCTCTGAGTTTACAGAAGATTTAAATATTCCCGTAACAAAAATAATTCCATATGCCGTGCGGTAGAAAGAGGAAAAGAAAGAAAATAAAAAAACACAAGCTCAAGAAAAGAAGAAAGAAAATGAGACACAGGAGAAGGAAGTGATTTGCCTATGGTTTCAGGAGACGAAGGAGAACTTCGAGATATCCGGATTTCCATCGTCACTCACGTGCTGATTGCAATACTCACAGGCTGGGTATCTTTTCAACTCCAGATCACATTCAGAACCATGGTTTCTGTGATTTTTGGACTAGGTATACTTTTTATTTTAGGCCATATAGTTGAAAGATTTGTAGGAAAAAAGAACGTAAAATGGTGGTTGAGTAATGGTGCCGTTGTTTATCTTTTTATATGGATAATCAGCTGGACGTTCTTTTTCAATCTTGCATAATGGTCTTTACCATTTTATATCTCTTTTAAAGAAACTAACAAGGAATTCTCCAAACTCTTCATTGGAGCTTCCGAGTTTCAGAATTTCCCTTTCTCTCAGGATTTTAAACTTTTTTGACAGGCTCTGTGCCGTATAGGATGGTATTCCTTTTATTCTGAGGGTTTTTTCATCACTTTTAAGTGTTTCACGGAACATATCCTCAGGAGTTTTCAGTTTTCTTTTTACTTCAGATACCCATTGGTTATTCTCCACCCATATTCTTCCTAGAGATTCGTATTTTTTCACAAACTGTTTTGTATGTTTTTCGGAAAATATACTTGGGCCATAAAGCTTCCTTATTTTCGGTAATTCCCACACTTCGAATTCAAACAGAATCAGACATATTTTTTTCTCATCGCTCCACACCGACCAGTTCATTACTTTGAATTCTCCTTCTTCTATCATATTTTTAAGTCTTCTTCCTGTTTTTCTCAGCTGTGGCCAGAGGACATCGGAAATGATATCCGGTGCTGGGAAGGAAATTGCTATAAGTTTTGTACCTCTCTTTTTAATCAGGTTTTCTATGTTTTTTCTCAGGAATTTTACAGGTTGTTTGTAAAAAAATCTTTTTGAGGGCTTTCTTAAAAAGGCCTTACAACAAGAAACAAAATAAATGAAATTCTCAGGTGACAAAGCAGCTGCAACATTCCTTCCTGGATCAACAGGGTCTATTACTATTAAAGGCTGGAATGGAAATTTTTTGTACAGGCTTTCTGTATCTGTTATTTCTCCTTCAAGGTTTATAACAACCTTCCCGGGTTTCCATTCAGAAGCATTTTTCAGGAGATTTTTGAAGGAGCGATAGTGTATAATCAGAAGCTCGCATAGGTATCCTGAAAAGCCCTGAGTTTTTGCATCCGAACCGTAAACACCTATTCCTTTACAAAACTGTTTGAAAAGCCTGACCTCATCAACGAGATCTTTCAGAAGGTGTTTGGAAAGCCATTCATTATGAAAAGGTGTTCTATCTACAGAAGATTTTATTCTGTGTGCGGATTCCACCTTATAGCACGGGACTATATCCACATCATATCCATCTATAACCGCTCTGACATAGGGGTGCTCTGCATATGCTATTTTATACTTCCCTTTAACACGCTTTACAATCTCCTTTCCCAATTTCAAGCCTTCTTTTTCTAATCCTTCCCGAGAATAGGAAACTGGGAACATTATAAAAATATCAAACTCTTTTTTATCCCGCATCCAGGTATCTCTCATATAGCTCCCGGCTATGGTAAAGGAGAGTCCCTTGGGTTTAATAGCAGATTCCACAACACGTTTCACTTTTTCTATCACAGCAGATATCTCTTTTCTCTCCTCTTCTGTAGGTGTTATTTCCCGAAGAACATTTCGAAAGATTTTGTCAATCGCATCTGTTCTGTCCATATCTATTAATTTATCTTTTGCTTTTTATTAACTAAGCGGGGTTAAGTAAGCTCATATCATTACTTTTTGTTCTGTAATTCTGAAAATATTCTGGTGCAGAAGTCGCAACAGAAACTATTCTGATCCTCTTTCGATAACGGTATATCCGCATTTCCCGCAGTATTCACGATTTTTATGTTGTGCAAGCCAGGTTCCTTCTCCGCAGCGTGAGCATGGCTTCTTTTTTCTTATAACCTTGTTTCCTTTCACTTCATAAATGTTCTGCGGTTTGACACTTTCATGTTTTCTACCCGTTCTTTGCTTTTTGGGCTTTCTCTTCGGTTCCTTTGATTTTTTTGCCATGATCAACCTCCTTCTTCCTCAGAAGCCTTTTCTTTCTCCGCTTCCTTTTGCTCTTCCCCTTCTTCAGCCTTTTCTTTCTCACCCTCTTTTGTTTTTGTTCTTCTTTTCATTTTTTCAAGTTTGTGTTTTGGTACGTCTTCGACGCTTTTATATATGTGAACCTTTATCCTGGATGAGCATCTGCCTGTCTCTGTCATTATTTTTTCAATTATTATTGTATCTTCATTTGCACCGGTTTTCGAGGCTATTTCTTTAAGCAAATCTCCTCTTGAAGGTGTTGCCTTACCTTCATGATTTGCAATAAATACAAGCTCTTTCCTTTTAAGCAACGGATTGTCTTTTTCTGAGACTATTTTTATTTTCATTCTCGCCCACCTTGATGGATAATATAGGTGTTTAATAGAAACATTAAATATTTTAATTTTACTTTACCCATATACAATACTTACCAGGTGCGTTGATACCAAGTATCTTTGCAACTTCTGATTCTTTTGGATCATTTATAAATACAACACCCTTCCAGCTTCTAGAAAAGTTGGACTGATTGCAAACCGGGCATTTTGTGCCCTCTACAAATCTTCTGCAATTTCTGCATACCTTTTCCTTCACCATGGTTTCACGGTTCTATTTCTTTTCTTCTTTCTTTTCCTTTTTATACCAATCAATCACACCGAGACCGGGTTGTCTTGTTGTAAGGCCTATTTTATACTGATTGTTGCCCATGGAAATGGAGATAATTCTTGCTCTTACAATGTCGGATTCCCTCATAGTTCTCTTGGTATCCCTTCCTACAAACATTCTGTTTTTCTCATCATAAGAAACAAAATCATCCATTATCTGCGAAACGTGAACCATGCCGTCTACAGGACCTATTCTTATGAACACACCGAACTCGGTAACATCTATTACATATCCCTTTACAAGATCGTGAAGTTCTGGATAGAAAACAAGAAGCTTGAATTCCACAGGATAATGCAGCGCACCATCCCCTGGAAGTATCTTACCTTCTCCTATCTTGCCAATAGACACCACTGCAAGCACAACACCGAGGTCTTTATCTATCAATCCTTCCCATTTCTCCTCAAGGCTGCTTTTTACAGCTTCTTCCAGATCCATCTCAAACTTTGAAGGTGGAACCCTTATCTTATCTTCTACCGTTACAATCTTATACATTGTAGACCTCCTCAAGCAAAACATTTAAAATAAAGTAAAATATATTATCCATCTTTAAATATTTAAAATATTGCAAGTGGTTTTATGAATGTTGATAAAATAAGAAAAGACTTTCCCGTTCTTCAAAGAAAAATTTCAGGAAGACCGGTAATATATTTCGATAATGCGTGCATGAGTTTAAAACCTGTTCAGGTTATAGAAGCCGTTAATGAATACTACAATGAGTTTTCTGCATGTGCTGGAAGAAGCATTCATAAATTAAGCCAGGAAGTTGAAGACAGGCTTGAGGCTGCAAGAAAAACCATACAAAAATTTATAGGTGCGAAGAAGAGTGAAGAGATAGTTTTTACGCGCAACACAACAGAAAGCATAAATCTTGTAGCAAACTCTTTCGGTTTTGAAAAGAACGATGTGGTGGTGACCACCGATAGAGAGCATAACTCTAATCTTTTACCCTGGCAGCTTCTTGTCAAAAATAAAGGCATAATACACAGATATGTGAAATCAAGTCCAGATGGGACTTTTAATATAGAAAGTTTTGAGGATTTAGTAAGCAAGGATGCGAAATTTGTTTCCATAGTTCACACATCAAATCTTGATGGATACACGCTTCCAGTAAAGGATATAGTAAAAATATCTCATGATTACGGTGCTGTGGTAATGCTGGACGGTGCACAGGCTGTACCGCATAAGGAAGTAAACGTTAAAAAACTTGGGGTCGATTTCTATGCGTTTTCCGGACACAAAATGCTGGGTCCCACAGGAACCGGTGTGCTTTATGGCAGATACGATCTTCTTGAGGAACTCTCGCCATTTATCGTGGGTGGAGAAACTGTGGAATATACAACTTATGAAACTCATGTATTTTTAAAATCACCACACAGATTTGAAGCGGGTTTGCAGGATTACGCAGGGATAATCGGTCTCTGTGAAGCTGCAAAATATCTGCAAAAAATCGGAAAGGAAAATATAGAAAAGCATGAAATCATGCTTAATAGAGCAATAACAGAGGGAATTTCTGAAATATCCGGGTTAAAAATCCTGGGTCCTCGAAAACCTGAACTTAGAGGAAGTATTATATCCTTTATTCTGCAAGGTATAGATCACCATGAAATTGCTATGCTTCTCGATAGCAATGCAAATATAATGATAAGATCAGGACAGCATTGCGTTCATTCATGGTTTAAGGCCAGGGGTATTCCGGGTTCGGCAAGGGCTTCACTATATCTTTACAATACCAGAGAAGAGGCAGAAAAATTCATTGAGGAACTTAAAAAAATAGCGGAGCTGCGGTGATTAAAATATTTTTATTTAGCAAGTTTCATAAATCTCTTAAGAGAGAATGTCTGTTTGCTTGATTGCCTTGGTGGTGTTTGCATTTTTGGGTGTGTTTTCTGCAAAGTACAGACGATGGGCTAGAGAAGCGCTGGATTGTGTGATGCGAAGATTGACATTAAGACCATGCAGAGCATCTCTTCAGGAAAAGGTTCGTGCAAAACTCACATCCAAGCTTATGAAAAGGTCTCCTGCACTTGCGGGGTTTGCACACAAACATTTTGAAGCTTTGTCTTGGATATTCACTCTTCTTCTCTTCACATCCATTGCGTTAACCTTAAATGGAATGTATAACCTTGCTGTATACGGAACCTGTGACCCTCAGCATCCGGGTCAGTGTGTTTTCAATCAGGAAACCATGCGTGTGGAATGCCCTCATAACTGCATAGAATGTGTATGTGATAATCAGGTTGTATGTAAAGAGTTAACGGATAACAGAACATGCAAAGAGATATGCATGTCACGGGAAGAGATAAAGTCCGTGATGAGAGCGCCTAATGTTTGATTGTTATTACAAGTTCATCTCCGCTTTTTATTTCAGCTATTTTTCCGCATCTGGGACATCTAACAAAATGGATATGATCCATGACTTTAATTCTACCAGAAAAACCACAGGTACATTTAACTTTTAAGGGTGTTTGCTTGATGCTAATAATCACATTCTCGGCTTTTGTTCCTTTTAGCAATTCCTTTACCGTTTTTTTGAAATTATCTGCATCACCGTAAAGCTCTCCAAGAGTTATTTCTGCTATGCGAGGTTCTTCAGCAGCCAGTATTTTTCTCACAACCTCATTAACCGCTTTAAACTCATGCATGGCAAAAAATTAAATTCAGAAGAATAAAAATATTAACGATGGAGCAGAGAAATGTGAAAACCCTTGTCTGCGGAATCGGAAACAGATTGAGAGGAGATGATGGTATAGGGCCTGTAACGGTGGAATATTTAATGAAAGAAATAGAAGATGAAAATATTGAATTTCTTTCCTGTGAATCATCACCTGAAAATTTTTTAGGAGTAATAGAAAGAATGAGACCTGAAAAGCTTATCATCATAGACGCTGTAGATTTTGGAAAACCTCCTGGAACTGTAGAAAAAATAGATATCCATACAGTTAAAAAATTTGTATCATTTACCCACAAAATGCCAATAACTCTGTTTCTGAATTATCTTCGGAAAAAAATAAACTTCAGAATTGTTTTCATTGGTGTGCAGCCAAAACACCTATCTTTCGGAAAGTATATGAGCAGTGAGTGCAAGAGGGCTGTGAAAAAAATAAAAGAAATTGTGAAAAAAGAGCTCATATAATTCTCTTTCTTTTAAAGAAAAGGAAGAATCCCATCCATACAGCCCATATGAATAGAATGATATAGTAAAAAATCAAAGGATTGCTTTCGAACGGTAGTGCAACATTCATACCGTAAATACCGGAAACAGCTGCAGGAACGCTTATAAAAACAGTCAGCACGGTTAAAAGTGTGATTATGTTGTTAAGTTTGTTGGAAAGCAGGATAACGTAATGATTTCTGATATTCGATATTGTTTTAAGAGAGGATTTACACAGATCAAATCCCTGATGGGCTTCTATCATGAGGTCATTTATTATTTCCTTATCCTCCTCAAAGAATTTTACATTTTTCAGTATTCTCTCATAAATTAGATTTGTATAATAATAAGAGGATACGAAACTGTTCAGGACCGCTTCATGTTCGAGAAGAATATTGATATCCCTTTCATTAAGTTTTGTAAGTGCCTCTCTCTTTGAATTAACAGACCTCACTATATCAAGGGTTGCTTTTTCAAATTCTTTGTTTATCAAAGAAAAAAGTGTAAGAAGGGATTTTAGTTTTTGTGTGGTTATAAAATTTACAGTACCCCGAAGAATTCTGCTTATGAATTCCGGCTGTTCTCTTGAAAGGGTCAGTATGAATTTATCTGAGATGACTATGAGAAAGGATTGCAGCATTTTTCTCTCTCCGGGTATAAGGGTTTTAAGAATAATATAAACGTTGTTTTGTGCAAATTCAACTCTTGGAACCTCATTTTCATCGAGACCTGAAAGGAGGTTTTGCTTATCGAGATTAAAAACACGGGATAAATAATTTATTTCTTCTTCAGCAGGGTCTGTTACATTTATCCAGCAACCGTTTTCGAAATTCTCCAAAACCCTTATATTCGAATCTTTTACCGTTCTCTTGTAGAAAGTAATCATATAAATAATTTTCCATTTTGCTATTTAATTGTTCTCCTGTGAACGGTGATAAATTTCGATTTTTCGAGTTCTGTTAGTTCAAACACATCGGTCATTTTTATAGCATCCCTCTTGGGTATTTCATGGCAAACTTCTTCACACTGACCGCAGAATATACATTTTCCCAGGTCATGTTTCCATATCTTTTTTTTCACATCTACTGTAATTGCAGCAGAAGGGCAGTATTTTGCGCACAGACCGCAATATATGCATTTTTCTTCAAAATGCTTTAGCTTTCCTCTCAAACCTTCGGGAATTTTAGGCCTCTCCTTCGGATATTTCACAGTAAAGGGTTTTCTGACCAGATTTTTTATAGCTTCTCCGATGAGTTTCATGACCCCGCCTCTACTGCTTTAAAAGGATTCATATCTCTTTTTACCATTCTCATTAAAGATTCATTATCTCTGTAGTAAAGCCTCACGATTTTGCAGAAGTCCTGATAGTCTGTTATGTTATGCTTTACCATCCATTCCAAAACCTTTTTTCTCTTCTCAAATTCATTGAGGATTTTTTGATAGGAAACGCCTTCCTGAAATGATATTCTTCTCAAAACTTCTGATTCTGTTATGTTTTCGCTGAAATCATCAGAATATGGTATCCATGTGTAGGCATGCTTTGTATGCGCTATACCTGTTCTGTGATCAACATTCTGTATCTCCACTATCTCCTTCACCCTTCTTATGGTTTTGCCTTCTCTTTTTGCGTTTACCATTATAACAATAACATCCAGAGCTTCTATAAGGGATGGTGAAAGTTCTATGGGAGGTGTCTGCAATCTTTTCATCACATCTTCCACAGAACCCGCATGAATCGTGCTCATCGAAGGGTGTCCGGAGGCTATTCCCTGAAACATCACATAGGCTTCTTTATCCCTTACCTCTCCAACCATAACATATTTCGGATTCTGTCGGAATGACTCCTTAAGAAGGTCGAAAAGCTCGACTTCTCCGTATCTCTTTTTCCCTGCTTCCGGAGCACCGAAACCTGTTCTGGAAACTGCCGGGATCCAGTTTTCATGAGGAAGATTTATCTCTCTGGTATCCTCTATGCTTATTATCTTATCTTCTGGTGGTATGAACATGCTTATTGAGTTGAGAAATGTGGTTTTTCCTGAAGACACACCACCGCATATCAGTATGGATGCGCCATATTGCACTATCATCCACATATAGGCCATTATATTTACCGAAGCTGTGCCCAGTTTTATCAGATCTACCGGGGAATAGGGATTGCTTCTGAATCTCCTTATAGAAAATGTCGGTCCTCTTGTTGTCACATCTCTGGCAAGAGACGCCTGAACCCTTGAACCATCGGGAAGGCTTCCATCCAGAAGTGGGGAAGCGTATGAAATATACCTTCCGCATCTCTCGGCAAGTTTTATCACGAAATTAGACAGTTCTTCCTCATTTTTATAAATTATATTTGTCATAAGAGAACCGAATTTTTTATGTACAACATATATATGTGTGTTTAAACCGTTACAGCCTATATCCTCTATATAAGGATCGTGCATGAGAGGTTCTATTTCATTCAAACCAACAAAATTTCTGACTATATAATACATTATTTTGGTATAAACCTTATTGTTGATCGATAAATTCAAATCTTCTATTATCAAATCAAGCTTCTTTTGCAGGTATTCTATTGCTTTTTCCTGATTTTTTATTCCAGAAAGCGTAATATCTATAATTTCTTCCAAACTCCTTTCCAGAAGTTTCAAGATTTTTTCTTCCTCTTTAGAGAGCTCTGGTTCTATAACATTGTACACAAGTCTCTTTTCTTTATCAACCCATTTTATTTCACAGTAAGCATAAGGTTCTATAAGAGGATATCTTATATTAACCTCGGAGATTCTTTTGAATCTGGGAATTATTATTATGTGTTTTGGCTGCCTGAATGTAAACTTTTCATGAACATGCTTTTTTCCTTTTCCAAAAAATTTTAACTTTTCCATCATACTATCTCTGAACAAACGCCTCTTCATGTGGATAGACTATAATACCCTTCTCTCCTATCCTGTAGGGGTGAAGCCTTTCTGAATGTGCTGAACCTCTTACTTTCCATACCTGTATTGCTCTGAAAAATGCAGATTCCAGTCTTTCATAGTAAAGCACTATAACACTGTCAGCAACAAATTCCTCAACACCGTATCGTGAAATTCTTCCTTTACCCGAACCACTTACTATTTCAGACACAAGGAGTGATGTGCAATCCAGTTTTCTCAGAATGAAAGAAAGATTGAATATCATTCTCCTGAGTTCTGCATCATCCTTTACATGAAGTCCAAGGGCAGAAACGGAATCCACCACAACCCTTTTCGCATTTATCTCTCTTATAGTGGACTCCAGTATATTGAAAACATCCTCTATATGAAACGGATCGTACTTTATAAATGAGAATTTTCCCATCTTCTCAAGTCTGTCGAGATCAAAACCAAATTGTTTTACATTTTCTTTTATGCATTCTTTAGGCTCTTCAAAGGAAAGGTACACACCGTTTTCATTATGTTCCATCGCTCCGTGATAAATGAATTGCGTGCATAGTGTTGTTTTTCCTGTTCCGCTGGTTCCGGTTATGAGAACAAGTTGATTTTTTGGAATACCTCCGCCAAGAATTTCATCCAGACCCGGAACACCTGTCTTTATTCTTTCCATACTTTGAACCTTATTTATTTGTTTGGTTTTTCCTTTTAATAAAGAATTCAAAGGGGTTAAAACATTTTCATTAGAAATTTAGCCGAAGAACACAGGTCTTTTGGAAATAAACCTTGGAAGTGGAAGTTTTCTGTAAGGAAATCCCTCTGTTTTCTCTTTTATTTCCCCTATCAGTTCGTCAATAGTCATTTCTTTTACCTTTCCAGTTTCTCTGAACCTGACTGCGAGTTTTCCTGATTTTTTCTCCTTTTCTCCCACAACTACTATGTAAGGAATCCATTCAACCTCTGCATCCCTTATTTTCCTTCCCACAGATTCGACTCTATCATCTATATCCACCCTGATACTTTCTTTTTCTAAACTGTCTGCAATTTCCTCAGCAAACTCGAGGAAATCATCCGACACCGGGCATAATCTGACTTGTGTTGGAGAAAGCCATAAAGGAAGTGTTGGGTTCTTTCCTTCTTTATGTTCCATAAAAGCTTTTTCGAGGAGTGCATACATCACCCTCTCTATTCCTCCTGAAGGTGAAAGGTGCAAGATTACGGGATACTTCCTTTTGTTATCCGAATCGGTATATTTTATATCATATGTCTGTGCATTTTCCACATCGAACTGATCTGTTGTAAGAGTTGCTGCTTTATCCAGAGCATCTATAAAGTTCCATTCATGCTTGAGTATAAAGTAGAAGAATCTCCTATCCCACATCTCTACAAGAGCGGGCTTTCCCCATTTTTTAACAAGGGTGTGAACGAAGTCTTTGTGCTCTTCATAAAAATCCTTAACCACTCTTATAGCGAATTCGAAATCGTTATCTATACTTAAACCAAGGCCTTCGTGTATTTCCTTTGCAAGCTCAAATCTTCTGAGCATCTCTTCCTTTGCCTGTTCTATGTCCTTGCATATAGCATGACAGTCTGGCATGGTGAATGCTCTCAATCTTCTAAGACCAGCAAGCTCTCCTCTCTGCTCAACCCTGAAACTGTATTTCGTCATCTCATAAAGCCGTAGAGGAAGGTGTCTGTATGATATTCCTGCATCATGAGCTATCAAGAACTGACCGAAACAGGCTGCAAACCTCAGGAAAACCTTTTTATTCGGTGTTTCTATGGTATACTGTCTGGCAGGGAACCTGTTGAGATATTTCTTCAAAACCGGATGTTCGAAATCGTACATAACAGGTGTCTCAACCTCCATTGCTCCGTATTCTATCGTTTTCCTTGTGACCCACTCCTCTATAAGGGACTTTACAAGTTTTCCTTTGGGGTAATATCTGAAGTTTCCGGGATCGCTTCCTGGTTCGTAGTCTACAAGCTCAAGCCTTCTCATAAGCTTTATGTGAGGTGGTTCTTCTTTGACAGTTCTGTCCTTTGCCATCTCGTATTTTGCAAGCTTTTCAAGTTTTCTGTGATTCGAAAAATCAAAACCGATGATTTCGTCTCCTCTTTTCTCTATTTTATTGAGCTTGCCGCTTGGTTCGAGTATGTACCATTCGGATCTCAGTGTTTCTTCCTTCTTGAGCGCTTCAGGTATTTCTTCTTCCTCCTTTTCTTTTTTAATACCTTCAGCGGTTATGCTTTTGCTCAATTCTGAAAGAGGATGTCCTTTGCATTTAAGTGTGAAGGCTTTGTACCATCCGAAAGGTGCTATATCTACCAAATATCCACTTTTCTTCAGTTCATTGTAGAGGTCTTTGAGGATTTTTTTTGCGGATTCTGGTGAAGCAAGGTCTGAAGAGAGGTGAGCATAGGGATAAATCACAATATTTTTTGCATTGACCTCTGCAAATACCTTTTCTATTTCCTGCAGAGTATTTTCTATAATCTGCTTTGGGTTCTTTTCATCCTCGCTTTCTACTGCGGTAAACACAACAAGAGCTTCTTCTACTCTTTTCTTTTCCCTTTCCACAGCTTCCGCAGATTTTATTGCCTTTTTCTTCGGTTCCCATTCAATGAAATCCGAGTGAATGAGGAGGATTTTCATAATTTATATAATACCGATACTTATTTAAAAACCGCGGGTTCTCAATATTATTTCAGATACAGCCCCGTCGTCTAGCGGCCAATGAACAAAAGCTCGGTCATGGATACCAGGCTCTGGACCTGGAGACCGCGGTTCGAATCCGCGCGGGGCTATATGGCCAAAGAGATTATAATAACCACCGCGAATGAAATTCCCGGAAAGAGGATTGTCAAAACCCTCGGAATTGTTACAGGTAGCACGATAAGAGCAAAACATATAGGAAAGGATATAATTGCAGCTCTGAGAAACATTGTGGGCGGTGAAATAAAGGAGTATACTGAAATGCTTTCCGAAGCAAGAAAAGAGGCGCTTCAAAGAATGGAAAACAATGCCAGAAAGATAGGTGCAGATGCTGTTATAGGTGTTAGGCTTACCACATCCATGATATCAACCAATGCAGCAGAGATTCTGGTGTACGGAACAGCGGTGAAATTCAAACGGTAAGGCCTAACCGGATTTCTCAATCTCTTCATTTAATCTTTCAAGAAAAATTTCCAGAGTTCCGTGAGGTATTCTTGCACCAGCTGCTGCTTCAAGGCCTCCACCGGAACCGTCCACACATTCCGCTGCAATCTCTGCAAGTTTATTGAGTTTTAGTGAGTAATTCCTTGTTCTTATGGTTATATCTAAGTATTTTTCTCGGGTATGAACTGAAATGCCTATGGGTTTGTTCTTAACCGTTGCGGAGAATAGAGCAGAGGGTCCGCGGAAACCGAAGGTATGAATATCTTTCACGTATGCAATATTGCCTAAAACTTTTGCATTCTTCTTTACAAGCTCGTAGAGCTCAAACTCTTTGTTTACAGCTTCCTTTGCGCTTTTCACAAGTCCGGGCACATCTGAAGGGTTTTTTCCTGATGCAAGGGTATAAACTATAATCCTTTTAGCATCGTATCCGGAAAACTCGTCTGTTTTTATGCCCAGGGTTATGGTAGAGACCTCGAAATACAGAGCTCTTCTATCCCAGTTAAGCATTCTTTCTCTTATAAAAGGGGTATTATCCAGGTAATCACCTATTGCTCCGTATATCGCAAGCCATACTCTTTCTCTCGGTATTTCATTTTTGTACGCTCTGTATATCAGTTCAGAAGCAGAGGTTCCTTTTTCATGAAAATATGCACTTACCGCATTTCTAACATCCTCTTCCTTTATACTATCAGGGATATCATGGTGATCGAAATAAAATATTTCGCATTCCTTCCTTTTCATCTCTTCGATAATCTTTACAGCGTCTTTTTTTGTTAAGGCTATATCCGATATGATTATTTTCTCTGCTTCTGTATGCCTCAGATCATCAAGAAGAGAGGCCGGTTTTGTAAAAAATACCGTTGCTTCTGGAAACCGTGAAAGTGCTACCGCTCCAGAGCATATACCATCACAATCAGCATGTGTGAGAATCACTGTTTTTGGCATATGATATTTTATTTATCGAAATATGATTAATACTTTTTCTTTTTATTATGGTTTCATCCATTCTATCTCGTAGTATATGTATTTCGATCCCGGAAGTACAATTTTGTTCAATACATAATATGTTATTGCCGTTTCTCTATCAGTTATGGAAAGGATGGGATCCAGTCCCATATTTTCAGCCTTTTTCAGGAGAGAGGCAAGTTCTATGCCACCTATATGTTCTTCCTCGGAAACGTCTGCAAGTATGTATCTCGGTCCATCCTTGGGGGTTTCTCTTACCCAACCGTTTTTCTCTTTTTTTCTTCTGTAGGAAACGAATGTGATCGGATAGTCTATGTAATCATCATCCTTCATCTCAGGTATTGCAAGAAGGAATGTTTTCTTTACACTGTGAGCGACACGCACAGCTCTTGCCCACTCTGATATAAGCAGTTTCTGCTCTTTGGGAAAGACATGGAGCACGTGTTTGGAGTGTATCCATTTTTCACCGGTTCTTCCAGGTGATGCACCGGGAAAATATATTCTGAAATGCGATCCGAACTTGAAGCCTGTTTTCACTACGTACCCCTTCAGCCTCCAATCCTCATAAACATTGTAGTGTTGTTTTGCATAGTCTCTCTCTTTCACCACACTTCTGAATACTTCCTCCCAGCTTATTTCTTTTCCTGTGTTTGTATTTATCACCTTCATCCCGAAATGCTTTGCTAAAAACACAGTTTCGAAAAAATCCAGCTTCAAAAGGTCTCCTCTGTCCTGTTTGTACACACCATACTGTCCAAACCAGTAGTTTTGAAACAATCTTTTTCCTGTCTGTTTATCATCTATAATAGAAAACATTGATTTCGGATACCAGTAAGCCTTTGCTTTTATTTCCACTTTTTCGATGCTTTTTGCCGGATATTTTTTCTCTTTTTTCCTTTTTTTAGGCTCAACCTGAACGGAATCTATTCTTTTTATTATAAGTCCTCTATCCCTCCAGTCTCTGAAGGCATTGTAATGTATAAAAAGTCTCGGATCTTCCTTTGAAAAAAATGTGGCCAGATCGCTAAAGCTCATTTTTCTGTTTTTGTAGATGCATACACCGTTCATGAAATTTAAAATATAAAGTGTTTCTTCTGGATAGAGAAAAATCTTTCCGCCTCTCTCTATTCCAAAAAAGTTTTTTCTTAATTTATCAAGGCTCTGTCTGTCTTCACACCAAATTCCCCTTTCTGGATGAAAATTGAGACGTATCATATGGAAAATTTGAAGTCGAGTTTATATAATTATTCCTTAGCATGCTTTTATTTTCAATACTTGAAGAACATTTAAATATCTATTGCCTTTAATTAACTATTCAGACCCCGAAGGGCTTTCATTTGATAATACTGGGTGTATGGAATGATAAAAGAGGTTCCGATCCTGGAAGGTGTTGAGGTTAAATTGGAAGGGAATGAATTAACTGTCAGAGGACCGAAGGGTGAACTGAAAAGAAAGTTTCAGCACCATGCTGTTAAAATGGAAGTAAAGGATAATAAAATAGTGGTTTCTTCTGAAAACAACAGGAGAAAAATAAAAGCAATAGTTGGAACATGGGCCGCTCATGTGAAAAACATGATGATCGGTGTTACAAAGGGGTGGCAGGCAAAATTAAAGATAGTTTATTCTCACTTTCCTATAAAATTCAGTGTGGAGGGTAACAAAGCTGTTATCCAGAACTTTTTGGGAGAAAGGGATGGTAGAACTGCAAGAATATATGATGATGTTAGAGTGGAGTTGAAAAAGGATGTGGTTGTTGTCACTGGAATAAATAAGGAACATGTCGGTCAAACCGCAGCAAATATAGAAAGTGCTGCTAAGGTTAAAGGTTTTGATAGAAGGGTTTTCCAGGACGGTATTCATCTTATTCAAAAATGCACACCAATCGAAGACGGTGAGGGATGATGAGTATAAAGAAGAAGCTTTCCACTTTACTGAAGATAAGAAAAAGATTAAAAAGAAAAAAACCGGGTTTTAAGAGACAGGAGAGTTTCAAACATTCAAGGCTTGGGGAATCCTGGAGAAGACCTAGAGGAAGGCACTCTAAATTAAGAAAAGGAGAAAAGGCGAGGGGAAAGCGTCCTTCTGTAGGCTATTCTTCTCCAAAAGAAGTGAGAGGCTTGAACAGACTTGGATACAGAGAAGTAAGGGTATTTAATGCCAGAGATCTTGAAAAGATAGATCCGGAAAAAGAAATGGCAGTAATAGCTGGAGGTGTGGGAAAGAAAAAGAGAACGGAAATACTCAAAAAAGCTGAGGAGATGAAGATAAAGATTGCGAATTTATAAAAAATTTTCGTTCAAAAGTATCAACATGGGTTACAATTATCCTGTGGTTAGACTTGGTAAATTATTGGATTCTCCTGAATTAGAATATTCTGATGCAATGGATGTTGCAGATGTTGTTGCAAAGAAATGGAATGTGAAATTGAATCCTGAATATCCCTGCTGCACTGATCTTCTCTTTCCTGAAGAAAGAAGAGAAAACATATATCGGAAGACCCATGTTCTGGTCCGTGGCAAAAAAGGGGATAAGACCCCGAAATGGAAATTGTGGTCAAGAGATATGCTTGCGGAAGACAACCTTTCTCTGAAAGATGTAGTGAATTTTTTTAAATCATCAAAGGAAGCGCTCTGCAAAGAAATTGATGAAAAGAGGAAGGTTCTTGTTAATGCTTTCCAAGAAATGGGCAGAAATTATGAACTAAACCCGTCTGGATTAATAACCATATATACCGTCAATTCTGATAACTTTCGGACAGGAGAGCTCTTGTACAGGGTATTAACAAATATGTGCGGAGGTGAGGAAATAATAAAGAATCCTGAAGTGTCAAGTTTTTATAAAGAGATTGCAAATGAAATAATGGGAAGAAAAGATCCGCTCGAAAAAGGATCATGGTACATAATTTCCGAACTGGACGAATGGCTTCAGCCTCGCGTATTGCTTCTTTATCATACTCAAAACATGGTCTTTGGTCTCTCCTTTTATGAAGAAAAAGATAAAAATACTCCACCGTCACTCTCTTTATCGAAAGAGATTGAGCGAATTTTTTTCAGATCAGCTTTAAATTCCGAAAAATTTAAAATTATAAAAAACCTTTAAATTTATGAAACAATCCTTGGTTTTTACTATGTCCAAAAGATGTCCGATGTGCGGAACGCATGGAAAAGTATGGAACAAAAATCCACTGGTTTTTCAGTGTCCCAACTGTTCAACAATCTATTCGGAATTTGGGTTTGTGCTTGAATCCGAGGAAGAAATCATAACCTTCTGGAATTAATCTCCTTTATTTTTTTATTTTTTGAAAACCGGAAACCGTATTTTTTCAGATCCACCCTGCCATCGCGAATACTTATACCTTCTCCTTTCAAAAGAATTTCCTTCTCCCTGCTTGATTTCCTGCCTTTGAAGCCGCCCAAACAGCCTGAAGACATGACAACTCTGTGGCAGGGAACATCAGGGTTTTTGTTTCTTTTCAGAACCTGTCCCACAGCACGGAAAGCTTTTGGTTTTCCGATTGCTTTTGCTACTTCTGAATACGTGCTCACTCTTCCTTTTGGAATCCTCTTCACAATTTCGTAAACAGCTTCGGAAAATTTCATATCGGCTCAAATGCGCTTTGTATATAGTTATCCCGTATTCTCTCCATAACGCTTTTGAATACATATCCCTTGTTTTCAATAATTATATCTTTTATCATATGCAAATCACTAGGCACGATCTTTTCATGCATGTTAAATATTTCTTCAACGGTAAACCATCTGAGTTCACCTTCATTTCCTTCGATGTAGTTTTCATGTTCGGGTTCAAGCTTGCATACAAGAAGTAGGAAGTGATTCTCCACTAAACCATTGCTCAATATATGCTCATTAACAATTCCGCATATCCTATCAAATCTTGCATTCAGCCCGGTTTCCTCCTTGCATTCTCTTAAGGCACAATCTTCTACATGTTCACTATGTTCGAGTTTTCCTCCAGGAAGTGCCCACATTCCCTTGAAGGGTTCTTTTTCTCTTCTTATTAAAAGAATTTTGTTGTCTTTCATAATAGCAAGAACTGTGCATATTGTTATACTCATCTAATCACCGAGTTTTGTTGTCACAATAGGTTTGTCCATAACTATAAAGGTATGCTCTGCCTGGGAAACAGGTCTGTTTTTTGCCTCTCTAAGCACGGGATAGGTTTCTATTGCTCCTGCCTGTTCAAGCTGTTTTAATGCCAGGGAAACCTTTACAGGTGAGAAAGATTTACATAGCCATCTCCTGCAGAATGGCAGGGATTTGTATTTTTCTCTTGCCATGCGCAGGATTTCCCTTGCTTCTGGAAGTCTTACAGGCTTATCCTGAAGGTATCGGTAAATTTCTGTATGTGAGGATTCCTTTACATAGCCGTTACTTTCCACAACGAAGGGTTCTAATGCGATCACTTCGCCTTCTCTGAGAGTATAGGAAGAATTGTTTGCAACATTCGGTATGGAGGGATTTGCATGAAACACGTATCTTTCCAGTCCATGACCTGTTAGATTTACAATTAAACCCACACCGTATTTTTTCGCACAGGATTCTATTTCTTTTCCGATTTCAGCAACGGTTACACCGGGACGAATGATCTTTTCAACATCCCTGAGAATTTTTTCATTGGCTTCTACCAGAGGGTTTTTTTCAGAACAGTATGTGAATGCCATATCTCCTATATATCCATCAACATGAACACCTATATCTATTTTAACAAGATCTCCTTCTTTGATTTCTCTCGTATCTCCTATACAGGGTGTATAGTGAGCCGTTATCTCATTTATGGATATATTAACCGGAAAAGCTGGTTTGCCTCCTTTTTCCAAAATCATTCTTTCTATTTCTTCGGCAAGATCCAGTATTCTAACTCCGGGTCTGAGCTTTTTTTCTATTTCCCTTCTGACTTCAGCGGCGATTCTTCCGGCTTTTCTGTATTTTTCCAGAATTTCTTTTTCCATAAAAATTAAATGATGTTCAAAGAATATAAAACCATGATAAAGTATAAAAGAGCCCGGGATATAGATAGAAAGGTTCGTGATATTGTTTTAAAGCTTGAAATGCACCACATCGATCTTTCGAGGCTGGTATGCATAAGAAGTTTCGGTTCAAAAAGCAGATATGTTATTGCACGATGTCACAGTTTACCGAAAATATTTCAAAAAGCTCTAAGTATGCAAGCCTTCTATATAATAGAGGTCATATCAGAACGTTTTGATAGGCTTTCTGAAGAGGAAAAAACAAAAACACTGATTCATGAGCTTCTTCATATACCCAAATCTTTTGCCGGAGGCTTCAGACATCACAGACCATATGTGAACAAAAAAACTGTTAATGAGATGTATAGGAGATATGTGTCATCAATTTGAGAAAATTTATCCCTGAAAATTCCATTTTTCCTATAAAAAATCACTGCTCTCCATGCCTAAGATTTATATAAATGACAGTGGTCTGGCTTCAAATCTGGTCAGCTTTTCTTCTGATACGGGCAAATTCATGGAAAACTTGGTTTTCCTCGAACTAAAAAAGAAAGAGCTTGCAGGTATTTCTGAGGTTTACTACTGGAAAGATTACCAGAGCAAAGAAATCGATTTTGTTGTTAGGGAAGGTTTGAGGATTAAGCAGCTCATCCAAGTCACACATGCAAATGCCAGAGATGAAATTGAAAAAAGAGAAATCAAAACCCTGTTGAAAGCGAGCAAGGAGCTCGCATGCAAAAACCTGCTTGTTATAACTTGGGATTATGAAGATGAGGAAAGCACTGAAGGAAAAAAGATAAAGTTTATTCCGCTTTGAAAATGGCTGCTTGGATAACTTGTTATGAACTTTGAATTAGAAAAGCAATTATTGGTAAAAAATCCTCATCCTTTTGATATAACATCCATTCCATTCATATACGGTCTTAAAACCTTGGGTATTACCACAGATCCATCTTCCTGCTGATACTGTTCAAGAATTGCAACCATTATTCTGCTTGTGGCCAGGGCGGTGTTGTTAAGGGTGTGGACAAAACCTGCGGGTGGAAGACCTTTATGTTTTAAAACTTGAAAAACTTATTTAGCTTTCAAACTGAAATAAAATACATAAACTGAAAATTATGACATACCATGTGTTCATAAAAGGTGAAGAAGATGAATAAGATTATAGATAAATTGGTATCAATCTTAAAAAAACACGGTGCCAAAAAAATTGAGATATTTGGTTCTTATGCCCGAGGTGAGCATACTAAGAGAAGTGATTTGGATATTATTGTGGAGTTTGAAAAAAGGAAAAGTCTGCTTGAACTTGTGGGAATAGAGCAAGAATTGGAAGACACATTGAACATGAAAGTAGATCTGCTTACAAAGGCATCTATTAGCCCGTATTTAATAAAAAGAATTGAAAAGGAATCGAAAGTGGTGTTTGGATGAGGAAAGATGACCTGGTATTTCTTAGGCACATGTTGGACGCTATTAATTTAATAGAAGAATATTTGAGAGATAGAGATTATGATGAGTTTAGGAATAATCGTATGCTCCAAGATGCGGTGATAAGGGAAATAGAGATAATCGGGGAAGCCACCAAAAATCTTTCAACAGGTTTCAGAAATAAACATTCAAATATACCATGGAGACAAATAGCTGGGATGAGAGATAAATTGATACATGCATATTTTGGGGTGGATATAGAGGCTGTTTGGGATACAATAATGAAGGATATACCATCGCTAAAAGAAAAACTTCAGAAAATCGTAAAAGAAGAAGGAACAGAGTAACACTTCTTCACCATTTTGATATAACATCCATTCCATTCATATACGGTCTTAAAACCTTGGGTATTACCACAGATCCATCTTCCTGCTGATACTGTTCAAGAATTGCAACCATTATTCTGCTTGTGGCCAGGGCGGTGTTGTTAAGGGTGTGGACAAAACCTGCGGGTGGAAGACCTTCCTTTTCCCGGTATCGTATATTCAGTCTTCTTGCCTGATAGTCGGTGCAATTGGAATTGCTTCCGCTCTCTCTGAACTTTCCATCAGCCATCCATACCTCTATATCGTATTTCTTTGCTGCTATAGGACCTATATCTCCTGTACAAACGTTTACCACACGGTAATGCAAACCCAAACCCTGATAAAGCTCTTCGGAATTCTTCTGCAATTCTTCGTGAATTTTCCAGCTTTCTTCTGGAAGACAGAAAACAAATTGCTCTATCTTGTTGAACTGATGCATTCTGAAAAGACCTTTTGTGTACTTACCATGAGAACCTGCCTCTTTCCTGAAGCAGGGAGAAACTCCGCAGAATTTCAGAGGTAGCTTATCCTTTTCCAGAACCTCGTTCATAAACATAGCTGCTATAGGATGTTCAGATGTAGCTATGAGATAAAGGTCTTCGTTTTCTATTTTGTACATCACATTTTCAAAATCCTTCAGATCGGTCACACCTTCGTATGGTTTCCTTCTCAGCATGAATGGAGGTTCCACTGGTGTAAAACCTTTTTTTATTAGGAAATCTATGGCGTATTTCTGAATTGCAATATCCAAAAGAACGAGTTCACCCTTGATATAGAAAAATTTGGATCCAGAGACCTTTGCTGCTCTCTCTGCATCTATCAGACCCAGTCCTTCTGCAATTTCAAGGTGGTTTTTGGGTTTGAAATCGAATTTAGGCGGCCTCCCCCATCTTCTTATTTCAATATTATCATTTTCGTCCTTACCCAAGGGAACAGATTCATGAAGCAGGTTGGGAAGATTTTTAAGATAAAAATCTATCATTTCTCTGTATTTCTGGGTTTTTTCTTCCAGATCTTTTATTTTCTCTGGGATGCTTTTAACCTCTTTTATCAGGCTGCTTGTATCTTTTCCTTCCTTTTTGAATTTCGCTATTTTCTCTGTGATAATGTTTCTTCTGTGCCGAAGGGATTCTAGTTTTTGAAGGGATTCTCTCCACTTCTTATCATATTCTATAATTTTATCGATCCATTCAAGCTTTTCTTTTTCATTCCTCTTGATGAGATTTTCTCTCACAACCTCCGGCCTTTCACGAATAAGTTTTATATCCAGCATTTTTCACACTCCTCTTAATGTGTTTATGGTTAATTATTAAAAATTATATATCAATACTGTTTTTCTGTTTCTTGATCTATATAATCGTATTCTGAAATTCTCGTTTCACTTGGAGAATCAGAGGTTTAACAGTAAACTTTATTCAATTCCAGTTTTGTATGATGATGCCAAAAGAGATTTTCGTAATTTCTGGTCCCATAGTTTTATCTCTCGGTTTTATGTTGTTGTTTTACGAAAAATAAGTTAATAGAACGGTTGTTGGAAATTTTAATAATTTTGTATCTAATATAAATCTTATGACAGATAAAAAGCAACAACCCTTGTGTTGGGCAGATGTAATGGCGTGCTCATATTGTGTTCATTATCGAGAAGTTGGAAGACATGGTGCAGGTTATTTTTGTCAAAATGAAAAAAGCCCTTATTATGACAAGTCCTGCCCTTCTTTGATTGGTACTGAGTTAACATTCGAACAGGAACTTAGAGGCTGTAACCAATTTAAGCATAATGGTAAAAAAATTCCACCTTCTTATTTAAAATACATTCCAATAGATAGTGAATTGCAAAACCATCTGGAAGAGATTGTCATTGATTTTACTGAAGAAATGAAGAATTTAAAATCCGGGATAACTGTTGAGGAAATGGTCAAAAAATATCAAACCCAATATCATATGATTCTTGATATGTTTGAGAAATATAAGCACTTCAAAATTGTTGATGAAAAACTTGTTCCTGCTAATAAAAAATAGCTATGCTTTTTGAATTCTTTTTTTGAGAGTTCTCTTGATAAGATTTTTCCGAATTCATATATCGGAACTAAATAAAGCGGTAAGATATTTCGTAGTCAGATTTTCACCAAAAAGTGAAAGATTTATAAATATTAAATCATAAAAATTGAAAATGAAGAAATCCGAAAGGGTTTACAGGGAGATCCTTTACAGGGTTTTGGAAAAGAAGGAGAATTTTTTTAAACAATCCTCTTTAGCCAAGATCTGTAAAACCTCCACAGGCAATGTCCACAAAGCCTTGAAGCCCTTAGAAAAAATGAACTCCATAGAGAAAAAACCCATGGGGTTCTACGTGATAAATCCAAAGAAAATCCTTCTTTACTGGGCAAGCATTAGAAATCTGGAAAAGGATATAGTTTATCAGACCAGGGTAAATCAAAGGGTGGAGGAAATAGAGAAAGAGCTTCCTCCGGTTCTCTTCACTGCGTACTCAGGGTATAAATTTAGATTTGATTCCACTCCTTCGGATTACTCAGAGGTTTGGGTTTACGGAGAGAGGAATCTTATCATGGAAAGATTTCCTCCCAAACCCGGAAGACCGAACCTTTTTATCCTTAAACCCGACCCTCATCTTCAATCTTTCCGAAAAGTTCCTATAGCCCAACTCTTTGTTGACCTCTGGAATTTGAATACTTGGTATGCAGATGAGTTTTTGAAAGCATTGGAAAAAAAGATTATGGAGGGAGTAAGATGGAGTTCTGGAATGATATTGCAATAGAAAAATCCTGGAAGGTTTTGATAGGGTTGAAAAAGGAAATAGATTTCATTCTGATAGGAGGCTGGGCTTGCTATCTGCTAACCCGTACCATAAAAAGTAAGGATATTGATATAATTGTGGGTTTTGAAGAACTTGAAATCCTGAGAAGGAAATATTCCCTTAAAAAAACACCCTTCCTGAAAAAATACGAAGCCCTCATTGAAGGTATATCCATAGATATTTATGTTCCCTTTTATTCAGATCTCGCTGTTCCTCCGGAGGAAATACAGAAATCTTCCATTCTAATCGAGGGCTTTCGAATTCCCGAACCAGAGATCCTTTTAATACTGAAACAGCAAGCAGAACTTGCAAGAAAGGATTCTGTAAAGGGTCAAAAAGATAGAGTGGATATTATTAATTTGCTTATGAATTCAGAAATTAATTTGAAAAGATATCTGAAACTTCTACAAAAATTTAAACTCATTTCTTACAGAAACAGGCTGAAAGAAATCATCTTGTCTGCTTCAAAAGAATTCCAATACCTGGGAATTCAGAATCCAAGAAAAATCAAACTCTGGAAGAAAGAGATTTTGGGAAGATTAGAAAAATAAACAAAACTCTATTTAAAACTACACATCAACCGCTTTTTTTCCATCCCATAATTTTATTTCTTTGGTCTCTTTATCCAGTACAGCAAGAAACCTTCCTTCGGTTTTTAGGGGTATGAGAAAGTAATGCTGCATTCCCTCCCGGGTTTTCAATATTATGCTTTTCTTTCCTCCCTCTTTAACCCTTCCTGTTTCCGGGTCTATGTAATCATATTCCACAAACTCTCCTCTGCGAAGCAGTCTTCGAACTTCCCTCTCGCCCTTTCTGTTTATAGTAATTACGCATTCCGGATATTCCATGAAAATATTTAAATTCGTTTGATTTAAATTTCTCATTGAGGTGGTTAAACGGTTTCCAAAAAACTTCTCATTGTTGGTATAGACCCTGGAACAACAACCGGAATCGCTCTTCTTGATCTTGAAGGAAATGTTATTTCTGTTTTCAGTGAGAAAAATCTCTCCAGATCGAGAATTGCAAAGGAGATCTCAAAGCACGGTATTCCTGTTATAATTTCAGGGGATACAAATCCTCCCTGCAAAATGGTTGAAAAGATTGCATCCTCATTTTCAGCAAGGCTTATCATACCGAAAAAGACATTGAGCGTGAACGAAAAGATAAAATTGACAAAAAAATACACGGAGGATAATATATTCTCAAATCATCATGAAAGGGATGCTCTGGCTTCTGCTGTATTTGCAGGAAAAAGGATACGGCAATTAATGAGAAGAATAAATACAAGCCTTTGTAAATATGGTCTTTCAGGAAATGCAGATGCAGAGAATCATGTAAAAACCAGCGTACTGCTTCATGGAGAAAACATAGCAAATAGCATAAATCGATTCATAAATATTAAACTCAAAACAAAAATATAGACATGTGGAAAAAAATTGAACTCACATCTCTTCAGAAAAGAATGCTACTTACACTAATCTTTCTTTTGCGTCTTCTTGTTCTTTCTATTCCGCTGTATGCAGTTTTGACCTTTTCTCAAATTCTGAATCCTCTGCAATTAACCGTTGCGGGACAGATTGAGTTTATGTTGAGAGTATCGGGTTTGAATGTTTCCAGAGAAGGCGCATATCTTTCAGTGTTTTCTGAGAATAATATGGGTTTTGCCTTTGTGATAGATCAAGATTGTACTGGATGGAAGTCCCTTCTGTTTTTTTCAGCACTGGTTTTTGCGGTTCCGGCTGTGAAAAATAAGAAAAGATTTTACGGTATAGCTGCAGGGTTGCCTGTTATCTGGGTTGCAAATCTTTTCAGAATATTTAGCGCGGTCCTTGCAGGGCTTGCCTACGGACCGGAGACAGCCTCGTTTCTTCATGATTTTCTGTGGCAGTTCGGGCTTATATCGCTTGTTCTTGGATTGTGGTTTGCATGGCTTAGGTGGTTTTCTTTAAAAGTATAGAAAGAGTTTCATGATAGATTGCATGCGTTTGGGATCAAAGGAAATTTAATCGCGATTTCATCGACTTTATGGATTGCAAAAAAGTTTTCTGAATTCAAAATGGAACTTATTGATGAAAGAGATAGTAGGAGAGGTCAAATGGAAGGAAAATGTCAACAGAGGTGAAATAAGAAAAATAGAGGAGAGATTAGGAAAATTTAAGGATTGCAAAAAAATTCTAATCGTGCCTGAAAAAAAGATTTTAGAGAGAAAGCCTGAAGAAATAGAAGTGTGGGACGTTAAGAGAATTTTGGAGGAGATTAAGAAATCGAAATAAATTTATCGAAGATGCTCTTTCGATAGTCCCAAAACCTTCATCGCATCCTCTACTATCTTTCTGTGATCAAATCCCATTTTTTCTGGGAGGTTTTGAAAGGAAAAGAATTTTATTTCTGTTGCTTCTGAATTGGTTTTGAGGTCTCCCTTCAAGGGTTTGCAGAGAAATGCGAGAGATATTGCATGTTTTTCCGGATCTCTTTCAGGGCTATCATAAAAGCCCAAGAATTTTACAACCTCTACATCCAGTCCTGTTTCCTCCTTGGCTTCTCTTATACATGCTGATTCTGCAGTTTCTTCTGGTTTTATTTTACCTCCTGGAAGGACCCAATATCCTTTAAAGATTCCAAATGCCCTTTTTATGAGAAGTATCTTATTCTCCTTAACAATTACCGGATCAACAGCGCAAATTCTGTTCCTGCTCATTTTTCCATTCCTCCAGAAGTTCGATCTCGTCTTTCCTGAGTCTTGGTTTGAGCTCTTCGAGTTTTTCCATATCTTCAGGGGTTACCGCTGTTTCCAGAATATCACCTTCATTTATATCCTTTCCCATAACCACATCATCCATTGAAATGGCAACCTTATCTCCGGTTTTTGCTTCATTTATATTTTCACCACTGAACTGGATCTCCTTTATTTCTCCTATGAGCTCTTTTCCCTTTCGCAGTTTATACCTTGGCTTTATAATGCCTTTCAGAACTTCAACACCGAAGATAGCAGGTTTGCTCTGTCTGAAGATATAGCCCGGAAGAACTCTTATCCTTCCAGGTCTCGTAACCGAAGCCAAAAGCATTTCTTCTTTTCTTTTCTGCTTTTCTTTCTGCCACCTTTCAAAATCTTCCACAAGCTTGTATATCACGTTGGATTTGAATATCTTCACATTATTATCCTTTGCTATTTTCTCAACTTCCGGCGGAATTTTTACACCAAAAGCAAAAATCAAGGGCTCTGAGAAAGCCTTTATCTCCATGATATCGCTTTTATTCACATCACCTACAAGCGCCTTTCTTATTGAAATGTTCATCTCTCTGAATGTTTTTATCAGTGCCTCAAGACTTCCAAGTGTGTCCGCTTTGAGTATCACACCTTCTTTCTCTGTCTGTATTTCAACCTCAGAAACCTCGCTTTCAACCTCTCTTATACATTCTTCTATGTCCCCTTCCTTGCCTGTGGCTCTGATGGGAGAACCTGCTATTGCTTTATCCAAATTGGGTGCTGCTACTTTTACACCAGCAGCAGCGCGTACCCTTTCCACTGAAATGAAGTCCTTTTCTGATCTTAATTCTCTCAGGGGTTTTGGTTCCAGAAGAGCCTTTATTTTTGTAACAATTGTTTCCCTTCCACCTATGATAATGTAATCCCCTCTTTTCATCTCACCATCATAGAGAATAACATCTATTGTTGTTCCCAATCCCCGGTATTCCTTAACCTCAAGAATTGTTCCTTTTCCCCTATCGCTTTGAATCTCAAGCCTGTCTTTGAGAAACTTTTCTGATATCCCTTCTATTGTTACAAGAAGATCCGGAATGCCCTCTCCTGTAACACCAGAAACAGGGACTATTGCTACTTGCTTTGTGAAATCCCTAACCCTGTCATATCTTTCTGACTGAAAACCTCTTTCAGCAAGCTGACCCACGAGTGTGTAAACTTTGTTTTCAAGTTCCTCTACAACCCTAGAAGGCTGTAGATTTATTGAATCTATAAAGCATGCATCGTTATGTGGAATCCATCCAGAAATCTTATCTATCTTTGTTGCTGCCACAATAAAAGGTGTTTTGAACTGTTTCAAAAAATTTATGGATTCATCTGTTTGCGGTTTAAATCCTTCATTGATATCAATAACAAGAACTGCAAGATCGGCTATCGCACCACCACGCTTTCTCAAAGTTGTGAATGCTTCGTGTCCTGGAGAATCTATCCATAAAAATCCCGGGAGGCTAAGATCGATCTTGATTTTTTGAAGAAGTGGTTGGCATATTTTTCTTATAACATCCATCGGGATATAGCTTGCAGAGATGTGCTGGGTTATAAGACCTGGTTCGGATTTTGCAACAGCACTTCCTCTTATTTTATCTAGCAGTGTGGTTTTTCCGTGATCAACATGACCCAAATTTACCAATATGGGCGAACGTGTTTTATCTTCCATAAATAACACCTTGTAAAAATTTTAGGTAATATTAAGCTTTCGATGCTTTAAAAAAGAATTATCACACTACTTTCGGACCTTTGAAATAACCTTCTTCTTTGTTTCTCGTGTTCGATAGGGCTTCCCTTTGCAAGAGACTTTTTTCTATTTTATCCTCTCTTGTTTTTTCCTTGAGATTTATTGGGTGAAATGAAGGTGATATGCCGGAAGTATCAACTCTTTGAAGAACTCTAAAAGCCTCAAGTACAGCAGAGAGCTCCTTAGAAAACCTTTTTACTTCATCCTCAGAGAGTGTTAATCTTGCAAGGGAGGCGATTCTTTCCACAGTTTCCTTATCCAGAAATGTTTTGGTCATGGTTTCGTCCTTCATTCACTTTAATTTTTGATTTTAAAATATTTAATGCTTCTTCTGCTTTGCCCTCCAGCAAAAACTCAAAAACATTTTCAAACACAGGAATATCCAGTCCTGATCGTGCTATGTTTTCTCTCAAAAGTTTTTTTCCCAGCTCTTCAACAGAAAGTTTGTGCTCCTCAACAGTTTTGAAACCGAACCCTTCCTTACAAGAAGGGGATTTTTTAAACGAAAGTATTGCATGATTGCTGTATCTTTTTGCAATGTAATTCAAATCTATACTGCTGTCTTTGAGCAATTTTATTCTTATCACAGGTTTTTTTGCATGGTTCTGGGAGATGATGTTTTTTATAATCGATGTGATTTTCTCCTCTGTGGCCTCTTCATTTATTTCTTCTATGTGTATTTTTCTCTGATTCTCAAACTCCACAAATTCCAGTGTTTTTTCCGGATCACGCGTATCAAACTTCCAGAAACCCTTGGGCTTTAGTGCTTCTTTTGTTATCTGAGTTACTATAAATGATCCGGGAATGAGAAACAGGGAATCGCGATGCTTGTATTTCATGGCTTCGTGAATATGACCGCAAATGTAAATATCAAATCCTTTTGGTAATTTTTCTATGTCTGTAAGATGCTCTGCATACATAAATGGTTTTAAGGATTGGTGAAGCATCAAAATATTGAAACATCCCCTTACCGGTTTCGGATTCCAGTTCTGAAGGACGGATTCGGTGTAGTGGTCAGGAACACCAGACATTCCGTGAACGCAAATTCTTTCATTATTCTTTTCCAGAATTATGCTACTGCAATGCAGATGAATGAGAAATCCGGCTTTCTCCAAAGCTTCTACTGGGTTGATAAATCCTTTTACCCTTCTTTCATGTGTTCCGTGAATCGCAATAACAGGAATACCTTTTTCATGTATAGGAGAGAGTTCTTTTACATCTTTATTTATACCTTCCACAATTTTCACATCATTATCTACAAGAAGCGATTCCATAAGTATTTCCATCGCCCTTGCCAAAACATCAGTTCCCGGATTTCTTGAATCGAACATGTCTCCTGCTATGAGAATTACGTCACAGTCCAGACTTTTTTTCATAGCTTCTTTAAAAGAATCGAACGCATCATACCATAATTCTGTGTTTGTACCGAATCCGAGATGTATATCGGAAAATACAGCAATTTTCATAGTATTTTGATTTGCAAATGAGATTTATATTTTAAATTACTTCTATTTGATCCTCTGTAAATCCGAGTTTTACGAGAAGTTGTTTTGCTTTTTGTTTATGATTTCCCTGAAGTTCTATCACACTATTTTTTATGGTTCCGCCGCATGCGAGCTTTGTTTTAAGTTCCTTTAATATTTTTTTGGTGTTCACATCCTTTCCTATACCTTCTATTATTGTTATGGTTTTTCCGTATCTTTTATTTGTTGTAGAAATCTTTATTTTCTCTCCTTCCTTTGCTATCGTTTCACATACACAAAGGTCCTTCGGTAAGCCACACTTTTCACATATTGTTGCCATTAGTTATTTTCCCCCCTTTGTTTTTCACGAATAACCGTAAGAATACGGGCTATTGTTTTTTTCATTTCTCGGATTTTTCCTGGAGAAGTGGCATTTGCACCTATATATATGTTTGCCTTTTCCTTTGCCAGCTCTAATTCAATCTCATTAAGTTTTGCCTGTAGTGTTTTCATATCAAGCTTTCTTATATCCCTGACTTTCATCACAGTCATCTGCTCACCTTAATATTGAATTGAAGTATTTAAAAAATTATTTCCTTTTTTCTTTATCTCTTTCCTCAAACTCTTCTGTTTTCTCTTCTTCGGATGCTGTTTCAAGTTCTTTCTCCAGTTCTTTTTCTATATCCTCCTCTGTTTTCTTTTCTTCTTCTCTTTTCTCAACGACCTCTCCTGTGATTTCCTGGAACTTCTTCATTATCCTTACCTTTACTCCTATTTTTCCTGGTTTGGTGTCCGCTTCTTCAAAACCGTAATCCACAAGTTCCTTTGCAGGTTGACCGCAGTGCTTTATGTATCCATCTGTGAACTTTGCTGTCATTGCTTTTCCTCCGGTAAGTTTTCCTGATATTATAATTTCTGCTCCCACAGCACCCGCATCCATTATCCTCTTAAGCATAATATTGCCTATTTTCTTGTAATTATAACCTTTCTCTATTGCAGAAGCTATCTGTTTTGCAACGATTTTCGCATCCAGGTTGGGATTTGCCACCACTTTCACATCAATCTGCGGATTCTCCAAACCGAATTTTCTTTTTATCGCCTCTGTCATTTCCGCTATGTTTTTTCCACCTCTTCCTATAATCCTTCCGGGTTTATGTGTGTAAATTATCACTTTTATGCCCAAGGGTGTTCTTTGCAGTTCTGTTCTCGAATAATCACCCTGCGGAAACTGCTTTCTTATAAAATCCTCTATTTCTACTTCTTTGATTACCTGCTGGATGAAATATCTTTTCAGCAACATACTCATCAGCCTCATTTTTTCATCAAAACTATCTGTATATTTGTCATTTTCATTTTTTCTCCCCTTCTTTTAAGGTTTCTCGGTCTTCTAAATGTAAATCCCTTGTGCGCGGATGCGTGAATGATCATTCTGGATACATCCATACCCTTATATTCCGCATTGTTTTCAGCGTGTTTCAAAAGGGAAAGAAGTTCCTTTGAAATTTTTGTATAGTATTTTCCATCAAGACTCCTCTTTTGATTTATCAGGTCTTCCAGGAGTTTTTTACCCTTTTCCAGAGTCATGCCTGTGATTTTTCTGCATACGATTTTGGAATATTTAGTGGATATCTTCAATGCCCTTCCGTACGCCTTTACACACTTTGCAGGATTGGGATTGAATGTGTACTTTGCCATAATATCACTTTAATTACTTAAGTGGAACATATTTGGATGACCTTGTTGCACCGAATCCTGGAGCTGAGTGCTTCACACGCTTTCTTGTAAGAGCAAACTCTCCAAGGCGGTGGCCGAGCATTTCAGGTTTTATCTCCACGGGTACAAATTCCTTTCCGTTATAAACACCGATTTTTACTCCTACCATTTCTGGTATTATAACCATGTCTCTGCAATGTGTTCGATGGAACTTTTGGGGGTTTTTTCTTATTTTGAGGAGGAGTTTTTTCTGGATTTCTGTGAGCCCTCTCTTAAGCGCTCTTCTACTTCTTGCGGGTATCAACTCGGCAAATTCCTCTAAGGACATCTGCTTGAGTTCTTCCAGTGTTTTTCCCTTATACACGAATCTTGCCATTTTTAAACCCCCTTATCAAACCTTATATAAGTATTATAAAAACTTTTACCTCTTCTTCCTTCCGGTTCTTCTCGCGGCAAGTGAACCCACCTTTCTTCCTGGAGGAGCATTTCTCGAAACTGTTTTGTGTTTTCCTAATCCCGTGTATCCACCACCAAATGGGTGATCAACAGCGTTCATTGCAACTCCGGATGTTCTTGGGTACAGTTTTCCTCTTCTGTGCATCATTATCCATTTCTTACCAGCCTTCAATATTGGTTTTTCCTTTCTTCCCTCACCCGCTGGTATGCCTACAGTTACCATGCAGTCCGGGTGCAACTTCTTGATTTTCTTTGAGGGCAGTTGTACTATACATTCTTTTTCGGTTTTTGAAACCACAATAGCCGCTGAACCTGCGGCTCTGCAAAGTTTAGGTCCTGAGCTTGGATACGTTTCTATTGCGAAAACCGTTGTTCCTTCAGGCACCTGAGAAAGAGGCATGATATATTTTTCTACATTTTCCCCAACTTTCAGACCTTCTGGAGCAATTACATAACCTGTGCTGTTGTCTTCATAGACTACTTCAGCAATTGGTGCGGTGCTTATAGGATTATTAACTATATCCACAACCTTGCCTTTCATGTTCTTATAGCTAAGAACGGGTTTGAATTTGTAGTTTGGAATCCTGTATGTCGGTGACCCTCTTCCTCTTCTCTGCTGAATTATACGCTTTCCCATATCAAACACCTCATATTATTCCTAATCTGGATGCTATCTCAGCTGCGGAGTGATCGGGATGGAGCTTAATATATGCTTTCTTCTGACCCTCCCGTGTTATCTCCACATTCACCTTTTTAACCCTTACATCGAACAACTTTTCCACTTCTTCCTTTATATCCTTTTTGCGGGCATTTCTCTTTACTATAAACACCAGTTTATTTTCAGTCTCTATTGTGTTCATCGATTTCTCTGCAAGATGCGGATACATGAGCACGTTCCATCCTTTCTGTTTCAGAATCTTTTTATTCATATCATTCACCTATATTCTCAAGTTTTGTTAATGCAGATTCTGTCCATATACACAGCCTTCCGGGCTTGCTTCCAGGTGCAAGTTTTTCCACCGTTAAATTCTCTACCTCAGTAACTTCGATACCCGGAATGTTTCTCGCTGCTCTGAATATGCCTTTATCCTCACTAATAATAATGAGAGGTCCTCTTTTCTTTTTGTGTTTTCTGCCTCTGTTCTTTCCTTTTCCCGCTCTTACCTTTTTTTCTTTGATTCTTTCCAGTTCTTCGGAAAAACCGAATTTTTCGAGTACTTCACGAACCTTCTTTACTCTTTTTATTTCCTGAAATTTATCTTCAAGCACGAGGGGTAAGTGTTTTATCGATTTTATTTTATGGCCTCGAGAGAGCACGAGATCCTTTTTTATTGTGGCTGAAAGAGCTGAAAATAAGGCTTTAAGCCTTTCCTTTTTGTTTATTTTCTTTTTCCATATCTTTTCTGCCTTTGGAGGATGAGCCTTTCTTCCCTTTACAGCCTGGGGGACAAATCTTGCGGTCATGTAAAGAAATCCTGGATGGTGAATCCTTTTCATTCTTGCCATCTCTCTGTTCATCATACTGTGCCTTATTCCCCTTCTTCCATGGTAGTGAGCAGAGGTTCTTTTACCTGCAAGTGGATCAACACCATAGGGTTGTCTCTTGGCTGCTTGCTCCGCACTCACAGCCCTTCTTATCAGGTCTTCCCTTACGGTTTCAGAGAAAACTCTGGCAATGTCTACATTTTTCTTTACCTCTCCTTTAAGGCTGTACACAGGTATTTTCATGTTTATCGCCTGTTTGATTTTTGTATGCAATGTATATTCTACATATATATATTTAAATTATTGGGTCAGTTGAGTCAGAAACATGGTCTGGCAGGCTATTTTATCCATGTTACATCTACTTCATCTGTTCTTTCTCTTGGTTTTATATCTACAGGCTCTTTGCAGCCAGAAGATTTATATATCAAGATTCCCGTCCATGCTATCATCGCACCGTTATCACCAGCGAGTTCTTTAGGAACCGTATAAAATTTTGCTCCCCTTTCTTTACACATTATCGATAGCATTTCTCTCAGACGTGAATTTGCTGCAACACCACCCGTCAGGATAACCTCTTCTTTTCTGGTATGTGCCAGAGCACGTTCGGTAACCTCGGTAAGCATGGAAAATAGGGTTTCTTGGAATGAAAAGCATAAATCTTCCAGCTTTTCGCCCCTCTCCAGTTTTCTTATCGCATCTGTAACGATACCTGAAAAGGAAAGATCCATGCCTTTTACGGTATAAGGAAGTTCAATATATCCATGATAGCCTTGGAATTTTCTTTTTTTCTCAACCCTTCTTGCCAAGTCTTCTATCTTGGGACCTGCTGGAAATTCAAGACCGGCTGCTCTTCCGAATTTATCCAGGGCGTTACCAACACCGATATCCATGGATTCTCCGAAGCACCTATATCTTCCTTCAACAAAAGAAATAATCTGGGTATTGCCTCCGGAAACATAAAGTACGACAGGATCCCTCGCCTCTGTGGCAAGGCGTGATATCTCTATGTGGGCAATACAATGGTTGACCCCAATAAGGGGCAAAGCATTCTCCTGTGAAAGTTTTTTGGCAATGTTCACGCCAACATGAAGACAGGGTGGAAGTCCAGGACCGTGTGAAACAGAAATAACATCTATATCTTTCATATTCACATCTGCCTTCTTCAATGAGGTTTCAATTACATTCCGAAAAACTTTTTTATGATGCTCTGCTGCATCGATTGGTTTTATTCCCCACCCCTGTGGTGGTCTATAAGTGTCAAGAACATTCGAGAGAATTTTGCCTTTTTCGGAAACCACACCTGCTCCGAATGTGTGTGCGGTGCTCTCTATACCCAAACACAACATGAAACTCACCTGTAAAGAACGAGGGAAAATTTTGCTATGGTGCTGTTCAGCAGTACATATCTCTCTACGGGTACTATTATACTTTTATTCTCTGGATACACACCTTTTTCAAGATATGTTCCGTTCAGCATAATGATTGATCCATTGAGTTCCGTTATTTTCAGATAAAATTCGCTTTCTTTTAGACCAAGAAGTTCTTTTATTTTTTCATAATCTAAAGAAAAAAACATTTTTACTTTACTTTCATTGAGCACATTTTCTTTCATTGCGAGTCCGAGAGACTGAACTGTGCTTTCGTTCCAGTTTTCCGGAAATCCGGGGATTCTGAGAAGTGTATCGGACACAAGAAGTGCAGCAGTTTCCATTTCTTCCATTGTCATTCTTTCTGCATTCTTCTGATTCAAATAGTTCCAAGATATCATAAGTGTGGTAAAAATAAGAAAGAATACTATGACAGAAGCTATGAAATCAGTGGACCATATCTGTGCTTTCATGTTTCCCTTCACCTACAGAATTATTATCATGCCATTGCTGTTGTAAAGAGTGTTCATGCCTTTTTTTATAGTTCCCGTAATATTCGATGTGAGAAGCGGTTTAAAATAGGTTTTGTTTTGCACAGTAAGAACAACAAAATTTGATTGAATGAAAACACTATAGTTGTTTCCCAAAATTTTTTCAGGAAGTGTCAGATTTGCTTGAAAACCGTTTCCTTCAACAACAACCAGATTTATTTTTCTGGAAATCTCATTGACAACCTTGCCTGCTTCCATATCCATTCTCAGCATGTTATCAAATTGTATTTGATTCACGCTGAAAAAAACCGCTATTGAAAAAGCTGTCATGAACAGCAGAAGAAGTATCACATACTCGACAGAAGCTTGGGATTTGTTTTTCATGCTTTCCATAGTTCGCATGCTTTGCATACCTCTCCTGACGCGGGTTCTCCACACTTTTTGCATTTCAATATCTCTCCTTCTTTGAACACGGAGGCTTTTCTTATGTATGGTACGATTTTATCAAACGCGTAAAGTATTGTATATTTTGTTCCTGGATATTTTTTCTCAAGATTGTTTATAAAATCTCTGACATCAAATCTTATACCTGAGGCATAGGGACATTCATCCCAGGATATATCCATGTTTTTCAGCATTATATAAAGCGCTATCTCCTTTTCCGGTATCTCTCTTAAGGGTTTTATTCTGGGAATGAACATCTTGCCATGCTTTTTTCTTATTGAAAAATCTGTTACAGGACCGAGTCTGCCTGCTCTGAGAATATCTCCACGAATGTAATTCATGATTATACTCTGGACCTCATCATCGAGATTGTGTCCTGTGCATATCTTTGTTGCTCCCAACTCCCTTGCTTTCAGATTCAACACATATCTTCTTCCCACACCGCAATAGGTGCACGGTTCCTTTATTTCACAATTCTTTATTTCCTTTACCTTCTGATCAAGAGTTTTACCAAAAAAATCTTTAAAAGAAAAAACATAATGTTCGATTCCGAGTTCTTTGCAGAGTTTCTTTGCAGCTTTTATCGTTTTGGGTCTGTAAGAGGATATGCCTTCATCTATCGTTATTGCGAACATTTCCATATCCCTTCTGGGAGAAATAATCTCATGCATCAAATACAGAACAGCAGAAGAATCCTTGCCACCGGAAAGTGCAAAAGCTATTCTATCTCCAGGTCTTATGAGCTTGTTATTTCTAACGGTTCTTTTTACTTTTTTCTCTATCGATTTCAGAAAACATTTTTTGCAAAGAGCGCTTCCCTCAAATCTTCTGTAATAGACAGCTCTTCTTCCGCATCTGCATTTCATGGTCTTTTTTATAGAGGAAAGAATTTAAATTATCCTCCTGAAACCACATCCATGATTTTTAATTTATCTCCATTTTTTATTCTTTCATCTTCGGGGACGATCTCTCCGTTTTTGCTTACTATCACCGCCTCTCGATTTATTCCCAAGTTTTCGAGGACCTCTTCTATAGTAGAGGTGTTTTTTATCTTGAGATTTTTCTTTTTTCCCCGATACGATACCTCGATCGCTATCATAATCCGTCCTCTGTAAAGTAGAGATGTTTTATAACATTGCAGGACTTAGGATAAATCATTAATCCGTCTCCTCTGTATGGAAACATCCAGCATAATTTAGGTCTGATATTGTATATTGAGCATTTATTATCCTTTGTTAAAAATATACATCTCTCGTTCTTATCTGTAGGTAAAATCATCTCTCCCTTTCTGAACAAAAGTATTCCGCTTTCTGTATAATAATCTTCTTCAATCTCCTCCACAGCATCTATTATATCATTCCTGCCTAGCGCCTTCCATAATTCCAGATCTTCGGGGGTTACAAGAATTCCTTTCTGGTTTTTGCAGCACTCTCCGCACTTATTGCAATATTCCTCAAACATGGTGAAAAATTAACAGAGGTTGTTTTATAAATATTTCTTTTTCAATGGAATATAGAGAAGCAGTGTAACAATTGCCGGGGTGGCGGAACGGCTAACGCGCGTGGCTCGAGTTAATTTCCTGCAAGAAACCACGTGGGGCTTTGCCCCGTGCAGGTTCGAATCTTCGCAGAGAATTAGAATAAGCTATTCATTATGTTCATCTCACTGTCTCTGCGAGGAATAGAAAATCCTGCCCCCGGCGCTTTTGATATCTCAGGAAATATCACAAAAGCTTAATAAATGCTGATTATAAATTCAATTTTGAGAGGGTTGGTGGTCTAGCGGTTAGGACGCCGCCTTCACACGGCGGAGATCCCCGGTTCGAATCCGGGCCGACCCATGAATTTTACTTCTTTAAGAGCAGATCACTATATTTATAAATATGATAAAACTAAAACTTCCCAATGGGCCGGTGGTCTAGTGGTTATGACACCGCCTTGACGTGGCGGGGGTCGCAGGTTCGAATCCTGCCCGGCCCACTCCCAGAATGTGTACATACATATTCTGGGATGTTGGGATATGCTCCCGTCGTCTAGCCCGGTCAAACCACATCCGCGTGAGGAGTGGTGACTATGGATACAGGCCTTTCGAGATATCACTCGAAAGAGTTGAGACCGTAAGGTCTATGAAAGATCAAAGAAAGCCTGTGACGCGGGTTCAAAATTCAAGCAGGTTTTGCCTGTAGTGGATGAAACTCCCGCCGGGAGCATATCTTGGGAATGCGGAGGTGCCCGAGCGGTCAAAGGGGCAGGGCTTAGGACCCTGTGGCTTAGAACCCTTTCGATGTCTCACGGAGGGTGAGAATTGCCTTCGGGGGTTCGAATTAAGGGAGAATGTCCTCCCTTTAAGAGAATCCTCCCCTCCGCATTTTCCTTTAGATGCGGGGGTGCCCGAGTGGTTAAAGGGGCAGGACTCAAGAATGAAAAGCTTGAGAGCTGATAGAGGATGATGATTGAGAAATCCTGTGGCTTAGAACTCTTCACAGGAGCTAACACTTCCTAAAATATGGAAGTGTGTGAAGAGTGGGAAGTGCCTTCGCCGGTTCGAAAACAAGCCTTCTTTGGAAAAGAAGCTTGAATCCGAAAATCCGGCCCCCCGCATTAATATTTAAATATTCTAATCATCAGAAAGATGTAATATTCAAAAGAGTGAAACCATGAAAATCAGAAGCAAAAACCCTGTAAAAGCAGAGTTGATAAAGAACCTGTATAGAAAAGGAATAGAGGAAGACATGCCTGTATGGAAAGCTGTAGCAAGGGCTTTAAACAGGCCTAGAAGAAAACAACATGAAGTAAATCTTTATCGTATTGAAAAGTATGCAAAACCGGATGAGATCGTGATTGTTCCCGGAGTGGTCCTTGGCGGAGGAGAAATAACAAAAAACATAACAATTGTGGCGGATAAATTTTCAAAATCAGCAAGAGAAAAAATAAAAAACGCTGGTGGAAAATGTATGAGTATTTGGGAATTTGTTGAGAATTACAAGGGGAGAGAAAAAATAAGAATAATAGGGTAATAGGTATGGAAGAGCTTATAATAGATGCTGAGAATCATGTGCTGGGAAGGATGGCCTCAAGAATAGCAAAAGAGCTTTTGAAGGGTAAAAAGGTAATTGTTATAAACGCTGAAAAGGCTGTGGTTTCAGGAAACCCCGGTTACAACATACAGGTGTTCCGTGAAAAGATAAGCAGAGGTGATCCGTATCACGGACCTTTTTATCCGAGAAGACCTGATGATATAGTTAAAAGGGTTGTAAAGGGGATGCTTCCAAAGAAATCCAGGGGAAGAGAAGCTCTGAAAAGATTAAAGGTATATGTTTCTATTCCTGAAGGTCTTTCTGGTACACCAAAAAAAATTGAAGAAGCTGAAAATAAATTAAAATGTAAATATATAACCTTAGAGAAAATATCTGAAAGTCTTGGTGTGAAGAAAACATGGTGATATGGGGAGAAGTATGAAAAAAGAGAAGGGTGTTGAAAAGAAAATCGTATTCACCACAGGTAAAAGGAAAAGAGCAGTTGCCAGAGCAACATTTAGACCGGGTTCTGGAAGGGTAAAAATAAATTCAATTCCTCTTGAAATCGTAAAACCTGACATGGTAAGACTTTTAATAAATGAGCCTCTTGTGCTTGCAGGGGATGGATGGAAAGGATATGATATAAAGGTAAACGTCATTGGTGGAGGTATAATGGGTCAAGCTGAAGCTGCCAGACAGGCCATAGCCAGGGGTCTGGTGGAAATCCTGGGAGAAAATGTGAAAAAGAAATTTATAGAATATGATAGAAATCTAATAGTCTACGATCCTAGAAGAACCGAACCCCACAAACCTCCCAGATCTTCACAGGGATCAAGAAGATACAAGCAAAGGAGCAAGAGATAAAAAATATTTAAAGAGAAAACAAAGGTGAATAATATGGAATTTGCAAGAATCAAGCTCGCGGGAAGGAATTATAAAGAGCTGGATGAAATTTGCAGACAGATAAAGGAAATTGCAAAAAAATACGGTATTTCTGTTAGAGGTCCTGTTCCGCTTCCTACAAAAAAGCTCAGGGTTTACACACTGAAAACACCCTGCGGTGACGGTACAGGACACGGAAATGCTACATGGGATAGATGGGAAATGAGAATTCACAGGAGGGTTATAGATATAGGCTCCAATGAAAGAGCTTTAAAACAGGTTGTGAGAATTCCCATTCCCGAAGGAGTAAAGATAGATATAGAGATGAAAGAGAAATACGAGCATCACTGATTCTAAAAATTCGACAAATATCGTTCAGAAAGTTTTTTAAATAGTAAAAAATAAAATATATTCAGTATGAGAACTCCTTTGAGTAATTGTTGGAGAAGTCTGGTTCTTTGGCTCAAAGGAGTGTATGGATTTAAGGTACTCCCCATTATTACATGTTCATAAGTGGGGATGACTCCGTTCTGGTTCTAACGGACGACCCTGAGCGTCATTCTCTCTCGGCTCGAACCCTTTATAACAACCCCAGATCATTCTCGCTCCGGGGGGTGTAAAGAGAAAATTAAATACACTTCCCGGAGATGAGAACGAGAGAGTCGTGGTCGGTCTCGGTGTTCCCACCAAAGCTCAAGGAGCGTAATCCTTTAAAATTCGGGAACACTCACCGACCACGGATTTTACTTATTCAATTTCTCTGCTATTTTCTGTATTTCAGGAAGAATTTCGTTAATGTTTTCCATAACTTCATTAATATTAGCCTGAAGTTTTTCTTTTACCTCTTTGAGTTCATCTCTTCTTTTCTCGATTATTTCCTTTGCATGGAGCTTGCTCTTTTCTATCATAACTCCTGCACCAATATCTGTTATTATTTTTTCTCCTATAAGTTTGCCATGAGCATAAAATCCGCTCCCCAAAGGTATGAGGGTTTCTCTTTCTTTTCCCCCGAGTTCATCGATAATTTCTCTTGCAAGGTTTAACCCTGCAATTCGTTCCTCTACCATTATCATTTGCTGCTTAAGCTCTTCGAGTTGATTTTGCAAGAGCTGATAAACAATAATTTTTTCTTGGTCTTTTGGTTCTATTTGTTGAGTTTTCTTTTCATCCATTCTTTCACTTATTTGCAAGAGAATTTTAAAGGTTAGTGAAGAGAGGTTTATAAAGTTTTATTGTTTTATAGCATTTTTAAATGGCCTGTAACAGCATCGATTTTTTCCTCTTCCGACGGGCCTATTCCCAAAGCTGTTATCGTTCCCGGTCTTACTTCCGTTTTTCCTGCATCTCTTATAATACAGCACGGCAAACCAGAAGCTTTTGCTTTTCTGAATATCTGCATAAGCTCTTTCAGATTCCCAACCTTTAAAATCACCTTTTTTGAACCTTCCCTTTCCCATTTAATTCTTATGCTTCTGCTTGATTGCCTATATGCTTCTAAAGAAGCGTGGGCTGCTTGAGCTGCAAGTTTTCCTTTACTGAGTTTAAGGTCCTTCCGTATTACGATTACTTGTTTATACATAGATAAAAATAAAAAAACCGAAAAATTAAATATTTGTGTTTTATGCTTTTATTGGGCGGTTCCTGTTATTCTTCCTCTATCTACCTGTTCAAGTGTCAGGCCACTGGGAACGTATTTTACAACGATTTCGTAACTATAGGGGTCACCTGCATTCAGGTTATCACAGGTAAAGGTAAATTGAGATGTTCCTCCGGCTGAGATTGTTACAGTTCCTGCTGCGGTTTCAGAGGATTCAACAGCAGATCCTCCTGATCCGCAGGTTGCAGAAACATTGTTCACTGTGATCTGTCTTCCTACCTTCTGGTTCTGGAGAATCACTGTTAGCTGGTTTGATGCACTGTCAAACTGCCACTCTCTTGGAGCTCCTAGGTTAGGAAAACCTGTTGCCTGGCTTCCTGTGTATGTTGCTGGGTTGAAAACACCTAAAGCATAAAGCGCTGCAGCCACTATTATGACAATTAAAATCGCCCATCCATATGTCATCAAATATTCCATTGCGGATTGTGCTTTCATCTTCATACGCATCTTTTTATTATTGGTTTTAGACCTATTTAAATATTTGGTTAAAAAGGAAACGCGTGTTGAATCGGTATATACTTAAGGAATTTTATTGAAATGTAAATTTTACACATATTCTGCAATATCTCCCGTGCCTGAAGGTATAACCACCTGAAATTCATCCAGAGGTATTTTCTCTATCAGAAACCGATCCTCTGGGCTTGAACGTATGAGGATTTTGTCTTTTATGGTTCTTGCAAGTTCATGGGATTTTTTGAATCCCGGTTTTATTGTGATGAAATAATCGGAATTCTTTCTCATGGCCATTACCGGACCTGAAAGTACTTTGGCTGTATTATTTTCTCTGTCTATTTTTACTCCAATGGCAAGCTTGAGCTCGATATCTCTGTACCATTCTCTTTCTCCGTAAATCATGAACGAGCCTTTGGGTAGATACTCGCCTGAAGGTGGTGACTTGGAAACCTGTTCTCTTCGTACACAGTAAACATCAATGGTTGCCAAACCCATGCTCCAGGCTTTCGAATGTGCGGCCGCAAATTCAGCTGCCTCTTTTTTCGTTTCATCGGGAACCTCCATGCCCTGAGTTTTTATGACCACGAATGCTGCTCCATGGGTAGCAGCATGAAATACAAAGTCTTTAGGCTCAGTATGTTTTTTAATCAGCATTTCATTCTGGTTTGCATCCTTTCCGCCCACAACAAGAAAGCCATCTGAAGAAAGGAACCATCTGAATTTTTCATACCATTTCCTTCTCGGTTTTTTCTGTTCAGGTTCTTGAGACTTCTGCACTGTAATGCTTTCCTTTTCTTTGGCAAACACAAACTTTTCAAAATCTGATGTTTCCAATTTTTTCCTTTCTTCTTGTGTCTCCTCAAGCTTTTTCTCATGCAGACTCTTCGCTTCCACAAGACCTTCAAGCTTCTTCTTTGCCCATTTAGCATCTTCATAATATTTTGCAGCGTTTTCTTCTGGTGTTTTTGTAATATCTATTTCAACATCAATACCGCCCAAATTCAGCACCACAACATTATCACCTTCTCTTATTTCCTTTATGGCTTCCGCTTCGGGAGAGGATTCCTGCGATATCTTTTCCTTTATCTCGGTCCAAGAAAGACCGGATTCTTTTGCTTTTCTTATACCCTCAATAACCCCTTCCACAACAGAATAATAACTGTAAATTCTATCTCCCATTTCCCTTGATTGCTTTTCTATTTTTTTCCATCTTTCTAATGCCTCATCTTGCTGTTTAACTATTCTTTCAAGTTTTTCCTTTTCTTCCTTTATTTGCTTCTCAATACTCTCCTTTACTGTTTCCACCTCACGTTTGGAAAAATATTCATCTAATGCTTCTGAAAAACTGGGCTTAAAAATCACATCTCTATTTCCATAAATTTTTAGAGGAAACGGTGAGACAAAATTCTCGTACACACATGGACTAAACTCTTTATCTATTTCCTGAATGGTGTTATATATTGCAACAATATCATCGGTCTTTATTTCTTTACAAAGTATATTTCCATCCACACCGCACCGCGCGCAGATTTCCTGAGCATAAACCGAACCAAATCCCAGACTCGAGGCAAGATAGGCTATAAGCTTTTTTTCTGTTCTAAAAAAGGAAGAGATAAAGGTTTCAATGTCCATTGCGAAAGGATTTAATGGTTTTGGAGGATATCTGTAGGGTATTTTTGGTTTTATTTCTCTATCCTTCCATTTCTGAATCTCCAGAGGCATTATAATATTTTTCAAGGAGTCGCAGAGTATGAAATTGCCTGAGTGGAAAAGCTCTGCAACAAAAACACATTGCTCTGTTTCTATTTCCACTATCCTGTCGAACCCTGCCTGTGTTATATTCTTTATTTTTTTGTTCATCAGGTGTTTTCGGAGAAACATGCAGAAACTTGGAGGTTCCTGAGGAGCGGGTTTTTTGTGCTTGGTAAGAAATATTTTATTCTTATCCATGTAAAGCCAGAAAGCACCTTTATTTGGAACAAAAATCTCAAAAAACAGATTTTTTGAACGCGAATCACCGTATTGATAGATTTTCCTTATAAATCCTCCAGTAATTATTTTTCTAAGCTCTCTTACAAGAAATCTTATATCCAAAGATGTCATTTCGTTTTTTGCTTCCTCGTACATAGACAGAAGTCCCTCCCAACTCTCAATTATTAATATTATTTATTCAAAAAATAAAATATGGTTGAGTTCCTTAATTTTTTATTCAATCCAGAAGCCATTTACGACCTCGCAACTGCACATTCATTTGAATTCTGGATAAGCATGGGTATAAATATTATTTTATCCACCCTTATTGGAGGAATTATTCTATCGATAATTCTGGAAATATTCGGTCATAAATTTGGAGAAAACGTCTCAGTAAAAAATGCATTCTTGGTGGTGCTTATTGTAAATCTGATTAACATGTTTGGTTTTATGGGATTACTTCTTCCGTTTGTTATTGCGATACCCTTTGGGAATGTTATTCTACCACTTCTTGTGTGGATTGTGTTTATAAAGCTCTTTTTTGGAGATTTAAGCCTTGTTCATTCAATAGCTGTAGCCCTTATTTTCTATGTAATTACACTTTTCTTCGCACCGATTATTGTGGGATATTTAGGAGGTTTTTTAGGTAACCTATTCCCTTAAAAATCTTACCCTTCTATTTTTCCATATGGAAGAAACAAAAATCTCTCTAATCGCAGGATTTGTTATGGGAATGATTGCAGCATTCCTTGTGATAGCAATATTATCTCATGCTGGTATATTCTCATCTGATAACAGTCTTAATGTGCTTGTAAAAAATTTCTGCAGAGAAAAGGGATACGATACTGGAATGTATGCACGGATACCTCAGGGTATTGAGATTACATGTATGTTGGAGAGAAGCGATGTTAAAACCAAAATGAGTTATGTTGTGATGAACGATAAAATCTTTGCATGGGTATTTTAAAGCAACCTGAATAGAAATGATGCCGGTGGCGGGATTTGAACCCGCGACCTCCAGATTTCTCACAGGGTTTAAAACCCTCAACACTCATAACCTTTGCACTTCATGTTATGAGTCTGGCGCTCTTCACGTGGTTTCAACCTAACCGCTGAGCTACACCGGCATTAGTCTTCTTTAATTTACAACTATTAATTTTTATTTTTACTCAAGAATATCCACACTGTCTATAACTCCGTCACCGTCCATATCATAGCCTCTCACAACTTTTGCAACGATTTTTTTATCAAATTTGTTACCTTCCATTATTTTTTCCAGATATTTTATCCATGCGAGAACCGCGGATTTTGTTCCCTGAAATCTTTTTCCCGCAAGCACAAGAATTTTTTTCTCTTTCTTCCAAGGATTATCTATTATAGCAATGAATCCGCATTCATCGTCCTTGTAAACCCTTCCCGAAATTTTGGATTTTATATCAAAATTTTCCTTTATATCTATGTATATCGGTAACTTGCTGTTTATTTTTTTCGTGATCATGTTCACAACAGGACCGCCAAAAAGCACAAGGTTATCTTTCAAATCCTTTTCTCTTATCTCAACATCCAGCATATAATTTGGTAGTTTTGTATGAGCACTGAATGTGCCCATGAAAAGGGCAAAGTCTATTGCACAGCAGGAATCGCTTCCCCTTGCCTTCCAAGGACCATGAGGATCGGGTGAGCCCACTATAATTTTTGCATTGAATCTACCTTCAGCAATAAAAGGTTCAAGAAGTTTATATTGCTGTGGAGGATGTATATTTATTTTGATGCTTTCTCCTCCGTCTATGCACATACCAAACGCATGATTTTTTGCTTTGTAAAATCTTGCAATTGTTCCGTGCCTTGCTTCGGTTTTTACTTCCTCTATAAGTCCTGAAGCTCTGAATCTGTTTATATAGTAATAAACTTTTTGCTCATGAATGCCCAACTTTTTCGCCACATCCTTAGGACATGCAGGAACTTTCATCTCCTGAAATATTTTCCATCCAAGAGGATTAGCAAGAACCTTCAAATCTTCCGGATTTTTAAATATTTTTATGGGCATGAGCACACTTCTTTTTTTAATATTTTTTAGAAGAAAGTATTTTGCTTTCATTTCTTCACCCTTAGTAAAAAATTTATAATATTACAAAAAATATTTTAGAAATTTTTATAAAATTTCCTTTCTTATTGCGGTGTTGAAACCCCGTCTTGTGAAAATATTTTCAATAAAGCATTTAAATAGGCTAAAGCTATCTATCCTACAGGTGTTTCTGGTGTGCGGTATAGTTGGATATATCGGAAAAAGGGATGCTGCACCTATAATTTTTAATTCACTGAAAAAACTCGAATACAGAGGTTACGATTCTTACGGATTTGCAACGGTGAAGGAAAACCGATTGTTTTTGGAAAAGAATACAGGAAAAATAAGCGAAGCAAAGGAAATAAATCTTCCAGGAAATGTGGGTATAGCGCATTCAAGGTGGGCAACTCATGGTGGTGTTACAAAAGAAAATGCACACCCTCATGTAGATTGCAAAAATTCTATAGCGATAGTTCACAATGGAATCATAGAGAATTTTCAGGAACTCAAAAAAATGTTGATGGATAAAGGACACGTTTTCAAATCCGAGACCGATAGTGAAATAATAGCACATTTGATGGAGGAAAACCTTCATTTAGGCTTTGAGGAGGCTGCAAAGAAAACAGCATTAATGCTCGAGGGAAGATATGCAATAGTAATGATATCAACAGAGCATCCGGATAAAATGATAGGCATAAGAAAGGGTTCTCCTCTCATTGTGGGTGTGAAGTCTGCAGGCGAAACCACGGAATATTTTCTCGCTTCGGATGTTCTGGCTTTTCTTGATCAGACGAAAAATGTTATGTATATAGATGATGATGAAATGGTAATTATAGATAAAAAACCGAAGTTTATCAATTTTGTGAAAAACGAAGAGGTTTGGAAAAGGCTCATAACCATAGACTGGGATGCCCAGCAGGCAGAGAAGGGAGGATATAAGCATTTCATGATAAAGGAGATAATGGAACAGAAAGATACGATAGCCAGAGCCATAAACCAGCCAGAAGAAGAAATAATGAGAATTGCAGAGGAGATAAATAAGGCTTATGGAACATTTTTCACAGGCTGTGGAACCGCAGGAAAGGTCTGCATGGCTGCGGAATATTTCTTCTCCAAAATAGCAAAAAAACATGTGAATGCAGTGTTTTCTTCAGAGTTTCCAAACTATCATCACTTCTTAACCGAAAGAACGCTTCTCATACCCATATCGCAGAGCGGTGAAACCGCTGATGTTCTTGAGGCTGTGAGAATTGCAAAGAAGAAGGGGGTAAAAATAATATCCCTTGTGAACGTAAAGGGCTCAACTTTGGACAGGGAATCGGATTATACATTTCTTATAAATGCGGGTCCTGAAAAAGCTGTGGCATCAACCAAAGCAACCACCTCCCAGCTTGCCTTGGTTATGCTTCTCGCATATGCCTGTGCAGGAAAACTCGAAGAGGGAAAAAGGCTCCTGATAGAGACTGCAGCAAAAGTTAACGACATGCTGAATCCAAGGTATGAAGATCGTATACGAAAACTTGCGGAGAAGATATACAAACAGAAAAATATTTATATAATCGGAAGGTCCCTGAACTATCCGATGGCTTTGGAGGCGGCAATAAAAATACAGGAAGTCTCCTACATACATGCTGAGGGTTTTGCCGGAGGTGAGCTCAAGCACGGACCTCTGGCTCTGATACATGAAGGTGTGCCTTGCATTGTTTTGGTTGCTAATGATGAGGCAAAGCAGGATATAATAAGCAATGCAATGGAAGTTAAAGCAAGAGGAGGCTATATAATAGGTGTTTCACCTGAAAACAATGAGATTTTCGATTACTGGATAAAGGTTCCGGATGTTGGCAATGCATCACCTATAGTGAATATAATACCTGTTCAGATACTGGCCTATCATCTTGCCATTCTCAACGGACACGATCCGGACTATCCAAGAAATCTCAGTAAAAGCGTCACGGTGAAATAAATGAAAGCGGTTGTACTTGCTGCAGGAAAATCAACAAGAACGTATCCTTTGACATTGACCAGACCGAAACCGCTTCTTGAGGTTGCAAACAAGCCCATTCTTCAACACAATCTCGAATCCTTGTCAGGCCTGATAGATGAAGTAATTCTTGTGGTTGGATACCGAAAGGAGATGATAAAAGAAAAATTCGGTGAAGAGTTTCAGGGAATTAAGCTCACATATGTGGAGCAGAGAGAGCAGCTGGGTACAGGGCATGCCCTTCTTCATGCAGAAGGATATGTTTCAGGCAGGTTTCTGGTTCTGATGGGTGATGATATATACAGTAGAAAGCTTCTGGAAGAATGTGTTGAACATGATCTCTGCGTGACCGCTCACAGAGTTAATGACCCGGAGAGATTCGGTGTGTGGATTGAGAAGGAGGGAAAGGTTTGTGGATTTGCAGAGAAGCCGAAGGAATTCGTGTCTGACCTTGCAAATACCGGTTGCTATGTTCTTGATGAGGAAATTTTTCAGGAGATAAAAAAACTTGAAAAATCTCCTCGAGGTGAATACGAGCTTAATGAGGCTGTGAATTCTTTAGCGAAATCCCGGGATGTATATGTTGTTAATGCAGATGGTTGCTGGTTTCCGGTCAGCTATCCATGGAATCTGCTTGAAGCGAATGAAAAGATTCTGGAAAATCTTAATGAAACAAAGATAGAAGGAGAGGTTGAAGAGCATGTAAAAATAAAGGGTCCTGTTGTTATTGGAAAGGGAACTCTTGTGAAGAGCGGAGCGTATATAAAGGGTCCTGTTGTTATTGGAAAGAACTGCAGGATAGGACCTAATTGTTTTATAAGACCTTATACTGCGATAGGCAACGATTGCAGAATAGGAAATGGTGTGGAGGTGAAGAATTCCATTGTTATGCATGGCAGTAAAATAAACCATCTCTCCTATATAGGAGATTCGATAATAGGATGCAATGTAAACATAGGTGGAGGAACGATAATAGCAAATCTCAGACATGATGGACAGACGGTAAAATCCTTTGTGAAGGGAGAAAAGATCGATACCTTAAGAAGAAAATTCGGTGCTGTTATAGGTGATAATGTGAAAACCGGTGTTAATACGGTTTTCTATCCAGGAAGAAAAATCTGGCCTGGAAGGTTTACATTGCCTGGAGAAATCGTGAAGAAGGATATTGTTTAGCGAAGTTAAGTAAACTTAAGTAAAATTTCAATTTAAGTTAAGTTTTTATAGAACAGATATAAATGAATAATCATGTATTTCAATATAGAACCCAAGAGTCGGATTAAGGATTTTTTTAATTACAGAACAGAATACGAAGAGATAAAAAGTGCCCTTAAGAGGGGAGAGAAAATAATCTCATTAATAGGTGTGAGAAGGGTTGGAAAAACAAGCCTTCTTAATGTGCTTTACCACGAGCTTTCGGGTCTGAAAGTCTGGATTGATGGAAGAATCATCTCGGATCCAAAAAAGGAATTGTTTTCCATAATATATGATATAGCTAAGGAGAAAAAATCAAAAATATTTGGAAAAATAGAATCTGTTGATCTTTCTGTAGGAAATGTGGGCATGAGAATAATAAGGAAGGTTGATGAGAGTTTCTTGAAGATGGAGGAAGTGATAAGAAAGGCCGGAAGAATACATGTGTTCATTGATGAAGCACAGCGAATAGGTCCCCTTCAGTTGGCCGATGTCATTTCCTATTTCTATGACAGGATTCCGAACGTGAGTTTCATAATCTCTGGAAGCGAGGTAGGTGTAATAGAGGATGTCCTAGGCGAGAGGGATGCGGCAGCACATCCACTTTTCGGAAGGCACATAGTGAAGATTGAAATGAAAAGGCTGGATAAGGAAAGGGCGAGAGAGTACCTATCCATGGGTTTCCGACAACTCAAATTCAGGATTTCCGAGGAGGAGATAAGACATGTAGTGGAAGAGTTGGACGGACTGATAGGATGGCTGACTCTTTATGGATACGAAAGGGCTGTTCTTAAAAACAGTAACGCGCTTGAGAAGACCAAGAAAATAGCGACCAAAGTCGTTGCATCAGAGCTTCAGAGTTTCCTCCAAAGGATTAGAAATAAAAAACTCTACATTACAATCATCAGAAACTCCAATCACGTTACATGGTCTCAGCTCTATTATTACGTGAGTAAGGATATGAGAAAGAAGATAAATCCCAACACTCTAACACAGGCACTTGAAAGGCTCATGAAATATTCCTTTATTATGAGAAGGGAAAACCTCTACTTCAGAGCAGATCCATTTCTACTAGATGCAACTTTTTATATTCATTAAAATAAGGACGAACCAATGAGGATATTCTGGATATTTATTTCCCTGATAGGAAAGCTTTCCGATAGGTGAGAAGAAACAACCTTCTCGGGCAAGTCTCTTACTTAATTCTATCTCTTCTGGTTCTGTAAATTTATTGTTGGCGAAATCTTTTTGCCTATCTCTTTAATAAAATGCGTTGTAGTTAGCTCTATAAAAAATTATGTACCTTTAGGTATTTCTCAAATTGAATTTTTATGGTTTGCCTCAACTTCTCTTAATTGCGATGTTTTCCTAGCCTATAAAACCGTTCTCTTCGATGCTACAAACACCAAATGGGTATGAAAAGTAAGTTTTTAAATACCCTCACCATTCTTTTACTTATGGAAAGAGGAGCCTTGTGTGCGATATGTGGAGGTCCTGCACTGCCTGCATATACATGCAGACTGTGTGGTGCTATAGTTTGTGCAAAGGATTTTTCTGTGGAAACAGGATTGTGCAGAATATGTGAGGCAAAAAGAAAACAAAAACAGAATTTATAAATCCCGATAACAATAATTATGTACCTCTGATTCGCTCGGTGAGAGATTGAGAAGGATAATGTGGATTGTTTCTGGAATAAAGGAGATTGTGATAATATGAATTTAAAGGGTATGAGGGAAAGAATAATCCTGCTGAAAAAAGAAAGGGAGGAGTGGAGAAGACGTTATGAAAATCTTGTTCGCAGGTTTTCTGATTCCATAGAGAGAAATACCAGCAAAATAAATGCCATTGAATCCTCCTTGAAAAATCTCAGAGAGAGTGTGGAGGATATAAATAAGAGGACTTTAACCGACTCTGATAGACTCAACACTCTTGAAGAAAAAATGCATGAACTCATTCTTGATATCCAAAATATATCAAAGAATCTGAAAACTAATAAAAACAATATACAGGAATTGAAAAAATTGGTAGAATTTCAGCTCAGAGACCTGGGAATGGTTGTTGAGAGATTAAAAAGGGATGTTGACATGATAGAAAGCAGGACGGATATAAAAAGATTCAAGCAAAACATGGAGTCCTATGTGGACAGTGTGATCAAATCACATGAGAGAGCCTTTGATGCGGTAGTCAAGGGAAAAGTAAAAAACATTGAAAACTATATTAACAGCCAGAAAATGAGAGATGCTGATGTAATGGAAACTGTAAAGAAGCTGAGAAATGCGATAAGCAAACAATCAGAAAAAATAAAGGAAAATAGAGAAGAGATAAAAAAGTTTAAGGAGTATGTGATAAGCTATATAAATGACCTTGTTTCTGTGTATGAAAAAAGATTTGAAAGAATGAAAAAGGATGTAAAAGAAGGGCTTGAGAAAATAAGCATTGTAAAAAAACGCCGGTGATTTGAAAGAAGATTTTTATATCCGGGTAAGATAGATTTATCATGAAGCGGTTGATTGGGGTCGTCTCAGGAAAGGGTGGTGCTGGAAAGACAACCTTTGTTTCTAATGTAGGTCTGGCTCTTACAATAATGAAGAAGAGTGTTACGGTGGTTGATGCGGATATGGAAACATCAAATCTCGGACTGCAGCTCGGCATGTATCAGTTTCCCTCTGCATTACAGGATGTCCTTTCAGGTGATATTGATATAGAAGATGCAATATACATTCATCCTTCAGGACTCAGGGTTCTGCCTTCGTATCTCTCAATGAACTATATCCAGACGTATAATCAAAACAGGTTTAAAAATACCGTGCAGAAGCTCGATGATATCGTGCTGATAGATTCCCCTCCGGGTATAGGAAGGAATGTTTCCCAGATTTTGAAGGCATGTGAAGAAGTAATCGTGGTAACGAATCCTGAAATTCCAGCTGTCACCGATGCCATGAAGGTGATAAAACTCGCCAGAAAATTAGGAAAGAGAAATATAAGCATAGTCATTAATCGCTGCACAGATTCGTATGAACTGCTGCCCGAAGAAATAGAATCGTTATGTGAGTCAAAAATACTTGGCAAAATACCGGAAGATAGGAACGTAAAGAAGAGTGTTTTCAGGAGAACACCCATTGTCGGACTTGACGAATATTCTCCTGCTTCCCTTGCATTCATGAAAATTGCTGCAGAGCTTGTGGGGGAGGAATACAAACCACCGAGATTTTTGAGAATAAGAAGGCTTTTCAGGATCGCTTAGTTTTATTAATCATCCTTGTAATTTCCTAATATGAGTTTGGATGTCTGTTTTTTTCACAAGGCTTTGCTTGGAGCATTGATAGTGATTCTTGGAATGTCTCAGATTTCTTCTGATAAGGCTCTTCTACATCAGCCGGAGATAGAGATACTGAATCCTCAGAGCTATCCTGTTGTGGGTGGAAACTGGACTGTGGCATTTATCACGAAGGGTCGAACAGATCTCATAATCTCACCTGTGGGTACAACTTTAAGCAATCATGCTGATTCTGGTTATGATTTGAGATTTGTGGAAATAAGGTGCGGGAATCTCATGCTAAATTATACATGGCTGAATGGAACGGATTCGATTCTTGTGAGGGATTATGCATGCAGTAAAACTGGATATGCAACATTCAGGGTTCTCACATCCCAGATGCATAAATTGGAATTCCGCTTTGGTGAGGATATAGAATATACAGAAAACTTCGCTGTCTACACATGCTCCTCCTGCGAAGAATGCTCTTCCTACCTCCAGAACGGAACCATGATTTCAGGAGACATTCTAAAGCTTACAGCAGACATAACCAATTATGCAGGCGCAAATGATAACACAGACTCCGGAGAATCCTGCATAAAATTCGGAGGAGCAGACAATCTAACCTTTGACTGCGCAGGCCACACAATCTCAGGAGACGGAGACTCTTACGGCTACGGAATCTGGCTCAATGATTCTTCGGATAATAATACAATCAAAAACTGCGGGAACATAAGTTATTTCTGGAATGGAATATATCTTGATTCATCATCCTCCAACACCCTCACCAACATCACAGCAAATTACAATTATCACGGAATCTACCTATATTCCAGCAACAATAGCATCCTCACCAACATCACAGCAAATTACAATAGCGAGGATGGAATCTACCTCTATTCCTCCTCCTTTAACACCCTTCACAACATAACCCTGCAGGAAAATGATGTATATGATTTCGCTATATCTACCTCTGAAGACTCCCACTGCAACAACCTCCTCCAGAACATCACAGGCTCAGGAGGAAGACCCATAGAATACTACAACTACTCCGTAAACCTTCAGGATAAAACCCTCTCAGAACTTATCCTCTGCAACGCAGACAATTCCAACCTAACAAACATAACAATCCTCGGTTCTCCAACAAAGAAAAATAACATGCTCTACCTTCTGAGAACAGAAAACACAACTCTCTCCCAAATCAATTCAAGTTACAACTATCGTGGAATCTGCCTCGACTCTTCTTCCTCCAATATTCTTACTAACATCACAGTAAATTACAACGATCGTGGAATCTACATATGCCAGAGTAACAATAACAGTCTCACCAATATCACAGCAAATTATAACTATGATGAAGGAATCCTCCTTTATGGGGATTCTGACTACAATAACATAACCTCTTCCATTATAACAAACAATGCTGAAGGTATAGGTCTTAAGGCTGCAAGTGGTGATGTAAACTGGGACCCAGAATACAATTGCATCTATAATAACTTTTTCAACAACACGCAAAACATAGAGATAGGTGACCACATAGATAACCCGAACTTTTTCAACACCAGCCTTAACTGCTCAGGTCAAACCAACATAATAGGAGGTCCCTGCATAGGAGGAAACTACTGGACAGATCCGGATGGAAACTTCTCTGATACATGCCAAGACCAGGATGGCAACGGCATCTGCGACTCAGAATACAATATCTCTGCTGATTATTCCTGGGCAAAGGATTACCTTCCTCTTTCACCCACACCAATCCACATAGAACTGCACTCCCCAGAAGACAATGCAGAAATCACCACCACAACACCCAGCTTTACCTTCACAGTATACGATGTCTACTCCACAACCTTTTCCTGCACACTCTGGATAAACAGAACAGATACAGGCTCAGGAACACCTCAGCCCTATGATGAAAATACTTCAGTGCTTAATAACACCCTCACAACCCTTACAGCCAACTCAAGTCTTCTAAAGGGTAGTTACGATTGGTGGATAAGCTGTGCCAATGCCTATGCAAAGCAAAACCAATCAGAGATCAGAAGGATAATCCTTCCAACACATTTAATATTATTCTGGGATAACGAAACTGTTGATGCACCAGAGGGCTGGACATGCATATCCTGCTCTCCAGGAGACCCATTCTACGAAAGGTTTCCCAGAGGTAATGAGAAATATGGAGCAACAGGTGGTTCTGAGACACACACACATGCCGTGATTTACGTAAACGAAACTGCATGTGTGGATACGTTATCAGCAAGGGAAGGTACTGAGTCTCACCCATCAAGCGCAAACCACACCCATGGAGGCATAAGTTCCTATTCGGTTTCAAACGCAACATCCCTGCCCTCTTACAGAAGCCTGAAGGTGATAGTGTATGACAGCGGAATCCCGACAACCATACCTGCAGGGGCCATAGCAATATTCAATGAGAGCATTCCCCCTGGCTGGAGTTTATACATAGCACAGGATGGATATTTTGTCATGGGCAACGCGAGCATATCCACAGGAGGTAATAATACACACTACCATTCTACAGTGAAGATAACGCTCAGCATAGCGAAAGGGACAGTGGGTACTGAGGTATATTCGACAGATGCAGCAATCAGTGATCATACCCACACAGGTTCTGGAGGACCAACAAGCACAGCAGATCACAGACCTCCGTTTATAAATGTCACCCTTGCGAAGGCAGAATCTGATACAGAAATACCTACAGGCCTGATAGGAATGTTCGATGGCACACCACCCTCCAACTGGATAGTGATGTCCAATCCTGGAGGGGATTTCTACAAGAGGTTCATAGTTGGTTCAACAGCATACGGAGCAACCGGAGGATCGGAAAATCACACACATGACAACCTTGTCATATCAGTAAGTTGGGCATCTGATAGCTGGGACAGGGGAAGGTCGATAGGACAGCAGGTAAGCGTAGCAGACGAGTATCACAACCATAACGTAACCGTATCGTTCAGCAACGAAAGTAACCTCCCTCCATACATAGATGTAATATTTGCATATCTATCCGATGCCAGCCCACCTGTGGCAAAGTTCGGAACGAACCCGCCTGATAACTACATCTCCTCTTCGTCCACAATTACATTCGAACTAAAGTGCTGGGATGATGTTCAGCCCGATTATCTCCAGCTCTGGTCAGACTGGTCTGGTGTGTGGTCAGCAAACCAGACCAATTCAAGCCCGATAAACAATACAGTATGGTATGTAACCGTTAGTGGCATTCCTGAAGGAGAATGGAAATGGGGAGTGTACTGCAATGATACATCAGGGAATGAGGACTGGTCTGATACAAACAGAACCCTTATAATTGATTCGACCTCGCCAAGTGTAAATCTTGAATATCCTCCAAACAATACAATAAATACAACTACAAGAGTGCCAAAGTTCATATTTAATACCAGTGATGACAGGGCATCAACCCTGAGCTGCGAGATTTTCCTCAACAGAACGGATACAGGAACCGGAATACCTAAACCCTATGGAACGGTGAATGCTCTGAATGATAGCTCAACAACCATTCAGGTGAATGAAACTCTTGCTGATGGGGATTACGAGTGGTGGATAACATGCTCTGATGGTGCAAACGAAAAGGAATCTGAAAAGAGAAGCCTCTCAATAAGATTCCCCTCCCCATCCTATGCAAACTTCGATGATCCTGAAACCACAGACTTTGAGAGTGTGGAGGATATAACCAATGTGTGCCAGCCCTTGTTAGGAAAGGTGGGCGTGTTCAGGATTGTGTGGTACGGTTGCGTGAATGCAAGCTGGGCGGATTTTGATACCTACATAACCTTCGGATATAATTTCGTGGATGTGGATTCTGCAAACCTGAATGACACATTCAATACCTCTGCAAACATCACATTTTATGGTTTAAGCTATCTCCACACCCCTGTAATATTAAGGGATGGGAAAATATGCAATCCTCCTGACTGCGTTATAACAAGCTATTCCTCTGGAACCCTTTCATTCAACGTAACCCATTTCACCAATTATTCCTCCTCAGCAAATTCCAATCTGAGTATATGGGATCAAACAGATCCTGAAGGTGGATCCAGGACGGTTTATGTGAACGAGAATGTTACATTCTTTGCGAACTACACCAACCTGACCTCCGGAGAGCCTATCAATGGATCAGGGGTTTACTGTGAGATATCCTTCAATGTAAGTCCATACGGTCCCTTCAACATGACATTCAATTCCTCCAGCCTTCTTTATGAATACAACAGGTCTTTCTCCCTGGGTGGTTTCTATTCCTGGAATGTTACCTGCAACGGATCTGTACAGGATTATGAGCCCCTCAGCGCAAATGATTCTATAACAATAAAACAGGGCTATCTCGAGGTCATGCTTGTGGAGCCTGTAGATCAGAAAAATGTTGCACAGAACACAACATTCTTGGTAAACGTGACTGTCTACTGTAGAAAGGGTTACTGCGGAAATGTAACAGGCAGAATCAGATACAACTCCACATCAAGTAATCCTGACACGGATATAAGCACAACTGAAGGTGACACTCCTTTTTACATTACGGACAATCCCAATCCCCAGAACTGCTCCGGAAATCCTTTGGACAAGGATGAATACTGTGAACTGGTATGGAATGTGAATGCTACAGGCACCATAGGATCGAGCTACAAAATCGGCGCGCTTCTTGAATCAAACATGTCATATCTGGATGATAACACCACAGATAATAATACCATTCAGATAGTGTCCTGTATTCTTGACATAACCCTTCAGTGGGATAGTATAGATTTTGGAAACCTCCAACCAGGAACAACCAACAATTCAGCTCCTGGGAATGTCAATGACAACTACAACATTACAGTGGAGTCCGTAACAACATGTAATGTTGATCTTTATATAAAGGGAACAGACCTGAACAGATCATTAAACGATAATTATTATATTCAGGTTGGAAACATAACATGGAATAATGCAACGAATGAATACAGCAGTGGTTACAGACTGGGTTATTCCTGGAATCTGCTCAAAGAGGCCGTTTCGCCATCCACAAATGTAACCATGTACTACTGGATAGATATTCCGTTCGGAATAACTGCGGATAACTATACCGGAACTCTATATATAGAAGGGGTGGAAAGTGGTGAAGAACCATAAAGTGAACTTAAACGGAAGATATGCAGTGATATTTTTGGTAATGTTAGTATTCTTCTTGATTCTATCAATACAGAATATCCATGCAGTGATACCTCTTGGTAGTGCTTATGGAAAGAAATCTATAGATATTCTGCCAGGGGATGTAACAAGCTTCAAAATACTCCTTTTCAACATTCATGAAAAACCTGGAATATATGTCAGCATGAATGTTACAGAGTTGCCAAAGGGGTTTAACATAACAATAACCCCAAAAAACTTCTATCTCCCTTATTCAGAGCCTGGAAGTTCAGAACTGGAGGAAGGATACGAGTTTCTCGGAACGGGTCATGGTGATATCAAAGCAAGAGTGGTCAGGGTTATGGTCAAAACACCGCAAAACATAGAACCAGGGAAGTATTATATAAGATTATCTGCAGTGGTAAAGGGTCCTGAAAACATACTGACAACCTCTCAGTTAAGAAGCTTTAAATTTGAAGTTAATGTAATGGGAGACCAGAATATTACAGGAATTTATCAGGAAAATGCAGAAAAAAGCAATACTTATATAAATGCAGAGAATTTTTCAGTTGGCTTGAATGATAATACATCATCAGAAATTGAGAGAAGTGTGAAGAATAAACCGGTCAGGAGGGACAGAGAGGAGCAATCAGACAGAAGAGAACCGATTGATATAGAGAACCCAGAAAACACCATCACAGGAATGATAGGTGCGGTCAGTAATATAATTAATGGTCCGTATTCATCCTCAATAATAATTCTTATAATAACCGCTGTTATTTCAGCAGCTCTCTGGTATGCTGGAAAAAATAAATAATACTAAACCTTCGGAAGGATTAACTCAGTACGCCTTTTCCTTTCTCTTAACTTCTTTACTGTTATGAACACTGCTGCACATACAAAAACTGATGCTATAAGTATATAAAGAGATATCAGTGGAAGCCGCATCTCAATCTCTTTTTTTAACGGAATTGCTTCTATTTTGGCTTTCTTTAATTCAATAACAATATACTCTATCTTTTTTCTGACGGACTCCAGTTTCTCGAGAGATTCTAAATACATGCCAAAGGAGTAGAATTTCTTTGCTATGTCGAAATCATCCCTCGCTTCATCAATCAGTTTTTTCAGTTTTGTTACGTCTGCCCCTTCAAACTCTGCAATCTTTATCTCCTTTTCCATATAATCCAAAAGCCAGGAATAATGAGATATGAGCTCTTCGCATTTCGCTTTCAAGGATGTTACAGTTATATTTGCGATTATTCTACCTTTCTTGGATATCTCTTCTGCGGATATTTCCCAGTCAATCCAGTACTCTCCAATCGGCATATTATATGGCACACTGACTTCAATAGAAAAAATCACAGAGGAGTTGATATCAAGAACTGGTACGAACGAAGATGTTATTGAAACCGACATGTTTCCTGAGTGCTTTACCGAGAGGTTAAGATTATGCAGGATAACATCACCGATGTTTACGACTTTCAGCGGGATTGTATAGTTCACTCCCTGGGGTATTTCAACAGTGTCAGGATATTCAACATAAATATTTGCTACAGGTTTGGACACCTGTATTCCAGGTTGTGGGGCTGGTGGAGGTTGAATACAAGCACCATTGCTACATCCATATTCACAGTATTCTAAAAATAACCATCTGGTTCCATCATAGGAACACACTCTTACCTCATTATCGAAACATTTTGTTTCACCTGGAATGCAGATTATCAGAACAACCTCAAAATTGTATTGTATCTCTGATAAGACGGTTCCGTTAACAACATATTTTGCATGTGCACTGTAACTACCAGTAGGAACATCAGCTGTCCATCCAAAGGTAATCCTCTTGGCTTCGGAAACAGAAAGGGAAAATGGATCTGAAACTTCTTGATGCACAGTATTGTTGGATGAATTTATTATGCTGAAAACAACCCTTCCAGATAAATTTCTATTACCACAATTTTCGGTGTTCACAGTGAAATAACTCTGCGTGCCCTGCACAACTACATCAGGATATGATGTGAAACACATGCAAGCCTTTGTCAAAGGGAATATTTCAATAGCAAATCTAATAACATTTGTCACAAAACCCGTGAATTGGTGAAAAAAAATGATAAATATCAACAAAATCAGTATCAAAAGTAAAACAGAGATTTTTGATTTTTGGAATAAACAGAAGCCGGAGGAACTTTCTGACATTTTTTCACTAATAATTATTTAGTAAACAAAAAAATAAATGAACTAATTAACGAATAAAATAAACAGTTTTGTCATTACCGTTCTACTTGCCTATGTATCGCTTGCTGTAACCGTGAGTGTTCCTGTAGTGACATCACCGCTTGCAACACCCAAGGGTATTCTTGCCCTTACCTTTATTTCAAAGCTCTCTCCTGGTAACAATGTTCCTGTGTAAACATATCCATCGTTTGTACACTTTCCAGCATCCTCATCATATTGGATGTTCCACTTAACCATCCTCACCTTGGTGCAATCCGCATCTACTACGATGCAGTACCACTGGTTGCCTATCTTTGCATCAACCAGACCATGAGTCAAGCTTCCGTCTTGTTGTAATGTATGGGAATTATCTGTAAGATTTGTATCACCACTATCTGATGGTGTATGCGGTGTGGTTCCTATATATATTGTTCCGTTGCTGCAGTTCACCAAACCGCTTTCGAGAGCCCAGAAGTATTCATTATCCGCTATCCTGAATCTTCCTACAGCCTTAGCATTCGATGGTAAGGTTAAATAATCCGGCCAATCGCTTTCATTAAACTCTACTCTGTTGACAAAATAATATGTAGTTCCTGTATCATTGCTTACTTCTAGAAAGTTTCCTGCATCCCAGTTTGTTGCTGTGGTTGTTCCGAAGGGCATGGAGCTTGGCTCTGTGGCAGTAAGATAGATACTTGTTATGTTTGATGAACCTATATTTACCAAAGAAAAATCAACTGCAGATGTTGTATTTCCTGGATATGCAGTCCAGCTGGTTGAGTTTGGCTGTATATCAATCATCACTATGGAAGAAACTGTTACATCGAATGTTGCTGTATCGGTATCAGTAGCTGCAATCACCAATCCTACAAAACACAGAAGCATGGCAGAAACGAATAATAGTGAAACAATTCTTTGTTTCATGTTATATATATAGTGGCGAGGTGATATTTAAATCTTCATGTAAGTGATTGCTTTGTTAACTTTAAAAAACCGTCTCCAAGATTTTTATTGATTTGATTCGTATATAATTCTATGTTGGATGGTAAACTTCGTGTTTTTTTCTTGAGTTCTATTGCGTTTCTGTGTATTTTTACAGGTAGTGCACAGTCGCTTTCAATAGGAGTTTCGCCGGGTTTTGTTGATTTGGGAGAAGTGAGACCGGGTTCAACCCATCTCATAGAGTTTTTCCTCATAACAGATAGTAATACCAACCTCGTAGTGGATATGATATCATCCCCGGGAAATCCTGATTTCTTCAGTTCCTCAAGACCGAGAACTGGTTATGATTTCAATCTCTCTGAGGCTTCGGAGGAATATTCTCATAGATGGGTGGAGTTCATCGAAAATCCTGTTCTTCTCCCCCCTCACAAGAAAAATTTTAGGACAAAAGCTGGCAGAACACTGCTTGCGAATAAAAGGGTGACAGTTATATTGAATATTCCTGAAAATGCAGAACCAGGATACCATTCAAGTGTTATAAGGTTTAAACCGAGGTCCGGTATTCAGGGAGCAGGACTTGGTATAGGAACAATAGCATCAGTGGAATTCAGAATAATCTTCAGAGTTTCTGGAAATGCTGTGCGATCCGGTTATATAGCAGGATTCGGTTCGAGGCGTGCAGGAGGTATGGAGGTTATTGATGTGTTTTTTAAAAATAACGGGACTGTGACCATGAGAGTGAAGGCAAGTGATATAAGAATATACGGCAACAATGAGAGTGATATAATAGCAAGGCTTAAAACAACATCAGAGTTTATCAGACCTGGACAGATAGTGGCATTACATGCATACTTGGACACTGCAAATATCAATCCCGGTATATACAACATATCGGCAAGGGTTTCATGGGAAACAGGAGATTATCAGGATACAGGTGAAATTCAAATTCATCCACCTGAAATGGAAACTACAGGAGCGGTTGTTGCACAACAGGCACCGGGGGTTTTTCCTTTTTGGGTAATCTCAATGATAATTTTGATTATATTTATAGGAATCTACTGGTGGAAAAAATGAAAAAAGATCAAAAGTTAAGGGTGGTGAAATGAATGTGAGATTTTTTACTGTTCTATTGGTTATGGGTTTAATACCTGCAGTTGCGGCTCTGGATGTTGATGTGAATGTAGAAAGTGTAATACAGGGAAGTCTTGCATGGATAAACATAAGCACAAAGCCTCCCCAGAAAATCTCAATTACATGGGAAAATATCGGTTCTGTTGGATGCGAGGTAAGAGCAAGAGCAGATTTCTATAATACTTCTAAACTTGTGTACACAGGCTGGAGCAGGGCAAAGCCTTTATGGCCAGGGAGCCATGCTGATATGGATATTTACTCGAATCTGCCTGAGGGAAACTATACAGTATATGTAAGAATATATTTTTGCAACGAGATTTTTAAATTCGGTCCATATTATTTTGAAGGAAAACCAAAGAAAAGCAAAGCCGGTAATTTTGAAATAGTAGATGTTCATACATTCGATGATTATATAGATATTTACATAAGAAGTAATCAGGATGTCAAAAATCTGATTGTAATTCCCAGTAAATACCCTGTTGGTTGGATAATGGAATCAGCAAGGATAGATTTCATGAACTCCGGACAGATAAAAAAAGCAAGAATACCGTACAGACCATCGATCTGGAAGGAATCCTCTGTTGAATTTACTTTAATCACAGAGGACGGAAATTTCATTCAAAAGAAAACAGTCCTTCTGAAAAAGGAAAAATCTCGGTCTGATGCTTTTGCTCCGTTTATTATCATTTTAATGCTTATCATTCTTCTAATAATCTATTTAAGCTATAAAATAAAATTGAACATATGGAGGGCAGGAAGAGATTAAAGGAGTTTGTTTGTAAGAATTCTGCTCTGTTTTTGATAATATGTGTTGTAATGATTGTATGCCCCCTTTCTGTCAGGGCTGAAGTTCTTCTGAGTAATATCGTACTGCATCCCGGTCCAAAAGTATGGGTTGGTGAATCTGTAACCATATCGTGCAAATGTGAAACCACCAACGGAACGGTAGAAAGGGTTTATGCTCTTGTTGACCACCCTGCTGTATCATTTTTCATTCCGCTGGAAAAATCAGAAGATTTGTATTCCAATAGTTTTATTCCCCAGCATCTCGGAACATATAACATAACAGTTGTCTGTGAAGCTGATGAATCTGAAAATAATGTCAGGAAAGAGGAATACCTGAAACTCACTGTGCAAAGGCTTGACATTAATATTCTTGATGTTCATCCAGACGTTATTTATGATGACTCGTCCCTAGAAATAACTGCAGAAATAACCAAGACGGATGATTCGGAAAGTATCATAACCAGTCCAAGGGATGTAAGTTTCTCCTATTCAGTTAATGATGGGGATTATGTAATCATACCATCAAACAGGATTTTTTTTGATAATATAAACAGACACTGGGTGATAAACCTTCCTGAACTGAAAATGTATGGAAGCATATCGCTGACGCTGAGAGTTAGTTTTGAGAACAAAACAGTTTCTGATAAGAGATATATAGATGTTTTTCCGTCTTCTGTGTTCCGTATTTCCTCTATAACTCCGAGTGAAATAAGAGGAAACGAGAACATAACCATAAAACTCGATGCATTCTATCATGATTCTCCAATACTGAGTCGCATAATAAACCGTGTTTCGGTAAGATTGAATAATCAGGATATTGAATTCCAGAGAACAGGCACTGATGAGATTGTTATAAAGGCGCCTGATCTGGCTCCTGGATCATATGAATTGATCGTCTCGGTTGATTATACAGGAGATGTTGATGATGATGGAGATAATGAAGAGATTAAATTTTCATCAAAGAAGGTGATAGAATATGTTGTTTCCTTCAGCGGAGAACTGTTCAATGCAAACGGAAAGACAGTTTCAGGGAATATTAAGTTTTATAGAAATGGCTGGTCAAAGACGATAAACCTCGGTGGTGGGAGATACTCTGGTTATCTTCCGAAGGGAAATTACTCCGTAACAGTTAATCTTCCAGGTGTTACAGCAGATTTCTATAACGTAATGATTGATCAGAATGTGAAAAATGTGATAAGATATGATTCATTCCAGAATGCGGAAATTGAAGGACTTAAGATTGCTGTTGGTATTGCGTTGGAGTTTGCACTGGAGTTTGACAGGGTGTTTATGCAGATAAAGTACGATGCATCAAAGATTGTTGATGAAACAAATATCGAGGTTTACACCTGTCGTAACTGGAATCTTGATGCGAGAATCTGTTCGGGTGTATGGGAAAGAATTGATTCGGATGTTGATGTAACAAGAAATGTTGTAAGGTTTGATTCAACCCACCTCTCAGCTTTTGTTGTTGGAGAAAGGGAAACACTGGAGATTGAAGCAGGAACTGACAGGGAGGAGTATTATCTCAATGATATTATAAAACTCAGAGGGACTGTAAGGCGAGGTGACGGAAGAGTGGTGGACAATGCAATAGTGAAATACAGATTGGGTGACGTTTCCGGGGAGACCAGAACAAACTCTGATGGTGTGTTTTCTGCAACTTTGAGAGCCCCTGACAAAGAGGGTATGCATATACTCTATATAAATGTCAGTAAATCGTTATTCAGATCAACGGGTATTACCAAGGATATTTCGATTGTGAAAAAGAGGGAACTGATGTGGGCGCTCCCAATCAAGACACAGATTCCTGAGAAAGGAGAATCCACAATCGAGGTATCGATAATAAACACCGGTCAGGAGACGATGCACAATCTTAGAATAAATGTAGAAGGAATTCCTTCCGAATGGTTTGATTTTGAACCAAAGGAGATAACTGAGATTGCCCCGGGAGATGAGAAGAAGATATACATTCATATAACTCCAATATCTCCGGAAAAGAATAGTTATACTGTGACCATGAAGGTGGAGTGTGATGAACTGGAAAAGAAAAACGCTGACAGTTTTGTTCTGAATATAAAACCTGAAGGGATTAGTGGAGAAATAAGATCATCAACACAATCGCAGTTCACAGATTTTATAGGTTCCTATCTCGCAACAAATTCTTCAACCATAGTGAACACCGCTTCCCTGTTTATATCAATCTTGATAATATCATTTCTCACGATAAGGCTCAAAAACAAGAGAAGAGATACAGGAACGTATACAAGGGAAAGCCTCATAAACCTCATGAATGGTGTGAAACTGGAAATTGTAAAGGAGAAGGAAACTAAAAGAAGGAAGAATACAAAGAGACACAGAAAGAGAACATCAAAGAAGGGTAGAAAGAAAAGATAAATCTTTTATATTCAAAGCGGAATCATATTTATTCGAAGGTTTCATATCTTCCATAAAAAATTTATAAGCAGATGCTGGGATGTCCGAATTGGTAAGGAGCACGCTTGGAGTCATGCTGGGTGGTTCCCAGCGTGAGATGATAGAAAAACAGACAGCGTGTGCCCGCAAGGGCTTGAGGGTTCGAGTCCCTCTCCCAGCGTTTTAAATAATTAAGAAAATCGTAACCGAAAGTATTACAAGCAGGAGAATACTCCATGGTGCAAGACCGGGGAATGAAGGGGGATAACCGATAATTATTTTTGCACTGTCTGTATCAATAAGACCCGGCTGTGCAACGTTTGATTGAGCTGTCATGTTCAGATAATAGGTCCCTATCTCGCTGGAATATATTCTCACAAAAAATTCTCTTTCTTCCATTGGATTTAAGTTATAAACTTGTAAGACCTTTCCGTCTGCCTGAATTTCAAAATCTCCAGAGCCTATATTTTCAAATTTTGGTTTTGCTGAGGTGATCGTGCTTTCAATGGATATGGTTATATTGTCCACGGTTTCTTGGATGTTTCTCACCTGAACTTTAAGAAGAATTGAATCTCCCAAACCGATAGCTGCCTGGTGAATTACAAAATTTGCAAGGGGGTGAGAGGTTGTAAACCTTATCGGTGTTGTATTTACATTTCCTGCTCTGTCCTCTGCCTTCACATAATATTTGATCACCGTGTCTTCATCATAAGCAAAGGTTATGGAACAGTTACTCCAATCTCCCCATGGTAGTGCTTCGCCGCATTCCTTTTCACCGTATGTGTATTTGTTGTTTTGAGTGAGCCAATAGTGAATGGTATGCTTTTTTATACCTGAAATGTTGTCCCATGCCATTGAGGTTATGGTAATGTTTTTTACATCTGCTGGAACATAGCCTTCTATTATCTCTCTTCCTTTATCGTCTGTTACGTTAACTATAATAACGGGAGAATACGTATCTATTGTTGTGTTTTTCACACTCCAGTTACCGATATTTCCATTATTGTCTGTAGCTCTAACTCTGAAATAGTATGTAATGCCATCTTTTAAATCAGTAAATCCGTAAAGGCCGAATATGGTTTCCGTTAGAAGTACACACTCTGTCAAATCACCAAATTCATTGTATTGGATATAGTTCCAGTTTATCGTATCATTACTCCACTGAACATCGTAACATTTGATTCCAGAAGGTGGACTACCTGTATCGTATCCGGACCAATTTACAGTGAAATTATAAAATTTCATCCATTCATTATAGGGCTCTTCCATCCAAGCAACAGGAGGTGAAACATCCACAAGAACCGAGCTGTATTTCCAGGGGGTTTCTACATTTCCTGCTCTATCTACTGCTCTTACCCTGAAATAGTAAATTCCATCGGATGAAACACTGAAATTACCTGAAGTTTTTGTAGTATGATATGTACTGTTTCCGTCTGTATCTGTGAGATAATCCCAAGAGCCGCTCATATTGCTTTGAACATCATAGTATGCTACTCCTGATTCATTATCCCAACCCTGCCAGAAAGCCTCTACTATGAGTTCTCCTGGATAGGATACAGTAGATATTGCGCTTACAGGAGAAACCACATCGATAGATGTATTTTCCCAGGGTGGGTTTATAGAATAATCCATTACATTTCCTGCATTATCCTTTGCACTTATTCTGAAAAGAAATGTGTGATTGTTGAATGCCTCTACATTTTCGGGATTGTCCAGAAGACCAAATATTTCCTGTTTCGGATCTGTTTCATCCCTTGTAATCCAATCACACCAATCAGCTGTTCCGCAGTTATTTGTGACATAATTTCCAGTTGCTCTGTTGTATATTATATACTGAATGCTGTAACTCGTTATTCCTGAACCGGTAGGTCCATCATCTCCATTCCAGTATACATCAAAATATACATCACCAGAACCATCACTTGAATTCGTCCATTCAGGAAGAGGGTTTATCCATGCTGTTGGTGGTGTCTTATCTATTTTGACTTCGGTGGATTTAACATCTTCTACATTCCCAACATTATCCTTTGAATGATATCGAACATAGTTTATATCTTCATTTGAAATTAAAAATGGTCCTGTGTATTTCACGCTTGGTGTACAGGAATCAGATTGGTCCACACAATAGTAAGTCTCACTACAGCCTGAACCGCTACCGTCATCACAAGAAAGTGTCACCGTAACATCAGATACATACCAGCCATTATCCCCTTCGACTCCGGAAAGTTTTATGGAAGTTGTTGGTTTTTCTTTATCTATTCTCGTTTCTGCTGAGGTTTTAATATCTTCCCAGTTTCCTGCCTTATCCTTTGACTGGTATCTTACATACTGTTTGCATACCGAACCGGCTGGGCATGTCACAGAGACCTTGTAAGAACCACTTGAAATATCATATTCTGTTATTTCTGGAGTGCATGTATTTGAACCTATACAGTATCTGACTGTATCACAGCCTGAACCTGCATCATCATCACAGGTTAATGTGACTATTTGATCCGTATTCGTCCATGTACTGGTTGCATCATCCGTTGTAACAGGTGGTATAAAATCATGCCATGTCCCGGATTCGCACCTCCACTGTCCTTGCACAGTTCCAGAAGAATAGCATGTATCATCAAATACACAATCATATTGTGAATCGCAACATGCAGTATTATCACTCGATCTGGCGCAATATCCTTCATTATTATCTTGGCATATCCTGTAATTTTCACCAGAATCATCACCACAGCATGTTGTGGCAGCCACTTCTCCGCCTATACTCCACCTTCCTGAACCAGCAATTGCTGTGCAGGCTGTTTCAGAAGCATCTCCGCCTACCCAAACACCGTTATCACAGTAATTCTTATTGGGTATCGAGCCTAACGTTGAAGTAGAAGCGTAACATACAGAATTATATACACATTTGTTGTTTGCATTGCAACACGCATCATCGTTAGAATCGGATGAATATGTGGAATCTGTTCCAGCCTGGCGTGTTCTTCTGTACTCTCCTGAATCATCACCGCAACAAGAACTTCCAGCAACTTCACCACCTATGTTCCAATAACCTCCGCCACAGGAACATGTATAGGAATTTGAATCACCATCTGTATAGTAAACACCATCATAACAACTTGTATATCCACCAGCACACCAATCATCAGCTGAACCATCATCACCACAGCACTTGGAAACGCTGCTTACCCAAGTATCACCATGACAAGAGCACCAGGTAGAGGAACCATCCCAGTTGACATAGTATGCATTTCCTGAAACTGTGCTTCCGTCATAACTTGAAACCACCTGCCAAGTGTATTGTCCTTCTTTCTGGCAACATGAAGAATCCGAAGAAGGGCATGATGCTGAACATGTATATGTTGCACTTGTATAGAATCCAAAGGTAGTTTGACTGCTTCGTATAGCAGTTCCTGAAGGGTCTTTTATATAACAAGTCAGAGTTTCTGCAGCGCTCAGTTGCAGAAGAATCAGGAAGGAAAATATGCAAACAATTAGTGAAATGGTCACCTGTTTCATACTTTTTATTTTTTACTTCTAATACTTATATATTTTCCAAAAATAGATTGGTTAAGTATGCTGAATTCCGAAAAACTCACACTGCAAATAAACAAAAAAAATGTGAAAAATCTCATCTCTTTAATCAAGCTGCTTGAAACTCGAAATATACCTCTGGTTGATGTAATCTTTGATAGCAAGAATCCTCCTGATTTTTTCAAAATCAGGTCCGTACTTTATACACTCATTAATAGATTTGAAGAAAAAACGAGCATGATATTCTTTAACCTTCCCTACTGCATACTCCCTGATGCAGAAGAGCATATAATAAATATATCGAGCAACCACAAAACAAAATCTCCACAGTGTAAAGAGTGTAAATTCAACAGATTTTGTGCAGGTTTTCCAGAAGATTTTTCTAATAACCCAGAGCCGGTAAAGGATCTGCCTAAAGAAATTTCAATAGAGATAACATCAAAATGCAATCTTAATTGCTTTTTTTGTTTTTCTCCAAAACATGATTATGAATTCATAGATTCGGAAGTGGTTTTTTCGGTAATAAATCAAGCATATAAAATGGGTATCAGGAGAATAAGATTCACCGGCGGAGAACCTTTTATGGATTCAAATTTATACAACTATGTTAAATATGCAAAATCACTTAAAATGGAGGTATGGATAAATTCCAACGGAACATTTACGGATAACAAACATTACACTGATATAATAAAACATACAGATTCTGTTCTCATTCCTCTTCATCACTCTACACCCAAAGGGGAAGCCAAAATCACAGGAAATCCTTACAGTTTCAAAAATAAGCTCAAAACCGTTCTGAAAATAAAAAGAATCAATCCTCGGATATTTCTGAGAGCAGGGACTGTTATCAATGAAAAAAATCGTGATTCGCTTTTCGATATATTTCTTCTTATCAAGAAAAAGCTCGGGCTCGTTCATGAAAACTATCGATTAATTCATGCGGAGGCTGAAAAAAAGTCTCTCTGTTCCTTTTTCAATCATTCATTAAAATTTTACGAAAAATTTGGAACACGAAGTGTGATAACAAACGCTTTTCCGTTTTGTTTTCTTGGAGAAGGTTTTACTGCACGAGTGTTTTCCCTGGGTGGTTTTATGGATGATGGAAGGGATAGAATGGTAATATCTGTAAACGGTGATGTGAAACCTGTTTATTATTCGGATGATGTTGCAGGTACGTGGAAAAATATAAATGCTGCATGGAACAGCACTCTAATGAAAAAACTGAGGAATCTTGAGTATCTTCCTGAAAGATGTAAAGTATGCGAAATCTATCCTGTATGCAAAGGTGGGAGCAGAACCATGGCAAAAAAGGTTTTTGGTAGCTATTATGCAGAGGATCCGCTGGTGGTGGAATGAGTAAATGTTTAGAGGATGTAAAAAACCTTACATTTGAAATAACCAATAGATGTAATCTTAAATGTAGAATGTGCAGTATATGGAAGGAAAGGGAAATAAATGATCTGGATTTGGTGAATATTTTGAGTTTTGTCAGCAAATTTGAAAACAGGCTTTCTATCTCTCTCACAGGAGGTGAGTGTTTTCTTCACCCGGAATTTGAAAAAATATACAGATATCTCTATTTTTTATATATCAAGAAAAGGGTAATATCTATAAACATTACGACAAATGGTTATGCCACAGAAAAAATCCTTGAATTTCTGAAAAACAGTAAAGCTATTCTTCATGGTACGGAATTTGGGATAAGCCTTGACGGTTTAAAGGAGACCCATAATCTTCAGCGCGGTATGAATAATGCATTTCAAAAAACAGTAAAAACCATTCGAATGATAAAAAGGAGATATCCTTTTATACCGATTTCGATAAAAACAGTAATAACCAAGCTTAATTATAAGGATCTTTACAGTATTTATGAATTAGCTAAAAAACTTGGTTGTTTTTTCGAACCTAAATTTGGTGAGTATTTAAGCAGGTATTATCATCGTATAAAAGAAACCAAGATTATACAGCTTTCTCGAAGAGAACTGAAACACACCAAAATAGATCTGTTAAAAATTCTAAAGGATAAATACAAGGGTAAAAACAATTTATGGATTGTGCAACTTGTGAAGTTTACAGAAAACCCAGACCTGAATTTTATAAAAAAGTGCCTCACACCAAAAACATCCCTATTTATCGATTCCCGAGGTAATATTTTTCCCTGTCTTTATCAGGACCCTGTAGGTAACATCCATACCGGAATTGTAGAGGAAGGAAAGAGAAAAGCTGTGATCGAAAAAGCACTAAAGGGAAAATGTCCGAAATGCCTATCCTATCATGGTTTTTTGAAAGGCTGCAATAGGGATATTATATGAAAATAATGATGTATTATACTCACAGGGAAACCCTGGGACATACCACAAGAACACTGAGAATAGCGAGGTGTTTGCAAAGCAAAGGAACTCAAATTCTCATTCTCAACGGCGGAAAGAAGCAGGATGTGGATTTTTCGGATATAGAGATTGTGAACCTTCCTTATCCGCTCCGGGATAGAAGGGAGTTTTACAGAGCTGGAATGCCCTTGGATACGGGAAAAATAAGAAAAAGGCTTTTTATCATGAAAAGCATTGTGAAAAGGTTCAAACCGGATCTTTTCTTAACAGAGTTTTTTCCCTTCGGAAGATCCGAAGGGAAGTATGAGCTTTATCCCTTCATCCTCTGGATGAGAAAAACCATGCCCGAAACCAAGATATGCGCATCCATAGGATATCCTGCGTTAGATTTGAACAGAACAGAAGAAATACTTGAATATTCTAAAGGCTTTGACAGGCTTTTTATTCATACACCAGAAATTGAATACGAATATATGAAAGTAGCATTAAAAGAGAAAGCAGAGGAATATGTCAATTTTTTTAGAAAATTGAAAGGAAAGATTATCTTCACAGGTTATGTGTTTTCAGAGAAAGAAAAGAAAAAAATCAAGCGTGAAATGCATAAGAAGATTGTACTTGTGAGTAGAGGTGGTGGTGTGGTTTATCCCGGTATAATAGCAAAATCTATAATGTCTCTGAGGTTTTTGGGAAATGAATATTTCATGTTTGTATGCTATGGTCCTGCATCTACCAAAAAAGAGATAAATATATTTGATAAACTTTCAAAAGGATTCAAAAATGTAAAAACCTTCAGCTTTCTTCCGAATGCAGAGTTTACAGATTATTTGAGTATGTGCGATGTGTCCGTAAGCATGTGCGGTTACAATACATCTGTTGAAACAATGTGGTTTAGAAAAAAAGCCGTGCTCATTCCCTATATGAAAGAGATGGAGCAGGTATCCCGTGCAAGAATGATGAAGGATTTGTTAGGTTCCTCTGTGATAAGATATGATAAACTTTCACCTGAGAAAATAGCTGAGGAAATAAAAAAGCAGATTGAGAAAAATATGCATGTAAAGATAAAAAATGAATGGTATAATGGTCTCGAGAATTTGTATCGTGGACTTAAAAAAATATGTGAATGAAATGGACACGATCAAGGTGTTTTTTAGAAATGATGATGTGTTTGATGCAGACAAAAAGTTTATGACACTATCCAGAATTTTTATCAAAAAGAAAATACCAATTCACCATGCTGTAATACCGGGAAAACTTACAGAGGAATCTGCAAAAAGGCTCAGGTGGATTAAGGAAGAAAATCCTGAGCTGATAGAATATGGTCAGCATGGATACATACATAAGAATTACGGCAGTGAAATGATAAAGTTTGAATTCTTCGGAAGGATTTATGAAAAACAGAGAGAGGAGATAGAAAGGGGCAAAGAGATTATGGAAAATTTTTTTAAGAGGGACTTCATACCTGCATTCACACCGCCATACCATAAATATGATGAGAACACTTTAAAGGCTGTTGATATTCTGGGCTTCAAAATATTCTCAGCCAAAAAACCAGCAAAATTCGATATGAAAAAATATGGTTTTTCCTTTGTACCGGTATCGCTTTGTCTGGAAAATTCAAATATCAGAGATGTGATAGCAAAATTCATTTTACTTAGAGAAACCATGCCTGTAATAGGCATATACATGCATCATCATGTCTTTGATGCAGACGGGTTCAAAAATCTTGCAATATTTTTGAAGTACTTGCTAAAAACTGGTGCAGAGTTTCTAAGGCTGAGCGAAGCAGGAGGAATAAAATGAGAATATGCATCATCTCCAATGATTTCAGCACGCAACCACTTGGTGGAAGGAGCGTATCGCTAAAAAGGATTGTAAACGGAATGGTAAAGAGATACAAAGGAATCGAATTTCATATTATAACCGGAAGGGGTGGAAGCAAATTTCAGAAGAACAATAGAGTTTTTATCTACAGACTAAATCATTTCGAAAACAATGCTGTTGAGGTGATTAAAAGGCTTGATGAGAGATTGGATTTTGATGTGATTCACGGTTTTGATATAGAGCCGGATGGTTTGATTGCTGTAAAGGCAGCTTCCCTATTGGACAAACCCTCAATCGTGGGTTTGAGAGGTTCCCATATTTTAAACACCATTTCTGATGTTTGTAACATTGTCGCAAAAAATGCTAAATATATTGTTTCTGTTAGCAAAATGCATCTAAAGATATTTGAAAAAATTACAGGAAGAAAAACCCGAACAGAAGTTATAAACAATTCCGTTGAAATTCCAAATTGTAAGAGAAAAAGAAGCAAAGAATTCATCGTGGGAAACGTTTCATATTTAGGTGATATAAGAAAGCTGAAAGGCTGGAAATATCTTTTGGATGCATTTAAAGTATTTGCAAGCAAGATTCCGGATTCTAGACTTGTCCTGATCGGAGCAAGCAAAACGGATAATTCTAATTTTTTAAAAGCCGTGGAAAAAACCGGTATCAAACACAAAATTGTAATAAAAGGTGTGATGAAACATGAAGATGTTTTGAAGGAGATGCAGATGTTTGATGTTTATGTGCAGGTCTCTCTGTTTGAGGGTTTTCCCAATGCGGTTCTTGAAGCGATGTCTCTTGGCATTCCCGTGATAGCCACAAGGGTTGGCGGAACAGAAGAGATAATAAAACACGAATACAACGGTCTGCTTGTTGAGCCGTTTTCTGGTGAAGAAATATATGAAAAACTAATTGAAATTTACAATAACAGAGAAAAAATGTATTCCCTTGGACAGAATGGATATATGACTGTTAAAAAGCATTTCAATCCTGAAAGAGAAATAAGGGAGTGGTATGGAGTTTATAGAAAGGTATCAAAAATATAATGCATCCCCAGAAAGTCTAAGGCTTCTTGGTGCATATCTGGATAAGGTTTTTGTAGGACCTAGATGCGTAAAGCTCCATGTAAATTCATTCTGCAATTTCAAATGTGTATTTTGCTGGTATCATTCGAAATTTGTCAAAAAAAGCAAAAAGAAAAAAGCACTTCCTTTTGAAAAATTTAAAGAAATTGTGGATGATTCCCGTATCATGGGAGTGGAGCAGATATCTATTTTAGGAGAGGGAGAACCTACTCTGCATCCAGATATTTTTAAGATGATAAAATATGCAAAGAAAAGTGACATAAGGGTAATGATAGATACAAATCTCAGCATTCATCCTAAGCATTTGAAACATATGCTAGAAATTGATTTAATAAGGGTAAATCTTTCTGCAGTTTCACCAAAAAAACACGGGTTTCTACAAGCAGGTGGCTCTGATAAAATGTTTTACAGGGTTTTAAAAAATTTGAAGTTTCTCTATGAAATTAAAAGCAAGAATAAATTAAAACTGAATAAACCTGTTGTTCATATTGTATACATCTTGAACAAGTATAATTTCAAAGATATAGACAAAATGCTCAAAATATGTTCAAAATTTGGTATAGAATATGTAGAGTTCAAACTCATGCAAGCTAATAGCGATACATCTTCACTAATACTTTCACCTAAGGAAATGAAAGAATTAAAATTGTTAATAGAGAAATTGTTGAAAGCTCAAAGAGAATATAAATACAGAACAAACTTATATGAAGTGCTTGATATTATTAAAAGGTCTATAAATTGCGACAGAAAAACTGTGCAATTTGAGAATGCTTGTTATAATAGATTCTTTTATTTGAATACACTTGCCTCCAATAATATAAGGTGCTACACTGGATGGTATTATGTTCATATAGATATCAACGGGAATGTGTTTCCTTGTTGCAACCATCAGCAGTTTTTGGTAGGTAACATATACCGTAATAGATTGATAGAAATATGGAATTCTGATAAATTTCATCAAGCCAGAATTAAATACAAATATGAAATAAATACGGATAACGATTTCTGGATAGAATGCAGATACTGTCCTTTAATAAAATTTAATAAGGAAATAGACAAGAAATTGCAAAGGCTTAGGAATAAAAATGTATGATAGCTTCTGTTACCTTTTCAACCTCTTCTGGTTTCATGAGACTGTACAAAGGCAAATGAAGCCCTTTTTGATAATACCTCTCTGTTACAGAAAATTCCTGAGGTTTTGCTTTGTAACCGAACATCTTTATGGTATGTAGTGGTCTGTAGGGATGTTCTATTTTTATTCCCTTCCTGTTCAGATATTCTATCAGTTTATCCCTCTTTTCGACGAGTATCACAAAATTCTCCATTATAGAGGCTCTACCTTTTCTTTCACTTGGAATTTCAATTTCTTCTACCTCTTCCAGATTTTCTCTGTAAAGTTTTTGGGCTTCTTTTCTGGATTTTTCTATCAACCTGAAGTTTTTCAATTTTACAAGGATCGTTGCTACATCTACAAGAGAGATTTTGTGAAATTTTCTACCGCTCACCTTTAGCAAATCATTACATTTCCAGAGTTTTATCAAATCTTCTATACTTCTTGCAAGTCCTGAATCTCTAAACACTATCATCCCTCCGTTACCAGATAGGGAGGAAAGCGGTTTGTAATAAGAAAAACTGAAAGCAGATGCATCACCGAACGTTCCTACCATTCTTTCGTTTATTTTGCAGGAAAACGCCTGACAACAGTCCTCTATAATCTTCAGATCATGCTTTTCTGCTATTTCTGCTATAACTTTCATATTGCACGGATGTCCGAACATATGAACAGGGATTATTGCTTTGGTTTTTTCTGTTATTGCATTCTCGAGTTTGTTTTCATCAACTGTTAAATCTTCCTTTTTAACATCTACAAACACAGGTTTCGCACCGGAATATATCACGGCAAGTCCGGTAGATATGTATGTAAGGTCCGGAACTATTACTTCATCTCCCCTTTTTATACCCAAAGAAATAAGCGATATCTGCAGGGCATCCGTTCCCGAATTTACCGCTTTGGCATGTTTTGCATTGATATATTTGCAGAATATATTTTCAAAGTTTTTTATGTATTCCGAATAATCGTCTATACCTTGATAAAAATTCACAACCTTTGCTATCTCTTTCAGATACTCCCTTAAGAGATATTTATCTATGCGATTGTTTTCAGGTCGAATCATATTTTATATTTTTAATTACTGATTTAACTTAACCAGATTGTCGGAGTTTCTTATAATTTCCTCATAAATTATCGATGGATCTTTACAAGCTTTTTTTATTTCCTTATATTTTATGGAGTCGCATAAAGAGATATCTGTATGATTATACAAGGTTCTGGAGAGAGAAAAGCGTATCCAATCTCTTGCAATATCATTCAAAACCGTTTCACATTCTCCTTTGGATACAAGGGATATACATACATTTCTTTCATAAAATTTTGGTATGTTTTCACAGTAACTACTATCGTTTTTTGAAATAGCAGCATATAGATACACTAAACTCTTACACTCGGATTTTGACACGTTCAGCTCAGGAAATGAAATACAATCTTGGGCATTAAGTGATATAAGTAGTTCGCATATCTTTTTCATCTCACCAGAAAGATCTTTACAGGATTTTGATTTGAGTGCTCTACATACTTCCATATATGCTATTATACTTGTTGGTTTTATGGACATTATTTGTTGATTTCTTTCTATTTTTTCGCACTGATGGGAAAGGAGTGTATAGATACAATAATCGTTTTGACAGGTTTGTTTTTCATCGTCTCCTTTCAATACATTGCAAACCGAAATATTATCAGTTGAATATGCAATACATCCTGCAAAAACTGGGTTTTCAGAAAGAAGAATTTCTTTCATATAAGGAAGGTTGTTCTCGATTATAAGCTCTATATCTTCTTTGCTGTACAATTCGGGTTTTTTCATTACAGTGAAAAGAACAAATATAGCAATTAAAACAACCACAATCAAACTTATGATCACTTTTATCCTTTTCGAAACCATATTTTATTTTTTATTTTTTCTATTAAAATAAATTCAGTAACTTGAATGACTTCCGTGATGTGTATGTGAACCGGTAACAGTACTTCCGGAAAAACTTCCCGAAATGCTGTTTGTATGTGATGTATGATCTGCTGCTGCTGTATTTACAAGAGCGAGAGTTGCAAAACCGACTGCAAAACTTGCTTTAAGTATCTTCTCCTTGGAAACAAAACCACTTTCATCGGATATAAAATCTTTTATATTTTTTTTTATTTCAGGTAGTTTCTTTTTTACATTCTCCTTCATGCACCCATCCCTTGAATACTTCTAAAGCTTCTTCATCATTTATTATCTTGTTAAATAAATATAAAAACTGCTCCTTATATATATTGCACCTCATCGTTTCTCTTATTTTCGGTACGAGCGTTCCTTGTTCAACATAGTTCATTACAGGACAGGTTCCGCAGTAAGGTTTGAAAACACAGTCTCCGCAATAGTTATCGAGAATCGATGCATGACATATACCAATAAAATTATCGCTTCTTACAATATCCCTGTATTTGTTTTTATTCACATTTCCCAGTTTGAAAAGATCATTACCCAGCATTCTACCCTCATCACATGTATATATATCACCGTTGTAGTTGTAGAGAAGCTGAGTTCTTCCTGCACCACATGGACTCATAAGCTCTGTATATCCGGGGTCTTTTCTTTCCAGAATCTTTGTGAGCATTATTTCTGCTGTTCTTTCCTTAAGTTTTATACCCTGTTTGTTAAGTTCCAGTATATACTCAAGAGATTGTTTCCAGAAATGTAAAAATTCCTCAGGTGTGTATGAAATTTCATTCCAATTTCTCATGGCAGCACCTAATTTGTTGAGAAATCTTAGATGAATTGTATCAAATCCGTGCTTGACATATTCATCTATTATCTCTCTCCAATAAGGCAGGGAGTATCTGGTTATTGTGGGTATTGCATTTATTCTGTTACACCTTTCCTTTATTTTTTCAATCCATTTTACGACATCGCTGTATGTCTCACCACCTCCTCTATATTTTCTGTTCTTGTTATGAACCGTCTCCGGACCATCAAGTGATGTACAGATATATGCATTCTTCACACCCAGTAAAAATTCAAGTTTTTCATCATCCATCACGGTAAGATTTGTTACAAGACGTAATTCAAGGTCCTTTTTTTCGTATTCATCGTTAATTCTGTTAGCTTCATCTATTATGAACCTTACCATATCCCAATTTAATAGAGGTTCTCCCCCTTGAAACTCTATTGCTATACACGGACTTTCGGTGCTGAAAATAAAATCAAGAACATTTATTGCCGTTTTTTTATCCATATCGCTGTATCTTTCATCAGGCGGTTTAGCATGACAGTAAACACATTCATGATTGCATCTCAAGGTTGGAACCACTATATGAAGTGAAGGTCCCTGAAAAAGAAACCTGTTCATCTGCCTGTATTCTGTTATAATTGCATTGGCATTTTTTTCTGTGATGATGATTCCGCTATCAACAAGTTTTCTGTAAAGTGTTGCTTCTATGTGTTTTTTTTGAAGCATAGCAAATTCCTTAGAGGTGAGATAACACCAAGAACCTGTAATTGTGGTTATCAGAAAACCATCATTCATTTTACATGAGGAATAGGGAAGTATTCCGTATTTTTCTGGCATTTACTCACCCTGAAATTTTCAAAAGAGATAGTACATAATTTGCAAACTCCATAACCAATTCTTCCAATTCCTCTGCCCCTGCAAATTCGATCAAAAAATACTTTTCGTTTTCGCCTGATTTTATTTTACAAAGGTGTGCAAAATCTTCTATCGCTTTATCAATGGAATCACTCTTGTAAAGATCTTTGTGAAGATGTAATATTATTCTGTCATTCTCCCTTTTTATTTTCATCTTCAATCTCCTTTATTATTTCTTTAACATCCTCATCTTCTTCCTTTTCGAGTTCTTTCAGAAGTTCTTCAATCTCCTTTTCCTCTATATCCTGTGTAATAGTAGAATCGGTAGAGAAAAGTGCTCTCTGAATTATCATTTTTGTTATTTCATGGTTCTCTTTCACCCTTTGTGAATAGTGGGCATAATTGAGAAGTTCATTATAAAAATCCATTGCAAGTTTTCGAATATCCTCATTTTCTTTTGGTTTTAAATAGGCCGTAATCTTTCCATTTTCCTTATCCAGAACTATATAAGCCTTATCAAGGAACACATATGCAGCTGAGTATATTATCGGAAGTGAATATATTTCTGGATTAATCGAAATAACTGCATATCCTTCCTTTATTTTTATGTGCTCGTTTATCATATTCTTAGAATGCTTCTTAGTTTTATAAATCTTTTTTAAACTTGAGAATTGGTTATATATCATAAGAGGCTGGTTGATTTTTTTCAGGAATCGATTGAGTTCATAATAACCCTCAGGGTTTAAGTCCTTACGGATTTTTGAAAACTCTCTGTAAACAAATTCACAATTAAATGTGCTGAAATCCCTGTATGTAACATTTTTCTGCGAAAAGAGTGTTTTATAATATCTCAGGAGTTTTCTCAAAACTTCGTTATTTTCCTTAATACCGTTTTTGTTTACCTCCAAAAATACATACAAGTTTTTTACATCCTTTGGAAGAGAAAGCAACGACCAGTTTGGTAATACTTTTCCATCCGCCATTACTATAAGATCTATATAAAATCCGTTAAGCGGTAGGTCGTATTCCATACTGATATTGTTCAGATTTCCTGAAGAAATTTCGTGTTTCAGGACTTTCAGGTATTCTGCTTTGAACATTCTAACTTCTTTATCTTCCCATCTCTCAAAAGCTGCTGGAGTTATCTCTATGCGTGGTATTCCCAAAGAAAGCAAATGCATATAATTGTGGTAGAGATTACCCGCGTTTTCTGGATGGACTGTAAGTGTTGAGGAAACCGGAACACCCTTTGCTATAGAATTTTTTATATTTCTGACAATTCTTTCATAATTTTCCTTCGTAGTATCTATTCTGTGTCTTGCATTTGATAAAAAATCACCATCAATACCAAATTCCAGTTTAACATTGTTTTTCTTGATAAATGCGATTTTTTCTTTATCCAGAGGAATTCCGTTTGTCTGAATAAGAATGCAAGGGTTTTCAAATATTTTCTTTATGTAGTTTACAGTTTTCTTCACCAAATTCCATTCCAGAAGTGGTTCACCACCGGAAATTACAAATTCAGGCATTGGTTTGTTTCTAACAAAATCTATAATGTTCTTAAGCACTTTGAAGGGGATTGTGGTTCTTCTGTCTCTGAATTTATAAAAACAGTAATCACATGCAAGATTGCATTTTTCAGTAATAAACATCCAGAGGTATTTTATTTTCGGAAATCTTTCATTTTTCATAATCTATAGACTTTAACCAAGTATTAAGGATTATTAGATTTATAGCATGGTTTTTATTTTGGGAACTTAATATTTTTTTGAGCAAATATACATTAAAATATTTCCTTAAAATTTTAGAGTTAAGAATTTCATCCTCATACATGTTTATAAGTTCCTTTCTCCACGTTTCAGGAATACCTGTGCCATGGGATTTTTTTGCTATTATTTCTTTGGGTAATCTGTTCTGAAATGTTTTTCTTAGTAAATATTTATCTATTCCATTTTTTGTTTTAAGCTCATCAGGGATGTTAACCGAAAATTCTATTATTCTGTGATCAAAATAAGGAAAAAGGAACTCCTTTGAAAGATATCGTGATACTTTGTGATGAAAGCATAGTGCTTCTGAAAGTTTATTTTTAACATTTATTATTTTGGTATAGATTTTATCTTTTGATTTGGAAAATAGATAATCTGCACCCCAACCAGTGAATATACATTTCGCTTTTTTGTCTATTTTTTTCATTACAGAATATATGCAGGAAAGATCGATCTCATGAACAGGTTCGCACATAAGGGAAACTGTAATAGGAAAACTCTTCAAAAAATCATCCAGATCAACGAAAATTTCTTCATGTTCTGTATTAAAATACTTTGCAACCAATTTAGAATAATATCTGTTTAATAATTCCATATTATTTTCGTTGAAATACATGTAAAAAGTTTTACAATTTGTTAATTGAGAAACTATACACGTTATTACAGCCGAATCCAAACCTCCTGATAAAGCTATTCCAAAACAATTTCGAGTGATTGTAAAATCTTTTATAATCTCTTTCAAGAGAGACTCCAATTCATATTTGTATGATAGAATAGATTCCTTTTTACGTGTTGTTTTTGGATTCCAATATCTAATAGATCTTACCCCCCTATCAAAAATCAACATACTCCCTGGCAGAACCTTTTTTACATGAGGTAGAATTGTTTCCTTCCTTGGAAAAAATCCTCTTAGAAGAAAAGTATATATCATTTTTTTCCCTGTTTCTATTTTATTGTGCAGAAAGAAACTTTTTAGACTTGAAGCAAATCGTAACTTGTTATTATCAAATGAATAATACAGCGGCTTTTCACCTATTCTGTCTCTTATGAGTAGAATTCTTTTCTTTTTACGGTCATTAATCACAATTGAAAAATTTCCTTTTAATTTCTCTACAAAATTCAGACCAAAATTTTCATAAAGATGAATCGGAGTTTCACAATCACCCTCTGTTTGAAACTTGTGCTTTTTCTCAAGCAATTCTTTTATTTGCGTAGAATTATGTAGATTGCAATCGCAGAAAGCCGTTATGGAACCGTCTTCATTACTAAATACTCTGTCTGAATTGCAGATAATGCTCTGATTTTTAAGGTTTAAAATGTTCATATATTTCTCAATTATTTTCAGAAAAAATAATTTTAATTTTAAGAGTAATGATTCTTTATGAAAGAAGAAAAAATTATAGATCAATTTAACAAACTTCTTGCTAAATTTCAGAATTATTCAAAAATTAGAATAAAAGATAAACATGATATTCAGACAATTCCTTTCTCGGAAAAGGGACATATCAGATACTGGAAAATCGAGGATTGTCCAATTAGACCCTTTCGTGTGTATAAAACTTCAGGAAGCACGGGAAAAAGCTGTTTTTTATTTTTTTCTAAAGAAGCAATAGAAAAGATGGTAACAAGACTTGTGAGATTGCTTGATATTATAGGATACGAAAAGGAGAAACCTGCTTTGAATATGTATTCTTATAATTGTTTGGATATGCCTGGCCCACTAATGGGTGAAGCTGTTTCGAAGAAGGGTGGGTGTTTGATATCATTTGGTCTCCTTAAAAAAGAAAATATTTCCATTTTAAAGGAAGTTGTAAGTAAGGCAAAACCAAGACTTCTTATTTCTTTTCCAAATCAACTTCATGAAATTATCAGTAACTTACCTGATAATCACACTATAGAAAAATGCGTGGTTGCTGGGGAAATTCTTTTAAAAGAATTTAAAAACGAAATTGAATGCAAAAGCGGTATAAAATTATATAACATGTATGCTACTACAGAAGTTGCTGGAATTGCTATTCAGAAAGAGCCTGATGATTTATATATGGTATTAGCAGATGATGGTCTGTACATAGAAGTTATGAAACCGGATGGTTCAACAAGTGAAACAGGAAAGGGTAAAATAGTTGTTACAGACCTGTTTAATTATTCCATGCCCATTATAAGATATATAATAGGAGATGAAGTTGAAATAAAAAGGAAAGGAAAGGAAAAGTACATAAGAGTTTTCGGAAGAGCGGATAAGTACATAAATATTTATGGTGAGGTAGAATCCAAAAAAGCAATAATAGAATGTTTGTTCAAAATATTGAAACATCCTAACTTCTTTCTTGTAATAGATAAGGATAAAAATACATATGAGGATGTAATTGTATTGAACATTCCCAAGGATGAGCCTCTGGATGAAAAAACCATAAAAGCTGAATTTGAAAGAAATTTCAGTTTTTCCATTCGTATTAGAAGAACAAGGCTTTCGGTTCCAAAAACATCTTCAGGAAAATACAGACACATAGTGGATTTGAGGAAGCTTCACCTCGAAGATAAAAAATTGGGATGGTGATGTTTCGGGAAGCTTTACATATGAACAACACCACCAAAGATTATTGTGAGCATAACACCGATGGATAAAAAAGGTGCGAACGGCATCATCTGGTTAATTTCCAGATATGGTTCTATTTTTCTTTTTTTTGCAAGGGTTTTCAGAAGGGCTATGTCTTTCTCAGTAAGTGAGTTCGTATTTATTATGGGTTTAGGTTTTCTCTTTTTTGTTACCAATTTGTATATCTTCATCCTTTTATACTCGGAATTGTGTTTGTATATTATTTCAGAAGGTATCATTCCTTTTTTCAAATCCGATACGTTAACCCTGCGGGAGAATGTGAGCATGCTCAGATTTAGAATAAAAACCTTGAAAAATATGTAAACAAATAACAGGTAAAACATGTAAATACCGAAATCGAATGTGAAAATGAAATTTGAATCAAAAACCATCCTAGAGATCCCGAGAGGGATAACGAACAGCAAAAGCTTATCTTTAAGATATTTTTCCCCAACGAAATACAATATGGTCACTGCACTGAGACTTAAAAATATGTTCTGGGGAATTTCAAAAAAGTTATACATAACTACTTTTACAATCCAGGAGATGCTAAACACAGAAACAATAAATCTTAACAGCAGAGTTTTTTTAAGAGAGTTCTTAACTGATAAAAGAATTTTTTCCTTATTGATTTGTGTGAACAGATTTATGAGAAGATATACCAAAACCACAAGAAAAGTATTGATAATAATTGCAAAGGAAGGAAAAAAATAAATATAGAAATTTGTATAAACCGAAAGGGGTATGAGTGCTGAAAAACTCAGAAAAAGCTTTGCATCTCCACCTGACCATATTTTACAATACCATAGCACGAAGCTGAAGATAAAAGCCAGAATTATATTGAGTATGTAATCAAAAATATAGCTTGTCCTTATATCCAGACCTGTTAGGAGGAGGTATAACACGGTCAAAGTTATAATCGAAAAGGCGTATGCAAGACCTGCAGAAATAAGTTTGTTCGGAATTTTTCCTGTTTTGATATCGTAGTATATAGAAGAAACACCGAGAAATATTATCATAGGAACAGAAAGGAAAAGGGGAATATCCATATTTATTAACAAATTCAGGAGTTATTTAATACTTTTTTAACCTGCTCTTCCAGTTCCCTTTTCAGTTTCTCACCTTCATCCTTATTCGAGAATTTATCCAATCGGGAGGCAAGGCTTAACTTCGATGCAACAAGCCGTGCAACCTTGCCTTTCAGGTCCTTTGGAGCCTGCTGAACCAAAGGGTGCCCAAAGAGTATGCCATATTTTGGAGCTTTGCCCTTGCCCTTAAGGTGTCTGAACAGTGCTTTCTCAGCACCCAAAAGCTGGATTGTTGAAGAGGGCATTTTGGAAATCTTTTCAAGACCACCTGCCAGATTCAGAAGCCTTGCAGCCAGCATGGGTCCTGCAACAGCTGAGAGGTTCGGTATAACTGTTTTTACAAGATCTTCAAGATATTTTGCGAGATTTTTTCTTATTCCATAGAGCCTGAGAATCTCTTCTGCAAATTGCTGTATTTGATGAATGTCTGTATCTGAAAGGCTCATACCAGAGGATTTTTCCACAAGTTTGGAAAGTTCTTCATCTTTTATATTTTCCCTTGTACCGTATTTAACAATTATTTCTGCAAGCCTTTCATGGGATTGCACCGCTCTGTTGATCTCCGGAAAGTGAAGTCCGTACCACTCTCTGAGTTTTTCTGAAAAAACATTAAGCTCCTTATCAAGTTCATTTATAACGGAAACCACCCTCATAACAAGTTTGTCTTTCCTTTCTTTTCTGAGCTCGGTTTTTGTCAGCTCTATGTTAACATTTGCTATAAACTGATTGATATCCGCCTGAGAATTTGACCATTTCAGATCTATTGCTAGCTTCCTGAACTCAAAGGCAAGTTTTTTAACAGCTAAATTATCCTTTTCGTAAATTGTGGATATATCCTTAAGCTGTATTTTCTTATCCCAAACTATTTCCTTAAAACCTTTGATTTTTAACGCATTTATTATCTCTTTCTCTTCAGGTATCATCTCACCATTTCTGACTTTTCTCAACTTTTCCGCTACTGTTACAGGGTCTTTCGGGAAAAGCCTTTTCTCGAGCAGATTTTCATCTTTATCGAATGCAAAACTTCCTATTATGCACGTTGCCAAATATGCTCGCATTTTTTCACCATTTTGT
>CAZCGK010000001.1:0-111370 GCA_964498245.1 uncultured archaeon | reverse complement strand
TTATACTCAGCCTTGTTTCCCAAACCAGGACCGAAAACATTCCATAGCAAAGCCAGACCAGCCAGACCACCAGCAGCCCCAGCAATATATTTCCATGCCTTTGATTTCTTTCTTCCCTCTCCCAAATCAACCTCCTTATAAAGCTCTTCTGTTTTGAAATCCCTTCCTCCATTATACTCCATAAAATTGTCACCTATCAATAACTAAAAATTCTTTTATTTAAAAACCTTTCGCAGGCAGTTGACGAAAAAATTCATAATCAGCTTTTGCTTTTTGCAAATAATTTTAAATACTTTTATAAATTATTTGCAAATATAATTTTATGAAGGGTAAAACATTGCAAAAAAACATTTTCCAAATAATTCAGGATAATTGGCCTGTTCATGTAAGAGAAGTTGTGAGTATCCTTAACTGGGATCCGACAAACATAACTAATGTTTCAAAAGTTAGGTACCATTTCAAAGAACTTGAGAAGAAGAAAAAAATACGTACCAAAAAAATAGGTCGTGCTTTGGTAGCGTGGCCTATTGATATAGAAAGGCTGAGAGCTATACAAAAGATGTTAAGAGAGTGAAAAGCATGGAAACAAAAGAAAGGATTAAAAAATCATTAGAAGATTTATTGAAAATAGAAGATGTACAAGCATGTTTTGTCACCGGAAGACAGATTGGAACAGTAACACCGGAGAGTAAAGCGAAATTAAAGAACCTTGCTTTATGGAAACTTATTATGGATACCACACATAAATTCTTTCCAATAACAGAGGATTTTTACATGTATGGTCTTTCTAGACTATATTTTGAACTTAAAGATTACGAGATAATAATGACTTTTATAGGCCACGGCATAGCATTGATAACGATAATTCCAGTTTTGGCTAATAGAGGTCTAATAGAGGTAGAAATAGAAAACACATCAAGAATTATAAAGGAGATACTGAAGCTACATCAATAAAATTTAAGAGTTCAATATGAACAATCAATCAGGTTTCAAGGCATGTGTGGAAGTGAGCAGAGAGTGGGAAGGCAGAAATGTAGCTAGAGAGCTTGTTGAAAAAATAAAAAGTAAAATCTCTAATCCAAAATTTATATTACTTTTTACAACGATAGATTATAAAAATGAGTTTGATTCTATGCTTTCTGGGATTAAGAAATCTTTTCCAAATTCACCATTGATTGGCGGAACTGTTGCAGGTTTTATAACACCTCAAGGATGCTATACCAGAGGTGTTGTAGCCCTTGCTTTGGAGTATCCTAACATGGATATTGCTGTGGGTATAGGACACAACACGAAAAAAAATCCTAAAAAAGCCGCGCAAGAATGTGCAAAGGTTATTAAAGAGGGACTAAAAAACAGCAAATGGAAAAATAAGTTCCTTTATATAGTTAATTCCGGTGTTATGATACCACAATTTCCAGTTATAGGGCAGAAGAGTGTTATAAAATCTAAATTAGCAGGAAAAGTGATGACTATGTTTTCACAATCCTTAACGAAATTTCAACGAGGTGTAGGAAGAGAAGAGGAACTTCTTGAAGAATTAGTCAAGTTGTTACCAGAATATTATATCTTTGGAGGTTCAAGTTACGATGACAATAAAATGATTACTAACTATCAATTTTTTGATGACAAAGTATTTACAAATGTAATTGTTTCTATAGGTATTACTTCTGATCTAAAAGTAACTATTAACACGACTTATGGTCTTAAAGAAACCGGAATAAGGTTTAAAGCAACAAAACTAGGTTTCGATGGGAGGGCAATTCAAGAAATAAATGGTAAACCTGCAGTTGAGGAATTACTGAGAATAATGAAATGGCCAGAAGAGATATTAAACGACAGAATACACAGAGTAACATATTATACACCTATAGGTTTTAAGAAAAAGGGTATTTTACACCCAGAGGTTATGGGATTCTTTATGGGTAGCAACATAATATGTGGATATAAAATAAAAGATCCTGATCTGTTTCTTCTTTCCGCGTCAGGAAAGAGTATAATAGATTCAATAGACGAGAATTTGAAAGCCTTTAGAAACAAGAACAATCTAATATTTTTCATGACTTCTTGCTCAGTAAGACTTGAAACTATAGGAAATAAAATATACAAAGTTCATGAAAGGATTTTATCACATCTCAAGACAACACCATTTTTACTTCTCTATGGTGCTGGAGAAGATGTGTATATACCAGACAAAGGTATTTATTATCATATAAATGAAGCATTAAATGTAGCAAGTTTATATAGGGAGTAACTATGAACGAATACATAAAAATCATAATTTATGGTATCATTGGAGCTGGTTTAAAATATATAGATGAGATTTATGATACAAAAAGTTTTAAACCGCATAATGTCTATTTCACCTCTTTGGGTATAGGATTACTAATGGGAACAATCATGGCATTGGATATCAATTCTTTTATTATACTAACCTCAATCATTGTAAGTGTGGGTATAACAGGAAAAATAGATAATGAAGCATTTAAACTTATAGCAAGTGTAGCTTTAACAGTACCTTTAATCTTCTTATTTTTTAATTTAGACACACATATTTCTCTCCTGCCTCTACTGGTTTTAACCTTAGCTGGGGTGTGCGATGAATATTTAGATGAAATAGGTGATAAAAAAAATTTTGCTTTGTTGACTCTGCGCCCATTTATGAAAGTAGCTGTAATTGTCTTATGGTTTATCGGGATATTCGAAATTGTTTATGTTTTTTCACTTTTTTCCTTTGATATATTTTATTCATTGGTTGGATGGTATAGTGGCAAAATAAATGAAAAGTCAAAATAAACTTTGTGATAAAGATGAAAAAAATAAACTGTGATATCCTTGTTGTAGGTTCCGGACCAGCTGGTTCAAGTGCAGCCAGAGCAGCATCTTTAATGGGTGCCAAGACTATTCTAATCGATAAAAAGGAAGAAATAGGAATGAATGTGCCTTGTGCTGAAGGTATAGGTCAAGATTTCATTGAAAAACTACCTTTTAAAATTCCTAAGAATCAATTTATCTGGAGAATTGAAGGCATGATATATCATTGTTTAGATACATCCGTAGAACATAACATGGATCCTTGGAAGGGTTATAGTATCGATAGAAGATGTTTTGATAAATGGTTAGCAGAGTTGGCAACGGAAAAAGGAACCAGAGTTATAACTTCTGCCGAATTGATAGATTTAGAATTTGATGAAACAAATAATGTCAAAAAGGCTTTAATTAAGATAAAAGACAAATACATGGAGATATTACCCAAGGTTTTAATAGGTGCTGATGGTTGTGAATCTACTGTCTTAAAACTTCTGGGTTTGTTTAAACCAAAAGAAGGCGATATACCACAAATATATTGCTATGAATTAGGAAATCTTAAAATCGAAAAATCTCATTTTCAGCAACTCTATTTTGGTCCATGGGCACCTACAGGATGGGGATATGTTTTTCCCAAATCAGACTCTGTGGCAAACATTGGGATAGGTCTTATTTTTCCTAAAGATAAAAAAGAGCCACAAAAAAAATTCGAGGAATTTTTAGAGTTAGAACCCTTAAGAAAAATGACAAAAAACGCAGAAATGCTTGTTGATAAAAGATCCACAATAAGACACGGGAATATTGTAGATAAATGGATATATAATAATGTAATATTTGCAGGAGATTCAGTAAATCATAACCTCAAGCCTTACTATGAAGGCATACTTCCAGCTATAATATGTGGTGATATTGCAGGTAAACTTTCAGTAAGAATGTGTAAGAACGAGTTGATTACACATGAAACATATCTAAAAGAGGTCAAAAATAAACTTTCACCATACTTTGAAATTTCTCAAAAACTTATTGAGCTGATGCTAAAAATAGCTAAAATGAAGGATGAAAGAAAATACGCGATAATGCCAAACGCTATGATAATGATAACAGCAATGGAGAGCTATAAAAAAGTACAGCAACTTGAAAAACTTTACGATCTCTTATTTATGGACTTCGACGAACTTTTAGAATTTATGACCAGCAAAAGGAATATAGAAAATATTATCTAACCTTCAGATCTTATTATTATCCCCTCATGTGTTATATCCAAAGGATAAATGTCTTTTCCATGATTCGTTCTCCTCATCTTTCTTATCTGAAGAGATCTCACATATTCTCCTACCGTTCCCAGATAGTTCAATACAATAATTCCATCAGCAACAAATTCTTCCACTCCGTGTCTGGACAGAGCTTTTTCCTCTCCTGAAAGAATTTCGGATATCAAAACTGCAGTGCAGCCCGTGTTCTTTATAACATTTATCAGATTGTAAATCATCTTTCTTATTTTCGCTATATCCTGCAAAACCATTCCAACCAGGGATATGGAATCCAGAACGAGCCTTTTAGCCTTTAAAGTTCTGATTTCATCAACCAGCACAGAACCAAGATTATTTACCTGTGCGGGATCGTGATATACTATTCTGAACAAACCCCTGTCTTCATACGAAGAAAGATTCCAACCAAATGTTTCTGCATCGGCCTTTATATCCTCCGGACTTTCCTCAAGTGTAATATATACACAAGTATCCCCCCTTTTCAAACCGTACCAAAGAAACTGCAATCCAAACAGGGTTTTTCCTGTTCCTGTTTCTCCGGTAACAAGATTTACAGAACCCTCTAAAAAACCACCCTCTATGAGTTCATCAAGACCCGGTATACCGGTTTTTATCCTCCTTCTGATCATACTTAATTAATTTTAAATTTTTCTGTTTAAATAAAATACTTTAACCTCCAAGACCACGTGAAGAACATGTCCGAGGATATAAAGGCATATCTGGAAAGGAAAAAACCCCTTATAGACAGCATAATAGAAAAATACTTCCCAAGAGACCCTGATTCTAACTATCTGGAATGGGCATTCGGAAAGCCCAGATACGCTTACGATGTAAACACAGTAAAAAAATCCCTTACAGAACCCATATGGAACTTTCTTGATAGAGGTGGAAAACGCTGGAGACCCGCTTTGTTTCTTTTAATTTCCGAAATTCTCGGAGCAGATCTTGAAAAAGTAAAGGATTTTGCTATCCTTCCCGAACTTGCTCATAACGGGTCCATAATAATAGATGATATAGAGGATTCCGGAGAGTTAAGGAGGGGAAAGCCATGCACATATCTGATTTACGGTATAGATGTGTCCATAAATGCAGGCAATTTCCTTTATTTCCTGCCATTACTGGTTTTCAAGAATAACAGGCAAAACTTCGATAAGGAAACACTTGTGAGAGCCTATGAGGTTTATGCGCAGGAGATGATAAACATACACATAGGTCAGGCAATGGATATATGGTGGCATAAGGGTAAAGCAGAGAATATAACAGAAGAGCAGTATCTGCAGATGTGTGCCTATAAGACAGGTACGCTGGCAAGACTGTCCGCAAGACTCGCAGTCGTCCTTTCTCAGGGAAGCAAAAAACAGGAAGAAAAACTCGGCAGGGTTGCAGAAAGCATAGGTGTTGGATTTCAGATACAGGATGATGTTCTTGATGTGACAACCACGGGCAAAGAAAGAGAGGCATTCGGCAAATCCTTCGGAAATGACATAAAGGAAGGAAAACGCACACTCATGGTCATTCATGCCTTGAAACATGCAACAGAAACCGATAGAAACAGGCTGATAGAAATTCTCAATTCACACACAAGCGATGTGGACAAGATTCAGGAAGCAATAAACATTCTCCATAGATACGGTTCAGTAGAATATGCCAAAAGCAAAGCAAGAGAGATAGTTAAGCAATCCTGGAGCGAAGCAGACCCGCTTCTTCCGGATTGCAATGCAAAAAGGATTCTGAAGTCCTTTGTAAACTTTCTGATAGAAAGAAAATTCTGAAAACAAAAAACTTTATATATATTTTTCCGTTATGAATACTTCTTATGGAACTTACTATTGTTGAAAAGGGTAAGAATAAAATTAAAATAGAAGTAAAAGGAGAAACACACACTTTTCTCAACCTTCTCAGAGAAAGAGCCTGGCAGTGCGGATGCGAACAGGCATCCTATATACTGGAACATCCCACTCTTTCATATCCTAAGGTAATAGTCAAAGCCAAAAACCCTGTGAAAGTTCTTGTTGATTCTGCCCAGAAAATAATAGATGAGGTAAAGGAGTTTTCTGTTCTGTTTTCACGAGCCTTGAAGAAATAGTTTAAAATTTTATAAATCCCTTGCTCAATATGTGTTCAAATGGGCAAAAACAGATTCACTCCCAGGAAGATTTTTACAGAAAACTGGCATCTGATCGTTCTCCTCCTCATATTTCTCACTGCATTCTGGTTCCGTTCTTTTCCTGCAAGATTTGGAGAACTTCAGGCCTTGGACCCCTTCTACATCTATAGAGTAAGTGAATACGTTCTCACACACAACTGGCAGTTGTTCGATTACGATATCCTGAGGGCATATCCAGAAGGAAACAATCCCTGGAAAACAGAATATTTAGGGCCTATATACATACCTGCTTTTGTGTACGCTCTGGGTGGAGGCTGGGGCATGCACTATCTTCATTTCGCCATAATCTGGCCCGCCTTTATGGGTGCATTAGCATGCTTAGCAATGTACCTCCTCGGAAGTGAGCTGTTTGAGAGGAAATCCGCAGGCTTATTCTCAGCTTTTTTCCTTGCAACCACACCTTCCTTCATAACAAGAACTTCTGCTGGCTTCTTTGAGAAGGAGCCCATAGCTGGAGTATTCATAATACTCTCTGCATACTTCTTCATTCGGTCCTTCAAGAGAAACTCTTGGGTTTCTGGCATAATGGGAGGAATATCATTTTTTATAGGAGCAATAACCTGGGGCGGTATGAGGTACGTGTTCCTTCTTTACGGAGCTTTTTTGGGCACAATATTCCTTGCTTACACACTTCTTGTTGCATTCGATTATCTTTTTTCCGGCCTTGGAAAAACCCTTAAAAGACTTGATAAATTCTTGGGAATGGAAATGGTAAAAGCCTTTGGTTTAACTGTGATTCTGGGTCATATCCTTTCAAGCTTCTTCACAGTACATGCCGCACGTTTCGGCTCTCTCTACGTTATGCTTCCTCTGATCCTCTGGCTGATTTTGCTTACGAAAAACATCCTGCAGAAACTCGATATTCTCAAAGAGAACAATGTTCGATATTTCCTTCCCGGAACTCTTATTCTGGCTCTGCTTTCAATAGTAATCAGCTCCATGTTCTCCGATTATGTATACAACATCTCGAAACAGCTCATTAATATACTCACATTCCAGAAGGGTGTTATATTCAGCACGGTTGCGGAAAACGCTCCAGGAAACTGGAACAATATAGCAAGCATGACAGGAACGGGCTTTACCGGAAACTTTCCTTACGTCGGAAAGATAATCTCTCTGTTTTCTCCTTGTTTATCCCTCTGGGTCTTCATGTGGCTTGGAATAGGACTTATAATATACAGAATGATCAGAACTTCCGATATGCTCATGTTTTTCCCATTGATCTGGATTTTAGCAGCATTCTGGGGTGTGTTTTACTATATAAGGCTTGTGTTCCTTTTAGGACCACCAGCCTCTCTGATAGGAGGATTCTTTGTTTCCTGGCTGATAACAAGAAGGTCAAGGCTCGGAATAACAGAAAAGTTGAGAAAGAAGGTGCTTGTAAGGGATAAAAAAAGCATAAACATTATGACAGTTATCCTTTCTGCCTTGGTTTTTCTGATATGTCTTGTTAATTTCGCCAATGCCTATGTCTATTCCCTCGGTCTGGGTCCTTCAATATGCTTTCCTAAACAGACAGGAAACTCCCCATTTGAGGTTGAACCCTGCGTGGTTGTGAATGAAAACGGAACTCTAACCCTGGCGGATGATCAACCCTGGTACGATGCTCTAAAATTCATGCATGACTATGCTCAGAATGAAAGCCACGGTATAAAGCAACCCCCTGTGGTTTTAACCTGGTGGGATTTCGGATACTGGTTCCAGACCAGGGCAGGCGTTGCTTCTGTTGCTGACGGAGGGGCTGCAGGAGACAGAACAGCAATAGCCTATTGGTTCACCTCGGATGTGAGCAAGTGGTATGAATGGGAGGACTGGTTGAAATATCACAAGGTCGATTATATACTCATGGATTATACCCTTCCAGGCAAGTACGGAGCGATATCCAAGATCGCTTCCCACGGAGAACACATTTACGGCTTCTTACAGTTCCAGAGAAAGGGTATAGAACCTCAGGGAAACAAAACCGTGGTGATATTCGGAACAGGTCCGTACGAGATATGGCTTCCCATGGAAAACCAAAGAATAGCCGGAACACCTATATTCTTAATCCAGAAAAACGGTCAGTATCTTCAGAAAAGCTATATAAACGAGATATGCACAGCAAACGGTATAATTCATGTTGGTAATGAAGAAAATGCAATACCGGGATGCATCGCCATAACAGAACTCGGTGTTTTCTACATACCTCCTGAAACCGAAAACACGATTTTCACAGACCTGATGTTCATGAAAGGTGCAAGACTACCTGTGGAAAAGATATACGATTCCGGTTTGATCATAATCTACAGACCGGTATACAGAGAAACCTCAGGTAATGAAACACTTTCCGAATAAAAATCCTACTGGCTTTTGTAAACCGCAAGAAAGATAAGGAGTATAGTTCCTAAAACGATCCAGGGAATTAATTCCTCTGCAGGGAGAAGAATTTCATTCTCTCCTGAAAAGAAAATCAAACAAAGTGCAGCAATTATCATCAGAAGAGTGTAATCCGGTTTTCCCTGCCCTTTCCTCCTGAACACCGAAAAAAGGAATCCAAGAAAAAAGAAAACCACAAAAAAAATCACCGCATAGGGAAGCATTCCGGTAATAAAACCCGTTATTGCAGGATTGCTTATCGCAAAAAACCCCATCACACAGGCTATAATGAGATTAACCCTTTTGTTTTTAAACACACCAGAAAATTCCAACGCTCCATAGACTATTGCAAACACGAAGAAAAACGGTATGAGAACCGATATATAATCTATCATAATCAATTATATAGAAGAAATAAATAAATAGTTGGTTAGTTTCACATCTTCAACAAAAACCTTGGCAAATCCCCTTCTTCCAAAACATTAACCCCTCTCGGATATTTTCTATGAGGCTTCCCAGCCTTTACCTCTATCTTCTCATTTCCTGCAATGCAATCGATTTCATACCCATCTCTGTAATAATAAACCTCTCGGTATTTTCGCAGTAAATGCTCCTGAACTATCCATTCATACAAGAAATCCTTTCTGATTTCCAGGTTGAAAACCTTTGCAAAGGATTGAACTATTGCAGGATCTCTGAGAATGATCTTTTTTTCCTTTCTGAAGTTTATTTCTTTACCCTTCCAGTAAATTATTTTGGAAATCAACATTTCTTCGAATCTCTCTACATAATCCATCACGGTTAGGTGTGAAATTCCTAACTCACTTGCTATAGCATTAAAGGATAAAGCTGAAGGTGCTTTCTTGATTATCTGCAAAACTATCTGCAGACCCAGTTTTGGATTTCTGTCTATTTTCAAAAGCGTATTTTCAAAGCTTCCTATAAAATCTGTGTAAAAGGAGAAATCCTTATTGATGGTTCTCGGAAATCCGCCGGTAACAAGAAATTCATCGAATGCTTTTTTGACTCTGTTTTCCATAGAGGCATCTATCCTTTTCACCTCCAGAAATTCCCTGAAACTCAAGGGTAAAACAAGGATCTCCTTTCCCCTACCTCTCCTTCCAGGAAAGCTTTCGGAGTACTTCTTTAATTTCGAGGAAAGGGAACCGGAGATTATCAACACGCTATCGGAAAACTTTCCTGCATCTATGTAAAACTTCACAACCTTCCACCAATCCTCTATGGCTGTAATTTCATCCAGTATCAGAATATCTCTTTCCTTTCTTTTTTCAAAATAATGCGAAAACCAGTTTTTAAGATTCTCTGCATTCAACAAAATTTCACAATTCATATAGGTTATGCTTCTCGCATCTTTGCCTCTTTCTATCAAATCCTTTATCAGAAGCTTTAACCCAGTTGTTTTCCCCACCTGCCTTGTGCCAATAACAAAATTCAGAGAAAACGGTTTCAGAGAAATTCTGTTTATCCAGCAAGGAGTCCACCTTATCTCCATGTTCTTCCATTTCTTAATATCCGCATCTTCCCTTTCCCACTTATCCGTAAACCACCATGGATTTATTTCTTCCATATTGTAATTCTAATTAACAAATATTTAAATATATTTTGTTATTCATTTTTACATCTCAAAGACACCCCGATTAATCAATGAAATTTTTTAATCTTTCTATCAATCTTTAATACTATGGACAGGCTGGAAAGGATGTTAAGAGCCGACTCAGAGTTTATTTTTTCCAATTCTGTGAGAGTTTCCATTATAAATTATTTGCTGAATTCCAGTATCACAGGACACTCAGCGAGTTTGAATAAACTTTCATCATCCCTCGGCAAGCGCCCATCCCTCATTCATTATCATCTCAAACTACTCGAAGAATACAATATCGTAAAGCCGATAAGTTCTTCCGGAAGGAAGGTACGGACATGGGGGCTAAACACAGAATATTTGAATGCTTTGAAAAACCTTATGAATATGGTTATACCTTTCCTCAAATCCGATGAGAATATTCAAGAAGAATTTGATGTTATTTGATTTCAATTCCACAAATCAGAATTTTCAACACATTTTCAAACAATTTTCAAAAAACGAAAAAAAGGTTTAAATATCTTTCATCCAGAAAGTAACATATGGTGTCTCTAATGATGAATACAAACCTTTCCGGAAAAACTTTTACCTGGGTTATGTTATTTTTCATTGTCATGGGATTGATTGGTGATGTTGGTTTTGCCGCCTCTTCCATAACAATAACTTCTCCAAATGGTGGAGAGATTTGGAAAGGCACACAGACCATTACTTGGACTTACACTGGAACTTCATCAAATGGCTTTGAGTTGTATGCTATTGATTACAGTAGCGGTAGCTCAACACAATATGTTATTAGTAAGGCAATTGCCCCAGGTGTGACATCTTATGTGTGGGACACATCTACAGGAGCCTATCCTGATAGCACTAAATATAAAATTTACATTGTGGATAAAGATGGTTATTCTGTGTTTGATTTTTCTGATGATTATTTCACAATAGATAATACACCACCTCAAATTTCTTGGGTAAGTATCATTTATCCTGAGGGACAAAGTGAGGCGAAAAATGGAGATATTATTATTATCCTTGCATTCGTCCAAGACGCTACGGCGGGAGTACAGTCAGTAATTCTAGACGCTTCCAATATTGGTGGTGATAGCTCTACAACCATGTATGAAGATGATGGTTCAACCTATGACTGGGATAATGATGGACAATCAGATCCAGGACTCTACGGTGCACAAGTAACAGTTTCAGAAACAACAGGAGATGATGATCAAACTGTGACCATAACAGCAACAGATGATGCTGGTAACGAGGCTCCAACAGAAGTCACAGTGCAGATAGACAACACACCACCCACAATCACATCCGTCTCTATAGAACCAGACAGTCAAACAGCCAGTATAGAAGACCAAATAACTGTTACAGTATATGCCTCACATGATGATAACGAAGTTGTTACTATCAACCTATCGGCGATAGGATTATCATCCGCAGAACCTCTGAGTTGGGATAACACCAACAACTATTATTTCGACACCTTCACTGTCGAGGAAGGTACGGCAGATTCGACTGTATTTACATTTACAGTGACTGTTACCGATGACGCAGGTAATTCTGTTACAGATACAGACACAGCAAATGTTGATGCAACAAAACCCACAGTCACCCAAGCCAACATCCAAACTTCAATATCCACGGATGCAAACGATAATGGAATAGCTAATCCAAACGATGTAATAACAGTTTCTTGGAATAATTCCGCTAATGGGGACAATAACCTAGATGTAGTTTCGGTTATCGTTGATATGTCCGCGTTCGGATGTAGTAACCAAGTTCAAGCATCTGATGATGATAATGATGGTATATGGACTGCCACTTGCACAGTCCCTCAATCTGGCGATGGTATTGATATTATAGATTCCTCAGAACTCTATGCGTCAGTAACAGTCACCGATGATGCGGGTAACTCCGTAACAGTACAAGATGATGATGCAGTTTCGGTTGACAACACACCACCCACAGTCACCCAAGCCAACATCCAAACTTCAATATCCACGGATGCAAACGATAATGGAATAGCTAATCCAAACGATGTAATAACAGTTTCTTGGAATAATTCCGCTAATGGGGACAATAACCTAGATGTAGTTTCGGTTATCGTTGATATGTCCGCGTTCGGATGTAGTAACCAAGTTCAAGCATCTGATGATGATAATGATGGTATATGGACTGCCACTTGCACAGTCCCTCAATCTGGCGATGGTATTGATATTATAGATTCCTCAGAACTCTATGCGTCAGTAACAGTCACCGATGATGCGGGTAACTCCGTAACAGTACAAGATGATGATGCAGTTTCGGTTGACAACACACCACCCACCATCCAGGCTCTAAGCATTATCTACCCAGAATCACAAAGTGAAGCAAAGAATGGTGATACCTTAACATTTACTGTAGAAATCCCAGACGTGGATATTAGTAGTGTAATCCTGGACGCTTCCAGCATAGGAGGTGGAAACTCCATAACCATGTATAAAGATGATGGTTCAACCTATGACTGGGATAATGATGGACAATCAGATCCAGGACTCTACGGTGCACAAGTAACAGTTTCAGAAACAACAGGAGATGATGATCAAACTGTGACCATAACAGCAACAGATGATGCTGGTAACGAGGCTCCAACAGAAGTCACAGTACAGATAGATAACACCCCGCCGACAGTCACGATCACAGACCCCTCAGATGGAGCGACAATAACAAGCACTCCTTACACCCTCAAAGCCACCGGAGATGATGATGTCACTTCAGTGGTTTTCGAATATTATGACAGAACTGATTGGCGCACCATAGGATCTGCATCCTACAGTTCTGGAATATGGTCTATCGATTGGGACACAACAGATTTAGACCTAACAGATGTGATCATAAAAGCCACAGCAACTGATGACGCCGGACTAACAAGAACGGATGAAGTCACGGATTTAACCATCGACACAGTAAACCCGACAGTCACAATTCAATCTCCAACCACAGATTCAACTGTTAGTGGAACATTCCAAATTACTTACAAAACCTCAGCTGACACCCAATCTGTCACTTTTGAGTACTGTGTAGATTTGAATACAAATGATGATTGTGATACCGATGATGGAGAATCTTGGGTCACTATCGGCATAGACTACTCTCCCGCTGATGGTACTTTCGATTGGGATACCACCTCTACAGGACAAGGACCTGGCAATGCACCTGCAGTAATACTAAAAGCCACAGCAACTGATGACGCTGGATTAACAGGAACAGACAAAGAACCAGGCATAGAAGTAGACAACACCCCACCGACAGTCACTCAAGCATCAATAACACCCGACAAGATCGCTCCGTCCATGAGTGGTGAAGGATGGGAGTGGGTGTGGTACAATAGAGCAGAGATTGACCTTGAATTTTCGGAAAGAGCTGATTATGTGATTTACATAGTTGACAGCAACGGTGAGTTCGTGAAGCAAATAGATTCAGGTACTGCAACACGTCCCCAAACCAAAGATTGGAACGGAACAGATGAGGAAGGCAATATCGTTCCGCACGGAACATATTATGTGATGATCAATCTCACCGACATGGCGGGCAATGAAAACAATGAAATTCGGGTTGGTGCAATCGAGGTCTATGATTTCATCCTCGATCTCAAACAGGGATGGAACCAGATATCCGTGCCTAAAGCGATAGATGATGAGTCATGGCAGGCAATGTATGAGAATGATAACATCACAGCAATCTATGGCTGGGATGCATCAGCCCAAGACTGGGTGGTAATTGAAGAGGGTCTTGAGCCAGGATATGGATACTTCGTGTATTCCAAAACAGATCAGTTAATAGGAGTGAACTATGCTGTTAATGAGAACACACCTTCGGTTATACCATCAGTCCTGCTTAAGGGCGGATGGAACCTGATAGGCTACTCATGTCTTTCACCATCTGATATATCCTCGGTCATACCTTTTGATCTGCTCGACAAGGTATCGGTGATATACTGGTATAATCCAGCAAGCCAGGATTACGAGCTGCAATATGCAGATGGATTACCGGTAGAAGATATGTATCCAGGCAGAGGATACTGGCTGCACATTCCGATAACATACAGTAACGAAGAGCTGTATTACCTCAATATCTGCTACTCTCCACCAGCATAAACCAAGCCATCAAGGCTGTAAGTGATATCAATGAGAATCGGAACAATTGCTTTTTCCCTGTTTTTTCTTATTATCCTTGAAGCTGTGATCGGTTCTGCACAGCCGTTATTGCCCCAAGCACCACCTGTTTTACCATTTACCCTCATGGGTAAGGTGTATATAGACAATAAACCAGCTCCACCGGGCACGATTGTTACAGCTTATGTTGATAACAAGGAAGTGGCTCGATATAATCTTACAGAAGAAGGAGCATATGTGCTTAGCATTCCTTCAAAGGATCTTGAAGGGAAATCCGCCTATATATTCGTTAATGGTATCAGAACAAACACATCCGTGAAAATCATTCCAGGCGAGATAGAAACCGCAGACATCACCGTTCAAATACAGGATCAAGAGGAACAAAACTTAACTCTTCTTTGGGTTTTGGTCGTAATAACCATCGTGATCGGAGCAATGCTTTTTAAATTTATCTTCCATAGGTAAAACCAGGTAGAGTGCCATGAACCCCTTAAAGTTTCAAAACCATATCCTAATCCTCATATTATCCTCTCTCACTTTATTCACCTCTATTGCAGCCGGATCCGCGCAGCCCCTTCTTCCAGACACATTTTACGGCACTGTTGAAATCGCCGGAATACCTGCACCTAACGGTACGAAAATCGATGTATATCTAAATGGTGAATATCTTGAGTGTTCATATCCGAGATGTCAGTGCCAACCCCCTCAAGAAGGGAATGAAGGCGTATCCTGTGTAATAACAGAAGATGGTTACTATACCATTCATATCACTGGCGGTACTGCAGGAGATCCTGTAAACTTTTTAATAAACGGTGTGTGTGTTGGTTCTGCCAAAAGGGGAGACTATATCAAGAATATAAACCTCTCGCTATCTCCAACAAGCTCGTTAAATATAAACGCAACCTCAGAGGAAGGATGGATAAACATAAGCAAAGATATATCTCCAGAATTAAGTTTAAGTATAAAAACCAATAGAGATGTGACAAACCAGCCCGTAACCATCTCAATATACAAAGGAGACCCCATTTCAGCATTTCGTTTAGAAAACAAATCCCAACTCAAAACATTTGAAATCACAATCGATAATTCAATTGTTGACTACGCGATATTAAGGGTGTATTACAGTCAAGAAGAAATCGAAGGCATCAATGAAAACTCGCTTGAACTATACTATTACAATGAATCAACAGGAAGTTGGGAGAGGCTTCCAAATCAAGGAATAAACACAGAAAAAAACTATGTGTGGGCTGAAGTAACGCATTTCTCCACTTACGGTTTGTTTGGGGAAGAATTGTTCTGCGGGGATGGAATATGCAACTCAGAAATAGGCGAAACTTGCTCTTCCTGCCCGGAGGATTGCGGTGAATGCTCACAACCATCAAATCCGGCAAGTGGTGGAAGCTCCGGTGGTGGAGGATTTTTTGTAAGTCAACCAGAAGAATGCATTCCTGAATGGGAATGCTCCCCCTGGTCCCAGTGTATTAACGGTTCTCAAACAAGAAAGTGTGTGGATGTTAACAATTGCAATACAACAGAAGACAAACCACCGGAAAAGCAGGCATGCGGCCTCAAAAGCATCCTCACAGAGGAATGCGAATCAGGCATTACACGATGTGTAGGCAAGAGCCTGTGGAAATGCGAAAACGGTGTGTGGAAAAAAATATATGAATGCGAAAACGGCTGCTCGAACGGCAAATGCATAGAATCAATCGAACAGAATATTAGCAGTAGCACGACCAACAATAAATCAAGTTTTCCGATAGCAGGATTATTCACAGAAGAAATAAAAGAAACACTTACAGCAATACTGTTGCTGATCGTAATCATAATTGCTATCCTAATCTATAAAATTAAATTTAAATAATTCTTTATCATCATTCTATAATCTATATTGCAGTATAGAAAAGCATTTAAATACGATATTGTCACTATTTATCAGTGACAATTATGAAATTCAAACTTCACCTTCAAGACCTGTATTCAGATGATATGCCGATATCCGGCATAAATTCAGGCAGAGAGAAACTGCTTCTTGAAAAAGGAATGGATGAAATATATACAGACCTATGGAGAATATCTCAGGGGGAAAAACCCTACAAAACCAAACATAATCTCAGGGATGAGAAAACAGGAAAGAAACTCGATGGATATGTAGATATTAAATGCGGTGAAGACGGGTCTCTTAGAGAATATGAAATATTCCTTGATAGCGAAATTGAAAAAGACGAGGGAAAGAGAATTCTTACCTATGTTCACGAAAAGATACATACAATATTCCCAGAAGAGGAAAATGAAGAAGTAATAGAATATCTTACAGGAAAAGCACTGGAATATCTCAAATCAGTGAATAATAAAGAAGTAAGAGATCTTGCAGAAAAGGGCTATGAAGCATTTCTGGAAAGGCAGATAATGCAATACCTGAACGATTTTGCTCAGGAACATCACCAAGTTATGAAAGACATGATAAGAAGGTATCAGGAATCACAGTCTAGACAGAACAGAACGGAATGGGCTCTTACAATTGCAGGAGATGTGGGAAACAAAATAGAAGAGGGGCTTGCCTGGATGTTCAACAACACAATAGGGGCTTTTCTCAAGAACTATGCAGGAGTTGATTTGAAAGCATCTCCGGGTCTTTCAAAATACATAACGGATAAAATTAAAGAATTACCTTAATTCACGATACTCGCAAGAATATTTATTTCTTCACATATAACTATAAATATGGTTGAACTCCTTGATCTTCTTGTAGATATTCTTTGCCAGCAGGGTACAGCTTCAGAATGTCAGAGTTTCATAAACTCCTATCCGGACCCAGCACAGCAGATGGTTTTTTTTCTTTTTTTCCCCATGGTTTTTCTGATACTTTTTGTTCACATTCTCGGTAGCGGTATATCGCAAAGAACAGGCAATACAAAATTCACCCTCCTTGTAAGCATAGCCATTTTTCTCTTTATAATCTTTCAAGGCTGGTATCATATCTTTCTAAACATAAGCAGATTCTGGTTCATCGCTGTAATTCTCCTTGGGGGTTTCTGGGCTGTACTGCATAGAATGGCTCCTGCCTCTGGTGGAGGCGGGAATGTTTCCAGAGGTATGAAAAACGCCATGGGAGATTTTGTAAGAAGAAAGATGCTGGATATCATAACCAAGGAGGAAGAGGACCTAAGAAAGAAAATAGAAGACAGATTCAAAAAATTGGAAGGAATACTTGACACAATAAAAAAGGCCCCGCCGGGAAGCGAAGAAAGGGCTGCTGCAATAATGGAGTTTCGAAGGATGTGTACAGATCTTGAAGCATGTATAAAAGAACTTTCAGACAAGGGAAAAATAGGTGATGTAAAGGTATTGAACTACACAAGAGATTACTGGGATAGATACGGAAAACTTACAGAAAAGTTCAGAAAAATGGCAGAATAATTCTTTGTCTAAAGTTTATATATTAACGAAACATTTTTATTATAACACTCAAACAAAAGTGAGAATTTTTTAATCGTTGTGGGGAAGCTGATGAAAGGATTGGCTAAGAGAGGAAGAATAATAACTGTTAGCATTTTAATGACAATTTTAACTTTCCTTGTCTCAATTCATGCATCCAATTTCTCTTCACAGATCACAAATACAACACTGGAATCCGGAACAACCGAGCAGCTCAATTTCACGGTTAATAACACGGATCCTCAACTAAATATTACAGAGGTCAACATAACACTCCCTTCAGGCTTTTCCTTTATCTCTGAATCCAACCAAACCTCTGCTGCAGACACATCCTTTTATACGGTCTCCCCAAACCTAACATGGACAAATACAACCTCTTCAGGATTTATCCAGAACGGTACAGAAGAATATTTTCTGTTCAATGTTTCCGTTCCTTCAGGAACAGGCACATACAATTTCACACTAACCGTAAAATTCACGGATAACTCGATAAACTCTACCAATCTCACAATCACGGTTTTGGATACAATTCCCCCTGCAAATATAATCCCCTCCCCACCAACCCCTGCAAACAATTCGGTTATCAATGCTGATTACTTCGAAATAAACATAACCTTTACTGAGGTGAATCCAGATACATGCATACTCGAACTCAACAACGGAACCCAAGCAAACTACACCATGACCATGCTCGGAAACTATGCCTGCTACTTCAATGCCACGAATCAGAGCGAAGGCATTCATTATTATTCAGTATACATAAATGATACTTCAGGAAACACAGGCTGGAACGGAACATGGTTTGTAACCTTAGACAGACAATATCCCTTAATCAATCTCCAGTCCCCTGCAAATAACACGGTAATAAATTCAACAAGAACGCCTTCTTTCACATTCAATGTAACAGACAATTTCGCATCTCTATTATCATGCACACTTTACTTGAAGAATGGAACAGATAGTGATGCATATGGAACCAACTCCTCTGTTTTGAACGATACACCCACAACTATAACGGCTAATACACCCCTCATTAACGGAACATACCTCTGGTGGATAACGTGTTCCGATGGCGCCAACGAAAATCAATCCGAGATACGAAATATAACAATAGATGTAGACGATTTCCCTCCCACAAACATAATCCCCTCCCCACCAACCCCTGCAAACAACTCCTATACAGCCAAAACCTGGATTTTAATAAACATAACATTCTCTGAGGTCAATCCGGATTCATGCCTGCTTGAGTGGAACAACCAAACAAACTATACCATGAATATAAACAAGACCGAAAGGTACTGCTGGTATAATCTAACAAACCTCACGGACGGTATTTATACATATTCTGTTTATGTGAATGACACCTTCGGAAATCTCGGCTGGAACGGAAGTTGGATTGCAATAATCGAAACCACAGCTCCATCCGTAACCATAACCTCCCCGGTAAACAACACGAACATAAGCAGGAGCTACATTAACATAAGCTTCACAGCCACGGATGCCGTTGCCCCTACAATGAACTGTTCAATCTATATAGATGGAAACTATTCCTACAATGCTTCTGTTGCAAACGCAACCCCATACAGCTTAATTCATACAGGTTTAACACCAGGCACCACCCATAACATCACGATCAACTGCTCTGATGCGAATTATACAGCAACAGCCTTTGCAGTATTCGGTGTTTACCCAGACCTTGCAATAGAGTCCATAATCTGGAACTCCACAGGCGTATCCCCGAATGACAATCGCACAACTCAAGGAAGCAAGATAACCATTACAGTTACAGTTAATAACACAGGAGACTTCAATATAAGCAATAATGTAACTCTGGTCCTGAAATGGGATGGATATACAAATAGAGTTATAAACGGAACATATGAAATACCTGCAGAGAGTCTCACTAACGGTTCAAAATACACTGTAATCTTCTATGATGTGATAAACACAAGCTATGTTACATTCGGCTCTCACACAATCACAGCCGAGATTTCAACAAATGAGAGCGAGGCAACAACCTCCAACAATATCCTCAATAACGAAACAATAGTGGGTTACAATATCACGGTTATAAACTCCTATGGCTGGGCTTCGTGGATAAACTCCTCCTATCCAGCAAAGGTTGATCCCAATGAACAGGTATTTTTCAATATTTCGGTGACTTACGCAAACGGTGAGCCAGCAACAGATCTGAACATATCACTGAACTTCGAGATTTCCGAAACCTCTCCAAGCTCAGGAAGAACCTACACACTCTCCGCTACAGGCAACTCCTCAGGTTATTACTGGTTTAACCTAACAGCCCCAAATCTGGCAAATGGTTTCATCCAGCCAGGAATATATACACTCAAACTGAACATCACAAAGAACAACTACACAGGAATATCAAGCTTAACCTTCAACCTAACAGCCCCAAGACTGGGTTCAAATCCCATAGGCCTTTACGACCTTGATCTTCAGGGTGGTTCAAGCGCATATCAAATAGTCAATATCACAATATCCAATACAGGAAACAAACCCGCAAGCAATATCGAGATAAAATACTGGACAGATTCAAACTCTGGTGTGACCATTTCTCTCATATCATGGGGTCACTGCTGGAACATAACCTCACTTGGTGCTGGAAAAAGCAACTCAACAGCATGCATAGGTATAAAGGTTGAAGCAACATCCACAGGAACTAAACATTTCTATATAAATGTCACAGGAAGGGATGCAGACAGCAGGCTCTACTATAACTATGCTGACTACACCTTCACGGTCCTTGATTCAGGAAACCAATCAACCACACAAACCACAGATCAGACAAGCACAAACCAACCCTCCTCATCATTTTCACCTTATGCAATTGAAATAACCGATTATCCCTCAGAGCTTATTGCACACCCAGGTGAATGGGTTTTGGCAAAAGTAAAGGTAAAGAATACAGGAAATTTGAGTCTCACAGCAAAAGCAACCGTTGTGGTTCCATATATTGAAAGCTTTACTGTTACACCTGAAGAGAAAACCCTTGCTATCGGAGAAGAAACAGAATTCACCATAAACATGTCAATACAATCAGATATAGAGGTTGGTAATTATATAGGAACATTCAAAGCATACAAGAAAGGAAATGAGGATATAAGTGACGAAAAGGCCTTCACCCTCAAGATTATACCCACGGATGAAACAATAGAGGAGATAAACAGTACACTCTTAAATTATTTTGAAGAATTTGAGTCACTGAAATCACTTCTTGAATCTTTAAAATCCGAAAAGGAGTTTGAAAACAACACAAATATCACAAAGGCGAAGAGTTTGATAACAGAGATAGAGGATTTGCTGAAAAAAGCAAACGTTTCTCTTACGAACAAGGACTATGTTACCGCACAATCCCTGATTTCCCTGATAGGGGATAAACTTAATGCAACAAAGGAACTTCTGAAACCCTTTCAAAAAATCAAAGGAGGCACAACTGTAAAAGGAACCTCTGAATGGTTAATATGGACACTCATAATCTTTATAGCAATAATTGTGATATTTTTCGTTTATTATATATTCCTCTCCCATAAAGGATATCATCCAAAATACGGATACAAACCGGTAAAAGACAGTTCTGAACTTATAAAAAGATTCACAACAAGAATGAAATCCCTGAGAATTACAAGAAAAGGAGCATCGAAGTCCGATAAAGAAAACATACCTTCAGGACCGCTGGCTTATACAGGAGACTACGTGAAACACAGATCTTTGGAATACTCCTACACCAAAAACTTCAAGGAAAGAATAAAGAAATTTTTCAAAAGGGAAAAACAGAAAAAACTGTGGGAGTTCTCATCCTTCTAAAACAAAGTGATCCTCCATGAAAATCTCATTAGAAAACTGGAAATATGTAATTTCGTTGGCCATTCCTGTAGCTCTCTTACTTTTTTCGATCTTTATACTTGTAAACCATTATATATCCACAGGTGACTGGTTTGAAAGATCAATAGAATTAAAGGGAGGAATGTTAATAACCATAAACACCCCAACACCTCCAGATATAAAAAGAATAGAAACCGTTCTCGGTGAGGAAGGCAATGTTTTAATAAGAGAACTTCGAAGCCTTTCTGGCCATACGATTCTGATAGAAACAGAACACAATAAAAATGCAACCCAGATCATAGAAAGGATTAAAACCATAGGAATTGATGTGAGTGATTTTTCAATAGAAACCATAGGTCCATCTTTAGGAGAATCCTTCTGGCGCCAGGCACAAATAAGCATAAGCATAGCATTTATTTTCATGGGATTGATAGTTTTTTTCATCTTCCGCACGTTTGTTCCCTCATTTGCTGTCATGCTTGCAGCTATATCCGATATCATCGTTACCCTTGCTTTCATGCAGATTTTGAGCATACCCATGTCTCTGGCCAGCTTTGCGGCAATACTAATGCTCATAGGTTATTCCATAGACACAGATATACTCCTTACCACAAGAGTTCTAAAAGAGGAAATGGAAATAGATGAGAGAGTAAAATCCGCATTTAAGACCGGTATAACAATGACAGGAACAACTCTTGCAGCACTGACCGCAGTGATCTTACTCTCTTCTTCGAGAATCCTAATCCAGATAGCTTCGGTTCTTATCATCGGTCTTGTAATAGATCTGATCAATACCTGGCTTCAAAACGCAACAATAATCAAACTCTATGTGAAAAGGAGGTCATAATATGCTCAACTACTGGCGTGTTGTCATACTCGCAACAATAGTATTCGGTTCGATTCTCGCAATAGGCATGAAAGCATATCCCTATGGCAGAAACGGTGTTGAGATAGCCTATATTGCAAAGGATTCTCCAGCAAGGGGTGTTCTGGAACAGGGAATGATAATAACACAACTCAATGATAAACAAGTAAAGAATGTGGAATCCTGGAATAAAATGATTTCAAATATATCAGGAAACATCACATTGATAGCGAACGGAAAAAGATATACATTAAATGTAAATGAGAGTTTAGGAATATATGTTGTTGATATAGAAAGAACAAATATTGATTTTGGTCTTGACCTGAAAGGAGGAACAAGGATTTTGCTTAAACCAAAGGAAAACGCAACAAAAGATATGATAGATCAGATAATATCAACCCTGCAAACACGTGCAAATCTTTATGGTCTGAAGGAAATGCATTTTTATCCTGTAAGAGGAATAGATGGGAATTATTATGTGCAGATAGAAATGGCTGGGGTTAAGGGTAATGTAATAGAAGAACTCCTATCAACAGAAGGAAAGTTCGAAGCAAAGGTTTCCAAGCCCGTGAGCATTACCAACGGAAAGGGAAGCATCCAGCTCGGTTCAAATTTCTATGATGTTACAACGCTTGCCAACGGAAGCGTGGTGGTGAACAATTCAGTTATTGATCCAAGAGAAAAATTTGTCCTCCAGAACATAGAATTTGAGTACATCAATTCAACCGCAAACGAAGCTCTTTTCTTGGCAAAGGTTTATGAAGGTGATGATATAGAGCTTGTATACACAGATCCGCAAAGGTCTGCTGTAGTACCAGCATCAAATGGTTACAGATTCTATTTTGCAGTTCTTATATCGCACGATGGAGCAAAGAGATTTGCAGATGTAACAAGCGGTGTGCCGAGCTATATAGACCTCCAAACAGGTGAAAGGTACCTCACATCTAAAATTTTCCTGTATCTCGATGGAAAACTTGTTTCTGATCTGAGAATATCATCTGATCTCAGCGGAAAGGTTGTTGATACACCTCAAATAACAGGATGGAGACAAACTATGGAAGAAGCAGTGGAGGAAAAACTGAGGCTTCAAGCTATACTTCGATCAGGTGCTTTACCAACAGGGCTTGAAATTGCATCCATAAGCATAATCTCTCCGGTACTTGGCAAGGATTTCTTCATTTCAACGTTGCATGCGGCTTTGCTTGCTGGATGCGCAGTGATTTTGCTGGTGTTTTTAAGATACAGAAAATTAAAAATCGCGATACCCATGGTTCTTGTGGGTCTTTCAGAAATAATTATAATTTTGGGCATAGCTGCGCTTAATGATTATTTTATCTGGACCATAATCCTGATCATAAATTTCATAATAATCTCAACCGCATGGTGGAAGAAGTATGAAGTAGATGTGTATGCATGGATAGGAGCATTGCTCATTCCTCTTTTAGGCCTTATGGGAGGATGGACAATAGATTTACCAGCAATAGGCGGTATCCTTGCGGCAATAGGTACAGGAATGGATCATATGATTATAATAGCAGATGAAACTCTTATGAAAGGAAGGGAAAGAAAAATATATTCAATTAAAGAGAGCATAAAAAGAGCATTCTTCATAATCTTCGGTGCAGCTGCCACAACCATAGCCGCAATGACACCACTGCTCGGTGGAATAGGTTTTCTCCGGGGTTTTGCAATAACCACTATTGTAGGCGTTCTTGTAGGCGTTCTTGTAACCAGACCTGCTTACGGAAGAATAGTGGAAAGTATGAGCAAATAAGGTTTTAAATTTTCTTTCAAGCAAAAATTATTCCATGAAATGGGACATAATTATTGTAGGTGCAGGTCCAGCAGGATTGTACTCCGCAAAGTTATGCGAGAAGATGGGTTTCAAAGTTGCAGTGCTGGAGGAGCACTCAGAAATAGGAAAACCCATGCAGTGTTCAGGTCTTATCTCCACAAACCTCAAAAGATTTGTAAAATTAAACAGAGAATGGATCGATCATAAGGTAAAGGGAGCAATACTTCATTCCCCTTCTGGAATAACAATCAGGCTTGAAAAAAAGAACACAGCAGCGTATGTCGTTAACAGAGAAAAATTTGATAGATTCTTATCAGAAGACCTGCAATCCGAAATCTTTCTTGATACAAGAGCCAAGTCTATATTTGTAAACAAAAACAGAGCCGTGGTAAAAACTCAAAATAATACTTTATTTTCTGAAATTATATTCGGCTGTGATGGTCCTCATTCTCTAGTAAGAAGACATTTCGGTGTCAAACCAAAAGAAATGCTGACGGGCATCATTGCTCTGGAAGATAAACCAGATGATTCCAAATATGTGGAGATATGGTTTGATAAAAAACTGTGTGCAGATGGGTTTGTATGGAAAATACCACGGGGCTCGAAAACGGAATACGGCATGCTTTCCAAAAAACCGAGCTTTCGAACTCTTGAAAGGTTTTTCAATCTTGATAATTACTCCAAAATCTCTGGACCGATTCCCATGGGAACCCACAGGATACATTTTACAAGAACCCTTTTGATAGGGGATGCCGCATCTCAGGTTAAACCTTGGTCTGGTGGGGGTGTGATATACAGTCTTACCGCAGCGAAGATTGCAGCCTCAGTCGCAAGCAAGGCCTTTGAAAAGGGAGATTTTTCTGAAGGTGCTCTCAAAGAATATGAAGAAAAATGTGCAGAAAAGATAAATAAACACATAGAATTGGGCATGATGTTCAGAGAATTTTACAGAAAACTGAGCAATCCGCAAATCGATAAAATGTTTGAAAGATTCAAGGAAATGAAATTCATGAATTCTCTTGATATGGATTTTCCTATAGAAACTTTGATAGGAGTTAAAGAAGCTGTTTACCTTTAAGCACATCCTTCACAACCGATCTTGCATCCTCTAAGAATTTCATTAACAGTGGTTTTTTCTGATGCTCCCTGTAGTTTTCTGCCACAGCCTCTATGATTTTCTGAGTAAGATTTATTCCTGTGACCTTACTTGGTTTTATGAGATCTGGATTGAGATCTATATTTACAATCTTTGGTGTTTCTCCGGGAAAGATATCAATCCTTGCTATCTGTGCCTCCACAGCCCTTGCAGCATCCAATGCAAGCTGTTCTGTTTCTATATTTATTTTCTGATTTTTCATTTCACCCTCTCCAAAAACAATATCTATATCCTTGGCTTTTTTCTTAACAGAAGCAAGAACATACGGATCAGCTACATATACAGATATCATGTTTTTTACAACCTCTTCGATTAAAATATTCTTTTTCAGATGCGTTAGCGCATCTATCACGGTCTTTGCTTCTGTCTTATTTTTAACAACAATACCGGTTTTCTTTTCAGGTGTTCTTATTATAACAGGATATATCTCCTTATTCTCTATTACCTTCTCTACAGCTTTTGTGGATCTGGAAAGATGAAGGTTCAAGGTAGGTATACCCCTTTTTCTCAACACTGTTAAAAGAAAGAATCTCTCTTGAGATAAAAGAAAGCTTATGGGTTTTATGGGCATGAATGTATCTGGAGGAAAAAGCGAGAGAAGCTGATAAGCATAAGAATGATAGCTTCTTGATATTCTTGGAAGCACAGCCTTGAATTTGAAAAGATCTGTGGTTCTGTAAAATATAGAAAATTTATCAGTCAGACCTATCCTTATGCTGTTTATCGGCACAAAAAACACAGAACCAAAAACCTTTTTAGCCTCTTCCAAGAGTTTTATATTGCTTTCACTTTTTTCCTGACCTATAATACACAGACCCATAACAACCCCAGATGATTGCTTTTACCTTGAGATTTTATACTTTTTCATTTAAAAACTTAAACTGCCATCATACCCAATTTTATTAAAAACAGGAAAACTCCAAATGCTGCAAACATCATTATTAATGAATGTTTGAATCCCGCTGTTATCGAATTCTCACCTATCTGACCTGCTATCAAACCTATAAATAATCCTTCCATCATCACGGTGGTAAAGAACAGTGCAATATAATATGGAGCTATGCCTCCCTCAGGAACACCCAAAACTGCATTAATCGCTGCAAAGAGTGAGCATGGAAAGAAAATCCCACCCTCACAGGGATTTTTAAAAATAAATCCCATACTCTCTTCTCCCAGAGCAGGCTGGAATGACATCATAGGAACCATTATGTTTATTATAATGATAGAGATTGCAAGAAAGATAACAAATATTCCGTACATTATCATTATTTGCTGTTTGACCATAGAAAGCCTTTCAGCTTCTGCCTCTCTAAGCATGAGAATGTCATTAGAGATAGAATCCAGAGTTGAAACTATATTACCCCCGGATTCATATGATTCCCTTATTATTTTCAGTGCCTCGGATATTATTTTGGAATCCCTTAGACGGTTTTCCATTATTTCCAAAGCACGGAGAAAGGGTGTTCCCCAGGAAAGCCTGTTATTCATTTTTACAATCTCTTCTGTAAGCTTCCCGTAGTTCGATCTGCTGACAACACTTATTGCCTCTGGAAGTGCCATGCCCGAACGAACGGAGTCTGCAAGATCTCTTATAAAATTTGGAAAGTGTTCTTCAGCGCTTTTTATCCACAGATAACGAAGGTATCTGTTAAGGAAGTACGGAAACGTATTTATTATTACAGCCATAATCACGAGATTTCCCAAAACACCGCTATCCCCTATCACCAAACCTGTACCTATCAGCAATACTCCAATACCGATAAGCGCGATTGTTGTTCTTGCAATTTTTATCATTGATCTACACCTCTGATGGAGATATACCCCTCACAAGAATGATAAACCCTATTGAAACCAAAGGTATGACAAAGAATACAAGAAAGGTTTGAAGCATTAAAACATTTCCTGCTAAAGGGGTCATCATGGCTGTTAAAACTATGGAAAAAAGCGAACCTATTATCACAAGAGTAATGTATATCTCTGTATATAGAGAGATTGTTTTTGCATACTCGTTAAGCGATCTTCTGTAATGGTTCATAAACACTCGTGTTTTACCAGACAGGTATTTTTCAATATCCCCTCCTGTGGTTATAACCGAGGACATTCCCCACAAGAGATCAGAAAACATTTCTGAAGGTGTTCTGTTTGCTGCTCTTTCTATAGCTGTGGGAAGATCCATACCAAGAGATGTAACATCGTTATATATCCTTTCCGCTTCTTTGCCTATTATTCCACCTTTTTTTGCCAAAGCCTTAAAAATCTCCACAGGATTTATGCCTGAGGAAGCTGATGTTGCCATGTAAAAAACAGCAAAGGGAAGAGATCTGTCTATTTTATTTTTCATGTTTTTAGCGAGCAGTGAAGGATAATAATAACCTAATAAAAATATCATTCCTGAAAGAATGATGGACAGTAGTATTGAAAAGGTATATGCGAATATCATATCTGCAGCTGTTGCAATCGGTATCACATTGCCTATGAGAAGCGTAACAAAAAAAGACCCTGCAATCATGGATACAATCAGAGTTATAAGCGAATAGAACAGTATATTACACAAATATTCATGCACAGGCGTCTTTATTCCAGCTTTTTTCAGATTGGTTTTGAGTGTATCGAAATAAGGCACGTACCGTTTTACTATATCCCCAAACAGCATCAATGCAATTTTTTTCATCTTCAAGCACCTATAAAGCTAAAAAAGGATATTTATTCTTGATGAGATTAAGAATGCTTTGAGGGTTAGAATAGTATCTACTCACAATTTTTGCGAACTCAACATAATCCGTGATACCTTCGATCAGCATCCATTCTAATACAAGTTTTCTCCTTATCAATTCCTGTTTTATCTTTTTTTCATCCATTCCAAGCTTTAATGCTATATTCCTTAGAACAGTTGACTTGCCTACAATAGCAAACCTGTCTCTCCTTGCATCCCATTTGAACACATCCTTTGTTACTGGTCTGTCTTTTTCAATACCAACAATCTCTATTATGGTGTTGGCCCTTCTTACATACTTCTCTCCTATTCTTGACATGACCAAAAATACAATTATATTTATATTTTCAAGTAATGTTGGTGGAAGGGATATCGGTGGAGTCGTCAACCTGTCAATAAGCTGTGAAATAGAAGCAGCATGTATTGTTGCAAGACTTGGGTGTCCGGTAGCCATTTGCTGAAAGAGAACAAAAGCCTCCTTTCCTCTAACCTCTCCCATAACTATGTAATCAGGTCTCTGTCTTAATGAAGACTTGAGCAAATCAAAAAGCGTAACCTCCCCGTGCCTTTCCTTTTCTGAAAGTGGTGTTCTTGCAACCTCCGGTATCCAGTGAGGGTGAGGAAGCCTGAGTTCGGGTGTATCCTCTATACTTACAACCTTAAGACTGGGTTTGATGAAAAGTGAAAGAGCATTTAGTAAGGATGTCTTTCCAGTAGCAGTTCCACCAGAGATCAGTATAGATTGCCCGTTTTCCACAGCAAGCCACAGGTACGCAAGCTGAGTGGAATCCAGTGTCCCGTATTTTAACATGTGGATGGGAGTTAAAGGCTCTTCCGTGAATTTCCTTATGGTAAAGTTAGAGCCCTTTCTCGCTATATCCGTGCCCAAGGTTGCCTGAACCCTTGAACCATCTGGAAGCGCTGCATCAAGCAAAGGTTCCGCTATATTTATCGTTTTTCTGCATTTCTGTGCAAGTTTTATTACAAATGTGTTGAGCTCTTCTTCATCTTCAAATATGACATTAGTCTTTACAGAACCTATTCTGGTATCCCTGTGATAAACATAGATAGGAATGTTGACTCCATCACACGATATATCCTCTATATTTGGATCGTTCATTAATGGTTCTATTTTTCCCAAACCGATTATATCCCTCTCTATATAGTAGAGAAGTACCTCTTTTTGCTCATCACTCAAACCACCTTCCTCCGAAAGGATGTTTAACACTTCTTCCCTGAGAAGGTCTTTAGCCTTTATCACACCTATTTTATAAAAATTAACATCCAGTCTCTCTTCAAGCTCTCTTTTGAGTTTTTCTATCAGCTCCTTGTCATGTTGAGATAAAGGAGGTTCAACTACATCATAAATGAGTTCTCCACGATTTTTATCCCAGTGGATGTGTGCATAGGCAAAAACCTTCTCACCCTTTTTTGGAGAGCGAGGTATAAGATTATAGGTAATATCAATACTCTGAATATCCTTTTTTTCCATTTCCTGTGTAATGGAAAGATTGAATAAGCCTGATGTGGTTACATGGGTAAGTTCTATTCCTTCGGGTTCCTTTTTAAGGTGCTGGGTCTCGGTTGTGGTGACCGTGGCTGGAAAAACCATGTAAGGAAATGGAGCTTGCATTTCCCCCTTTTCTATTCTTTTTTTCTCAAGTGCTATACAACCCCTTCTCAGGACTTTTAGTATTTTTCTTGCAGATAGATATCCGCTCATATTTTCCCTTCCTATTTTATTATAATTTTGTTTCCACTCTTATAAATCACAAAATCTCCTGCTGAACTGTAAACAGTACCATCGAGAGAAATATTGAGTAAATATACATCAGAATGTACAGTGATACCAGATGAAATAGCAGTAACATTTACACCATCATCGGAAAGTGATATGAGATAATCTTCATTTCCCACTTTATAAGGAAAACAGTTACTGCCCGGCGGTCTGCAGAATTTTATTTTTATGTATGAGATGGTATCCTTCCCGCCTTCAGCAAGCTTGATTATATAAGAGATCACAGCATCCTTTATTTCGTTAAGCTGGTTTCTTACACTTATTTCTTCAAAATACGATTGGTAACTCTGAAAAACGAAAAAACACGCAGTAAATATCACAACACCCATTAAAAAAAGCATAACCTGTTCAAATATAAATGAAGCGGCTTTTAGTTTTCTCATAAATTAGATTTGTGTGTTTGGTGATAAATTTTTAAATTACGGTAATTTTTACATAATTGAGTATTAAATCTCCATTATTGCTTGCCTGAAGAGGCTGTATCTCTTTTTTGTCGAACGTAACTGTAATCCTTTTGTTTCCACTCTTGCTTACCGAATCTAAAGCTATCCTGTAACCCTTTGTTTTTGTGATGAGCTCTCGATAGTGTATTTTAAATCTCAATTGATACAGATTTCCTCCAGTAGAGAGTGTACTGAGGGTTATAATTCTCGGTTCAGCCTCTCCATACATGCCTACAGGATCATCACTTTCGGTCTTAATGAGTATTGTACTTGCATTATATGCAATTGGCTGGCTAACCAGAATTTCATATATTATTGAATTATTATCTGGGTCGTTCGCACCATACGGAACAACTCTCAAAGTGCCTTTAGGTATATCTATCTCAAAGGAACCAGAACCTGAATTCACAACATCCACTATTTTTTTATCCAGATCGAGAACAAAATCCAGCGCATTTGTAAAGTCTGATATAGTCATTCTCTTTTCTATTAGTGGTTTTCCCCAAAGATATGCCGCACCAGCAAGGCTAATAATTATCCCTGTCATTAAAACTACGGATATTGTTTGGGTTTGGGCTTTCTTCATACTTTCAAAAGCTGTTTACTCAGCCAGAGCACGTTACTATTGCTTGTACTGCACCAAGAGTTCCTACAACAAATCTGTAAATGCATGTTTTTGGTGTTCCGGTCACCGTACAGTTATTATCAGTGAACGTTGCAAGCCCCTGAGAAGGGATGGTATTTCCACCTGTGTTTGGGGTTAAGACAGAACCATTAAGCCCTCCTCCATCTGTTCTTACAACTATAACGTCTCCACATGATGTCTCTGTTCCGGACATTCCTACATTACAGTTCCCTATGTTTATCGCTTCGGTCCCTACATTCTTGAGCACAATCTTTGCTGTTGTGCCACCTTGACAGTAAGAATCTATCATCTGAAGATTCTTGCCAGTGGTACCTGAAAGATACTGATTTAAAAATGTCCATGCAGCTCCTGCAAGAGCAATTGTTATAAGCAAAAGAACTATTACCGAAATGATGGGCGTTATTCCCTTTTTCATTTTCTTCCTCCTTTATTTTTTAATAATCTCAGGTTTATATTATTTACCTCACCGTGGATGAATACTGCATATATATTCTTTTCAATCTATTATCTATTGCACTTAAATTTGTAAGTATCGCTTTACTTGCCTCCAGATTCTGTCTGTTCTGTTCTATAAGCTCATCAATTTTTTTAATCATGGGTTCAACAATCTCTTTGGATGTCTCTGTTGTGGTTTCCTCTGCCGCGGAAGCCTTCAACATCTCTATGAACTCTTTCATCATTGAAACAAGCGCATCTATTTTTCCCGGGAGCTTTGAGATCTCATTTCTAAGCTCACTGTCTGATTTAACCACATCATCTATTACCCTCTGATTGGATTTAATAAGTTCAATAATCTGCTCTATAAGTTTATTTATCTGGGAAGATTGACTGGATTCCTCAAGTTTGCTTATCCTCTTCTCAAGCCTTCTTAACGGAGAAGTTGGAATTATTTCGTACTCCTCTTCTATCATATAATATTATTTTTATCCTCAATTAATATATATAGGTTAATTTTCCAGAATAAAAGAAACTAATCCAAACAAGATTACTTTCGTACCTCTTTGGAAATGGTTGCTGAGTAAGCGAGATTATGAATATTGAACGATCATGATAAATTTTTTATATAATCTTCTATCACCTTCAATAGATGATGAAAGAATTTAAAAAGAACCTTGAAGGGTGATGATTATGACGGGCAATCTGATTTTTCATTCCTTTTTGTCTGTGTCTTTCTTATCCTTATTATCTTCCTCGTTACTTTCTTCTTTAATCTTTTCCTCTATCTCATCCTTTATACCCAAACTTTCCACCATTTCCTTGTATCTGTTTCTTATGGTCACCTCAGTAACACCAATTGCATCCGCAACCTCTCTCTGTGTTTTTTTCTCACCATCCAGAACAGCAGCTATGTAAAGAGCAGCAGCTGCCACACCTATCGGGCCTTTTCCTGATGTAACATCAGAATTTCCCGCTGCTTCCAGAAGTTCAACCGCACGAACCTGAACCCTTTCTGACAAGCCTAAAAGAGAACCAAATCTCGGTATGTAATCCTGTGCCTTTGCTGGAAGTATTCTTATACCCAGCTTTCTGGATATATATCTGTATGTTTTGCCTATTTCCCTCTTGTTTATTCCAGAAGCCTTGGATATCTCATCCAGAGTTCTTGGAGCACCCTCCTCTCTGCAGGTTGTGTAGAGCAGGGCAGCAATTATGGATTCTGTTGACCTTCCTCTAACAAGACCCTTGTTAACAGCGTGCTGATAAAGCTTTGCAACCTTTTCATGGATTGCCCTGGAGAGATTCAGATAAGAAATAAGTCTTTGCAGTTCTGAGAAAGCAAAGGAGAGATTTCTATCCTTGGATTTTATCAATCTCTTGTGCCATTTGGTAATTCTGTAATATTGAGCACGCTTTTTTGAGGAAACCTTGAAAAGTTCTCCACGACCCTTGCCTATCTCAGTTGTTATCCCCTCATCATGCTTCGTTGGTGTCAGGGCCGCCCCGGTTCTCACCCTTCTTGATCTCTGCTCTTCATCAAATGCTCTCCATTCTTGAGTGAGATCGATTATTGATTCCTTAACAACAGAACCGCATACCTCACATACAGATTCTCCTCTTACATGATCATATCTTATGTGTTTTGATCCACATTCAGGACATTTTATTTCATCTTCCATGCTAAAACCCCATTTGTTACCCCTATTTAGTGACTATCAGACAAAACTAATATATATTAATGCTTTCCTTTTATAAATATTTCTATACATGAATATATATAATGAATTAATTGATTTTCATTTCCAAAAATTTTCAGAAAGTGTATACTTCATTCCATAAAGTGTTTTTTTCATTTCTCTCTCCTTCGCTACAGCCGACCAATAATACACTTCATCTCTGGTTTTTTTGGTTATTAAAACTATTATTTTTCCAAGAGAATGTCTTCCAACCCTGCCTCTTCTCTGTATAAACCGTATACCTGAGGGCACAGGTTCGTAAAAAATTGCTGTATCAGCCTTTTCTATATCCATTCCTTCCTCTGCAACAGATGTTGCAACAAGGATGTTGTATTTTCCTTCAGAAAATTCTTTTATTCTCTTTATCTGTTCTTTCTGAGTCATTCCCTCTTTCTGTCCCACAAACTCTACAGGTCTGGCATTTGATACACCAGACAGCGCTTTTACAATCTCCTTCACAGTATTTCTGTAGTTAGCAAAAATTATTATCTTGGAATCCGGTTTCTCTTTAAGTTCATTATAAATCACAGAACATAGTTTGCTTATTTTCGGATGCTTTGCACCGGTTTCAACCATACTTTGCGTAAGCCACATCGCATTTGATACCATTCTGTTGCTGACCAATCTCTTGTCAATCTTCGAATGGCTAGACCTCAGTTTTTTCCAGTAACTTTCCAGAATGTTAACACCCTGAGTTTCCAGTAATGTGATTGCATGTTCCAGTTTTAAAGCCTCTGCAACACAGATAAGCGCTATATTTGCCCTTTTCTCAGATTCCCTTCTCAGCCGTGATTGCAGGGTAAGCAGATCCTTTCTGCTGGGGTTTTTTCTCAGAGTAATGCCTAACCTCCTTAACACTGCTATTTTCTCATCTAGGGCACATTGAATCATGTTCCTTACCTTTCTAAAGCTTTCAGGAAGTTCAACGTATATCCATTCTATCTTTTTCTCCATTACATACGGTATGACATCTTCATCATGCTCTGTCCTTATCTCTATACTCTCCACACCAGCATTTTTACATATCTCCGCTATTTTTTCTACATCTCCTCCAGGAGATGCTGTTAAACCCAGAATTCTCTGATTTTCAGCCTCTTGCAGATACCTTTCTACTATATAAGGATACGCATAACCGCCAATAGCATGGTGTGTTTCGTCTATTACCAAAAGTGAAAAGTTTTTGAGAGAGAGTCTTCCATCCTGGATATCGTTTTTTATGGTCTGTGGTGTGGCGAAAAAAACAGTCTTTTCTTTGTAAAGCATTTCCCGTTTTTCTGGTTTTGTTGTGCCGGTTATTATCTGAAACTTCTCTTCGGGAAGGTTCAGAAATTTGATAAATGTTCTATAGTGCTGTGCAGCTAAAGGTCTTGTGGGTGCAAGAATCAAAGCTTTGGATTCAGGGAATGTGTAAAGCCTGTGAGCAGTAAGCATGACAGCTATAGGTGTTTTTCCCAATCCTGTAGGCAGAACGCATAATGTGTTTTTCTCAAGTGCTGTATTGAGTATGTTATTCTGATATTCACGATATTCTATTACATTTTCTTTAATAAGAGGATGTTTGACAAAGGCAGGAGACATATTAATAACTGAGAGAGACCAATATAAAAATTATGAAAAAAGATATCGTTGGCATTGTTGAGAAAATCAAGGTAATAGGTGAAAAGGAAATAGAAACGATTGCTTTGTGTGATAGCGGTGCGAGCTCAACTTCAGTGGACATGAAACTGGCTGCTAAGGCCAGACTTGGACCCATAGTAAGAACAACCACGATAAAAAACCCCTCACTAAAAATGGAAATAAGAAGGCCTGTTGTGAGAGCGAAAATTGTGATAAAGGGAAGGGAATTTGAAACTGAGGTTAACGTTCAGGACAGATCGCACATGACATTTCCCGTTATCATAGGGAGAAACATCCTTTCAGGCAATTTTATAATAGACACAAAGAAAAATTTCGAGATATTTCAGAAAATGAAAAAGAAGGGAAAAAAGAACCAGGTAGAAATTCTCGAGATTTAAACTTTTTATTTCTTCTTTTGTATATAAGAAAATGCAAGAAAACAGCCGTTCTACAAAAAAGAGAAGGTACATAGTTGTTACAGGAGGAGTCATTTCTGGTCTCGGAAAGGGAACAGTAACAGCTTCTATAGGGGTTCTCCTCCAATCTAAAGGTTTCAATGTGACTATAATCAAAATAGACCCGTATATAAATGTTGACGCCGGAACAATGAGACCAACAGAACACGGAGAAGTGTTTGTTACAGAAGATGGTGGGGAGACCGATCAGGACCTCGGCATATATGAAAGGTTTCTCGGAAAAGCGATATCAAAAATGAACAATATAACCACCGGACAGGTGTATCTCAGAGTTATAGAAATGGAGAGAAACCTTGAGTTTGATGGAAAGTGTGTTGAAGTAATACCACACATCCCGGAAGAAGTGGAAAGAAGAATAAAGGAGGTCGCTGAAAAAACAGATTCTGATTTTGTTCTCATTGAGATTGGCGGAACCGTCGGAGACTATCAAAATGTACTTTTCCTCGAGGCTGTGAGGAGAATGCATCTGAAAGGAGACCCTATAGTTTTCATTCATGTTGTTTATTTGCCCATACCAGCCAATCTTGGAGAAATGAAAACAAAACCAGCACAGCACTCTGTAAGAAAACTCAATGAGCTTGGTATTCAACCTGATTTTATAGTTGCCCGTGCAGAAAAAAATATAGATGATGTGAGAAGGGAAAAGCTATCAATATTCTGCAATATCACACCAGAAAGGGTTATATCAAACCCGGATGTTGATGTGATATACGAAGTACCCCTGATATTTCAAAAGCAGAAGTTTGTTGATAAGATTCTTGAAAAATTCGACATTCAGAAAGAAACTTATGATATGAAAGAATGGGAGGAATTGATACAGAAAATAAAAAATCTGAAGGATGAAATAAAAATAGGCATAGTGGGCAAGTATTTTGATATAGGGGATTTTGCATTGGAAGATTCCTATATCTCCGTAATAGAGGCTGTAAAACACGCTTCATGGAAACTCGGTGTAAAACCAAAAATAGAATGGATAGATTCTAAAATGTTTGAAAAAAATCCAGAAAATATCAATGTGCTTAAACAATACCATGGAATAATAGTGCCTGGAGGTTTTGGTAGTTCTGGTGTGGAAGGAAAGATTGTAGCCATTAAATATTGCAGAGAGAATAAAATACCTTACCTTGGACTGTGCTATGGTATGCAACTCGCTGTTGTGGAATTTGCAAGAAATGTATGCGGAATGAAAGATGCGCACACCACCGAAATAGATAAAAACACAAAATATCCGGTTATAGACATACTGCCGGAGCAGAAAGAAATACTCAGGAAAAAAGGGTATGGTGCAACGATGAGGCTGGGTGCATATCCAGCGAAATTAAAAGAGGGAACACTTGTTTACAGGCTTTATGGAAAAGAACTTGTAAAAGAACGTCACAGGCACAGATATGAGGTAAATCCAGAGTACATAGAAATGCTGGAGAGCAGAGGTCTTGTGTTTTCTGGGGTTTCGCCTGATAGAAGACTTATGGAATTTTTGGAACTTCCAGGCCATCCGTTCTTTGTTGCAACACAGGCACATCCAGAGTTCACATCCAGATTCATGAATCCAAACCCACTCTTTCTTGGATTTGTGGAAGCCTGCATAAAACATAAATCCCCATAGTTTTATAAGCAGGAAACAGAATTATTATTAAATGATATGGCAAGAATATTTACTGTTGCAAACCAGAAAGGTGGTGTGGGAAAAACCGATGTTGCTGTAAATCTTTCTTCGTGTCTCGCGGACCTCGGTAAAAAAACCCTGCTGATAGATATAGACCCTCAAAGCAATGCAACTCACTACCTTCTTCAAACCAAACCGAAAAAAACTGTGTGCGATCTTCTTCTTCAGGAAGACACAAAGCTCAAGGAGATTATATATAAAACAGATGTGAAAAATCTGTTTATCGTTCCCGGAGACAAAAGATTGAACGCGGTAAGGGCAGAGCTTCTTAACGATGTTGGAATGCAGTTTAAATTGAAAAAGAAACTGAAAAACGAGAAGGGATATGATTACATCATCATAGATACACCTCCATCCCTCGATCCTCTGACCATAAACGCACTTACAGCATCTCATGGTGTTATAGTTCCTGTTCAAGTTCACTATCTCGCAGTGGAAGGGATGGAAAAGCTCATGGAAACGGTTAATGCCATAAAAAGGGAAATAAACCCCAAACTTAGTATTATTAGATATGTGCTTACTATGTTTGATAAAAGGAATAAGCTTTCAGGAACCATAGAAAAAATGATAAGAGAAAGATTCGGATCCAAGGTGTTTTCCTCTGTAATTCCCATAAACATCGATCTTGCATGCGCACCAAATCATCACAAACCCATAATAAAGTATGCAAAAAACAGCATTGGTGCATATGCCTATAGAAATCTTGCCAAGGAGTTTCTGTCTTATGGATATTAAAGGAGGTGAAGAATGGACGTTGTCAGTGTTTTTGGATCCCTTGCAGGAAAGGTATGGAAAGCCTTAAGTGAAGGTGAAAAAACCTTTACCCAGATTCAAAAAAGTACGGGCCTGAGTGTGAAGGAGGTCGGCATAGGCTTGGGATGGCTCGCAAGAGAGGGAAAGATATCGATAATAGGAAATCCTGATAAATTATATCACAAATTCAAGCTGAATGAATAAAAAACTTTTTATTAATCTTAAATCATGGGAGGTATGGAATTAGAGCAATTTCTGGAAAAAGCAATAGACATTATTAACAAAAAAATAAAGAAACAAGAAAATGAAATAAACGAACTTAGGAAAAAAATCGAGGAATTGAAAAGAGAGAGAAAAATTGATGAATCTGTTCTGAAGGTTTTGAGGGGTGAATCTGGTGAGCCTCGATAAACTGTTCTGGATATGGTTTGCGCTCACAGGTTTTATTTCTGTTTACATTCTTTTAGAAGACTCATCACCTTATGCATTTATAATACCTTTGCTTGTAATAGGTTTGGGTTTGGAAAGGCTTGCAGATGAAAGAAAAAGCAAAACCTGTATTATAAAATCCGCAAATAAACTCCTCAAAAAACTCCGAGAATAAAAATTATTTTGCAACAAGTTTTGCTTTTTCAAGGTCATATTTCCAGTCTTTGGGCAAAACACCCTTTCTTTTGTAATACTTTGCAAGCCTTCTGATTTTGGACTCAATAAGCTCCAACCCTCTTTTGGATGCGTAATCCTTTCTGTACTTTTCAAGGTGAGCTGCAAGATTTACCGCCCTTCTCATCAAATTGAAAATATCTTCGGGATATGGTGTGTTAAAAACACCATGCTCCTTCATTATTTGTGTTATACTCTTTTTCGTAAACATCTTAACAGATGGAATGCCGTACTGATCTCTAAGAATCAGACCTATCTCAGCTGACTGTTTTCCCTGCTTTGCGAGTTTAACAACTATTTCTTCTATCTCTCTGGGCTTGTACCTAACCCAAGGGGCTATTCTTTCTAAAGGTCTTTTCGAACCGGATTTCCCCTTCTTTCTTGCATGCATTCTTGCCATCTACTCACCGGATAAATATAAGTGATAGAAAAGGCTTATAAATGTTTTCCATTCCATTTTAATACGAAAAATAACTAATGAAATAATATGCCGCTCTCAAAAACTATTTCCTTTATGATAGATTTTCTCCAAAACCTGCCATCCATCACATTCTTTATACAACTGCTGTTTTTTACATTCTTTGCACTTTTCCTCGGCAGAATTGCTGTTTCAGGATATAGAAGCTATACACCCAAATATGTAAAACTCGTGATAAAATTTCCCCTCGGAATGCTGGCTTTATTCTCCGGGTTTTTTCTCTCTTCAATCCTTCCAAGGATTAACCTTGGCAGGATATTCGAAATCCTTCAGATGGAAATCATTTTATACGGTATTATCTCATCCCTGATTCTATTTCTTGGACTGTACATTCTTTCAGAAAACCTGCCAAATTTCCATGGAATAAGAAAAACGATAAAAAAACTGAGCAAAAGAAAAAGGACAAAAGTAATTACTCCAAGCTTTATTGCCGGAATGTGTATCGTAGCCTTATTGTCTTTCATTTCTTTTACTAATTTTCCCGGAATCCCGAATATGCAGGAAAGGTTTTACAATGAAATAGGTATCACACCTGAAGAAGTCTCCTCGCTTTTATCAACTGCTCAGACACGGTTCAAAAACTCACAATTTCATAGTATCATTTTTATAACATCCGTTATCAACGATCTGCTTTCAGTTGTTCTGCCAGCAGTACAAGTTATTGTCTACATTTCTTTCATTCTTTTTTTCGGATGGATATCCACGCTTGCACTACCAGAGTACTATCCCAGAGGTGTAAAGATTGTTACAAGGCTTGGTACAGGATTCTTTTCTCTTATGTGCGGAATTGGAATCTCTCCGTATGTGACTCTGAGCAACATTGAAATTGTCGAAACTATTCTGGAAATCATGCAAATTAACATTCTTATTGCTGGAATAATCACAAGCTCAATCACAGCAATCGCTGTTTTTCTGATTACAAGAAACATCGTATACAGTAACGGAATAAAGACATTTCTGAAAAAAATGAAGAAAAAACTCAGAGAAGCTGAAAGAAAGAAAACAAAAATAAAAGGAAAACCCCTGCTTAAAAGACCCCCCATGCTTATAGGAATGATATTAGTGATACTTATTGCATGTTTTGGTGTGATTGGTGTGAGCAAAATACCAGACACCGGTAATAAAATAGACGAAATACTTGCATCATCAGGAACAAGCAGAGAAGAGCTTATCTCGCAGCTTAAAATTCTTGAACAGCATTTTGCGCTGATGGAAGTTATGAATGAAACCAATGAAAGCTCTGAATGCCCACCACTACTTGACGTTTTCATGGAAAATTCTGATATCATTCTTTCAGGTAAATTGAAAAGATACGAAGACTCCCAGATTCAAAATATTATAACTCAAGCAACCAATAGCAAGATACTCTCTATGTTCAACCTTACATACAAGGGCAAGAATATAATATTGGGTATTACAGAAAATAGATACATATGCCTCGTGCATAAGCAGGCTCTATGCGAATGCATGAAAATTCCTGAGGTTTAAGGCTTTTCTATACGAAGTATCACGCGATTTTCCCTTCCAGATATTGGTTCCACATCAACTATACCTCTGGATTTCAGACTTTTCACAATTCTTGAAACCTTTGCCTTTGAGAATCCGGACTCTCTAACAAGGCATTTTTGATTCACCCTGCCTTCATGTTTCATAAGAATATCCACTATTGTTTTTTCTTCAGAATTCAGAACAGATGTCACTATTTCTTTTACCGTTTCTCTGTTTTCAGGAAGCCTCTTCATATATACTGCAATCACTATCATTGCAATAACTACAACAAGTGTAAGAAGCGCTATTATGAAATTATACATAGGACCTGGAAGTGCAGGTATGCTGTATAAAACTGAAAACTGCAAATTATCTCCAGAGTTTAAATTTTCCTCTTCCCAGTAAACCATTATTCGTTTTCCGTCTGTCAGAATGTTCCCGGTGCTTGGAAAATAAGACTCACTTACATTCTTTCCGGATAATATTCCGTTTTGGGGTAGTTTGATGAGGACGAAAACTCTCTCTATAGGAAGCGATATACCGTAATTAACCGTGAACTTGTAATTATTGCCGACTTTTTTTATAACATTTCGGGTATCGAATTTCAATTTTAATGTATTCTTCTCCCGTGACATTCCTATGAAATCGCAAGAAATCTTGCTTTTTCCATTAATATCCGTGACCACGCAATCAGCGAATTCAAAATCTGCCTCATATCTGAAGTTATATATTTTGAAATCCAGCATGTAATCCAAGTGGGCTATCGGAGAATCAAATTTCAAGACTATCTGATTGGTTACGGACAAATCCTCGTTTATAGTATCCTCTACTCCGTAGTATTTAAGACCAACTCCTTTCGCACTTCCCGAAATGAGTATGAAACAGCATAAAAACACAAGGGAAAAAACCAAATGCCTCATACAAAACCCCCTCTTAACTAAATGAGAAATAAGACTTTTAAGCTTTGATTTTTATTCTGTTTCATCTAAAGGATAATTATGAAGACGCGATATCGAAACAATTTGATATCCAATCTGATCTCGTCCAAAAACAGAATTTCATTTTTCCGAGAGATACCGGTTAACAAACAGGGATTTATTCTTCTCACGCTATCAAAACGCATACAAGAGGAGATTCTGAACAAACTCAAGGATCAAGAAATAATAAAACTCCTGCACTACCTCGATCCGGATGAAGTAACCGATATACTGCAGAGAATTAATTCAAGAAGAAGAAAAAGAATACTGAGAAAACTAAGTGAAGATATAAGAGAAAAGGTAGAATTCCTTTTGAAATTCGATCCGAATACTGCTGCTGGTTTAATGAGTCTGGATTATCTTGAGGTCAGCAAGAACATGACCCTCAGCGAGGTTCTGAAGCTCGTGCAGAAACACGAAAAAAGAACAGGAAAGTTCCCTGCGGTTTTGGTTGTAGAAAACGGTTTTCTCATTGGTGAACTTCCGGGTTATCTCTTTGCACTTCATAAAGGCAGAGAAAAAATAGGAAAATATGTGAAAAAAATACCTTCCATAAAATACAATAAAGATGAGAAAGAGGTTATCGAGACTTTTAAGAAACATCCACATAACAAGATTGTCGTTCTTGATGATGATAATAGCATACTCGGTGTGATATATTCAGATGACATACTCAGAATTATAGAAAAAAGATCACTAAACACATTACGAGATTTTGCCGGTGTGAGCAAGGAAGAGGATGTTTTCGATTCAGCACTTACCAAAGTGAAAAACAGATATAAATGGCTAATAATAAACCTCGGCACGGCATTTCTCGCAGCCTCGGTCGTTGGACTCTTCCAAGAGACCATTTCAGCATTCGTTCTCCTTGCGGTTTACATGCCGATAGTGGCTGGAATGGGCGGTAATGCAGGTACACAAACCCTTGCTGTGGTCGTAAGAGGCCTGACACTGAAAGAAATTGTAGGAAAGAGAGTTGTAATAAATGAGATGCTTGCTGGAGCAATAAACGGTATAATAAATGGTGCAATAGTCGCAGCAGTGGCAGCATTTCTTCACAAGAACCCGATACTTGGACTTATAGTATGCTTAGCAATGATCATAAACCTCATAATAGCGGGAATGTTCGGAGCTATTGTGCCTATAATAATGAAGCGATTGGGAAAGGACCCTGCATCATCTGCAACGATATTCATAACCACAGCAACCGATGTTTTGGGATTCCTCGCACTTCTGGGTTTAGCAGCTCTACTTCTGTAACAGAAACATTTAAATACATATCGTTTTTATAATCAATTAACCTCGTGGTGGGTGAAGGCATGAAAGGATTCTTTGATGAAGAGGACATATGGGACGTCGATGACGAGGATGAGGAACCAGAGGATGAGGAGGTCGAGGAGTTTTGATTTTTTTATTTTTTATTTTTTAATCCATCCTTTTTATTCTTTCTATAATTTCTCTCGTGCTGTAATCCCCGAACTTCTGGTTTATTCTAACTATCTTGCACTGAATATTCTTCTCCTTTAGAAATCTCTCAAGAGCCTCGGTATCAAACTCCTGATCATATCCCAAAACTATGACATCAGGTTTTTCCTCTTCCACAACCCTGAACATATCTCTTTCATCACCCACTATCGCATTGTCAACATGCTTTAAGTTCTGGACAAGCTCCAGCCTCTCTTCTGAAGAGAAAACGAGAAAACCCTTTTTTTCAAGAACCGTCTTATCATTTGCAACAACAACAGTAAGGTGATCTCCATACTCCCTTGCTCTTCCCAAGAAGAAAATGTGACCAGGGTGAATCAGATTGAACACTCCCCCAACAAGAACTTTTTTCATAAAATAACTATATGGTTTTTCTATTTTATAAACATTATTCCAGTATCATTGGGCTTGAGATTTTTAACAAATCTACTTTGTTTTCTATATCCTTTATTAGTTTATAAAGCGGCTGTATATCAAATTTTTCTATATTTTCCTCCATCCATTTTGCCTTTTCCTTAAGAATCTCAACTTCCCTTCTTATCTCTTTCAAACCGATATTTTTTATATTCTCTTCTAAAGATTTGAGAGCTTTGATATCTTCTTTAATTAAATTAAGCTCTGCTGCCATTTTGTCGTTAACTTCTCTTTCCCTTTTTGTAGTTTCATCTATCATTTCCTTCAATTTTTTTAATTCCTTATCCATCTCTCCGAATCTTTTTGATTCTATTTCATAAATCCTGTTTTCGAGCATGGATAATCTTTTCTGAAGAGAAAAAAGTTCTTGAATTTTCTCCTTATTTTTCAACACTTCCTCCGCAAACTTATCCACTTCTTTTTCTATAAATTTTAGACTCCTTTCAAGTCCGCTTTCTTTAGGCTTTATAACCAGCTTTTCCTCCTTCTTTTTTACAGTTTCTATATGTGCACGCTTTCTTTCCGGAGGTTTTATTTCTATTTCTGGAGCCCGAGTCAATGCTCTGTTATCATTCCCTGAAAGAACTATGTCTTTTATAACAGCAGAGTCCTTCTTTTTTTCTTTTTGTGGTTTAAAAAAAAGTCTTTTGATAATTCCTTCTTTATGACTCTGTTTTGAACCCATCATAGACTTCTATTTAATCTTTATTTTCCTATTATAAAAAATATAATGGTCTTTCAGATTCTCAATCGTCTGAAGTGGCAGGGTAAATTGCATGAAGCTGAAATAATTATAGTGCACAGAGGTGCCCCAGAAAACAGAAAAACCATTAAGGGCAGCGGGATAACAGAACTGAAAAAGGGTTATTTTTACTATAAATCCAAGAATAAAGAAATTTACATACCTCTTCACAGAATTATAGAAGTAAGGCAAAGAGGAAAAATCCTATGGAGAAAAAGCTCTTAGCAGACCCCAGCACCAATATCCGAAAGCGCCTTGGATATCAATTCTCCAAATATGCTGCTTGATGTAATAGCAACCATAAAGTATATGGTAACACCTATGGCAAGCATCTTACCCACGGTGTACCACTGCACTATTTTATTTTCACCAACACTTATTCTCGTGATAAATATACCGAGAATCATTATTACTTCTATGAGATATATTCCAACTATTATCTGAAAAACCTCTGGAGATATGGGAGAACCTGTTCCGAAAAGATTGACTATTCCGCCAAAAACATTTGTTTCTCCCGTAACCATACTTTCAAGATAGCAACCTAGAGTTGCCAGAACCTTTACTATCACATCAGCCATGGATACTATGAGACCTGTGATTAGAGGTGTAAGAAAATATGCCTGAAACTTCATGGAAGAAACGGTCTCAGAAAGAAGCTCTCTTATGTATTCCTGAGTTTCTCTCACATTTTTCAGATATTTCGAAATTCTCAACATGCTTTCTGCTGCATATCTAACACCCGTCCTTGCTGTATCAACAACTACATACATCACATTCCTTATAAGATGAGAAGGATAGTATCTCAAAGCTCCCCATCTCCTGTTAAATAAGGCTTCTCTAAAAGTCATTCCCAAAGAACGTATGTTTCTCAGGGTTAGCCTGAAAAGATTGGCTATTTCCAAATCCTTAACATCCTCTATACACCTTTCTATAGCAAGTTCCGTGGGTGTTCCTCCGGATATTCGGTTTCCCAGCTGAAACAAAGCAAGCTCAAATTCACTTTCCGTTTTCTGTATATCATTATATATCCTGTACCTCTGATAGTTTGATAGAACAAAATACACTGCAAGAGAAAAACCAATACCAAGAATTATTAATCCAGACATCATCATGGAAAAGACAGTGTGTCCTCCTTCACCTGACATAAGAAGCTCCGGGTTTTGGAAGAAGAAGTACAATGGATATATCAAAAATACCATCAGTACAAAAAGTGCTACGGGCAAAACAGGAACCAAACTTCTCTTTCCTACATAAAATGTTCCCTCTGGAGGGAGATCAGGATGGTGTGATATATCTACTTTAGAGAACGTAACAGGTCTTTTGCTCAAGGTTGTGTTTATAAACCACAGTATAACCACAGGTAGAATAATATCATAACCGATAACGAAATGCCATGGTGTTATGATATCGGACATGAACACTGCTGCAAGAGGCGCCATAATGGTTCCCAATATAGGAAGCAAAATTCCAAGCATATGTATCACATTTACCGGAAGTTGAAGATCCTGAGAATAATGCTTCATTCTGGTTTTGGTACCTTCTAATATGACATCAAGTGCCTGGTCCAGAACCACCTTTGCTTTATCCGGTGGATGTGATTGCGAATCCCTGATAAGCCTTAAAGCCTCTGCAAATTCTTCATTTTCCGGTTTCCACTTCGCTATATAATCCGAAAGAGCCTCAGATGCAGAGTAGTATTTACCCATTTCTATATCCCATAAGAATCTTCTCATATCGTATGCAAGTTCTCCGGAAATGTTTGCAGCAGCAAACTGCAATGCTTTTTCAAGATTAGGTGTCAATCTCATAGAGATAACCATATACAGCACAGCAAGAATGACCTGTGATGATGCTCTCATTCTCATTACCTTTACCAGGTTTATTGGATATCTGAAAAAATAGTACCCAAGAAGTAGACCAAAGGAGATAATCATAAGACCCATCATGATGCTCATGGTAGAAAAACCAAAAATCAGAATGTTGGTTACAATAAAACTCAATCCCAGAAGGAGAAAGATAACAATCGTTCCCACAAAGAGTGACATCACACCCTCCGGCGTGATTCTCAATCCTGTAAATACTATTGCTTTTTCAAGCTCATTTCTTGTTCTCTCGTCTGGGTTTATTTTAAGAAACCTTTCGCTTAACTTTACGAGCTTTTCATACCAGTTGAATTCCTTTTTTTCCTGTCTTTTGAATATTCTATATTCCCTTGAAGAAATCTTTGGAAGCCTTCTTGCAAGCGGAATGTAAATACCGCTTCTTTCCTTTGATAATTTTTTCTTTCTTGAAAATATTCCCATGATTTTAATTTTTTGTCTAAGAAGCTTTTAAGTTTCCATTGGCAATAAGGAAAATTATGAGCCTGAGATTTTACAACACACTGACGAAAAGAAAGGAGGAATTCAGGCCCTTGAAAGAGGGAGAGGTCAGAATGTACAACTGCGGACCTACTGTTTACGATTATGCTCACATAGGAAACTTCAGGTCATATATATTTGCAGACATCCTCAGAAGGTATTTAGAGTATAAAGGTTACAGAGTTATGCAGGTCATGAACCTCACGGATGTGGATGATAAAACCATACGTGGTTCGAGAAGGGAAGGAATAAGCCTCAAAGAGTTTACAGAACGATATGCAAAAGCATTTTTCGAGGATATAAGAACCCTTAACATACGCCCTGCAACAATCTATCCCCGAGCCACAGAGCATATAGAAGAAATCGTGGAATTCGTGAAGGTTCTGATGGAAAAAGGCTTTGCGTACCGGAGCGAGGATGGAATATACTTTAGCATAAGGAAATTTCCTGATTACGGAAAACTCTCAGGCATAAATGTGAAAAATCTCAAGGCAGGGGCAAGGGTAAAACAGGATGAATATGATAAGGAGCATGCGCATGATTTTGCCCTGTGGAAGTTCTGGGATGAAGAAGACGGAGATGTTTACTGGGAGACCGATATAGGCAAGGGAAGACCGGGCTGGCATATAGAGTGCTCAGTTATGAGCACAAAATATTTAGGAGAGACCTTTGATATTCACACAGGAGGTGTTGATCTGATTTTCCCTCATCATGAAAACGAGATCGCGCAGAGCGAGGCAAAAACAGGAAAACCATTCGTGCGTTACTGGCTTCATAATGAGCACTTGCTTGTTGAAGGAAGAAAAATGTCAAAGTCCCTGGGAAACTTCTTCACCCTCAGAGATTTGCTTGCCAAGGGATATGAACCCATGGCAATAAGATACCTCCTGCTTTCAGCCCACTATAGAGCAAAACTGAATTTCACTGAGAAAGCTCTCAAATCCGCAGAAAACACGGTTAAAAGCTTGAAAAGATTTGTTCAGGACATTCTCGATTACAGACATGAAGGAAATAATAATCCGGAAGTTGATAGGATAATAGAGAAAGCCCGAAGAGGTTTTGAAACCTCGCTGGATGATGACCTTAACATGCCTGAGGCTTTGCCTTTCGTGTTTGAAATGATTAGCGAAATAAACACCTTTCTTTCCAGAAAAGAGATGAGCACGGAAGATGCGAAAAGGGTTTACAGGCTTATGCTTAGGTTTGATTCTGTGTTGGGTTTAGGACTTGATAAGATTTCAAAAACACATGCGGAGAAGATTGTGGATATAGATGGAGAGAAGTATACAATAAGCTATCATGATGTAAAGCCTGATAAGGAAATCGAGAAACTTGTGATTGAAAGGGAAAAATACAGGAGAATGAAAGCTTGGAAAGAAGCGGATGAGATAAGAGATAGGCTGAGAAAAAAAGGAATAATTCTGGAAGATGTAAAGGGAGGAGTAAAGGTTACAGGGGCATGAATATGGCAAGGCTTATCTTTCTCGGAGTGGGTGGAGGAAGGTATGTTACCCTGAGCCAGCTCATAGGCACGTGTGGCTGGATACTGGAAATGGATGGGGAAATGATTTACATCGACCCGGGTCCTGGTTCACTTGTCAGAGCAAAACAGCATGGTTTTGATCTTAAAAAGCTCACAGGAGTTGTGGTATCGCACAGACATCCTGACCATTATACTGATGTGGAGGTCGTTATCGAGGCCATGACCTATGGAGCAAAGAAAAGGAAAGGCTTTCTGATCTCAACTCCTGCCGTAATTCACGGTGATGAAAAGGAGCCGCAAAAGGTTTCCAATTATCATTTAAGCGTTGTGGAAAGGTACAAGAGCATGAAACCCGGAGATATTTTTGAATGGAATTCTTTACGTATAACCTCAACACCAACAAAACACAGGGATGAGGATGGTCTTGGATTTGTTTTTGAGGGTAGCAGAAAAATAGGCTATACCGGAGACGGTGAGTATTACTCAGGCCAAGAAAAATATTTTCAGGGATGCGACTGTCTGGTTTTGAACTGTTTAAGACCCAGGGAAGATACATGGCCGGGTCATATGAACGCTGGACAGGCAGAAGATCTTATCAGAAAAGCAAAACCCAAACTCGCCATACTCCAGCATTTCGGCATGAAAATGCTTTTTGGTAAAGCAGAGAGGGAAGCAAAGGAAATAGAGGAAAATACAGGAATAAGAACCATTGCAGCGAAGGATGGAATGGTTTTGAATCTCGATGAAGTGATCGGCAGTAAAGAGAAGTCAGGACTGGAGAGGTTTCTAAAGTGATCTGCATCTTATGGCATAACATGCTCTGATTTTTTCGATTTCGAACTTTACCGGTAAAAACCTTTCAGTAACCCAGATGTTTGTTTTGATGTGACCTGTTATTTCCGGAACCGTTATGCAAGATTTTCCTGCCAGAGCCATGTAAGGTATGATCTGATCTCCCATGTGCTCATCAACACACGCACCGGAATCAAACTGCTTTACAAGAAACTCTGCGGCCTCCCTTCCCACAAGCTCGGCTCTCTTTCCGGGTTTTCCGAGAGAGGTTGAACCCATAACTGTATTGCTGGTTTTAATCCATAAATCCATACCAGAACCAGCGCAGAGCGTATCGCAGTATTGCTTTTCTATATCAGGAGAAAGCTCAAATCTTTTAAAAACTATATCCCTCGCTGCCTTTGCCTGCCTTTCCGCCACTGAAGCCTTTTTGAGGTTTTGCGAAGCATGGGAAATGCCATGAACGCATTCGGGCTTTCCCTGCTCCGTAAGGTTTATTTCTCTAAGCCTTCCAGGTTCTATAACCATTGCTATCCTCCCTCCACCTTTCGGATAGTAACCTCTTTTTTCTAGAGCAAGTCTTCCAGAATAACCCATTTTTTCAAGCAGAGGAAGCTTTACGTGCTGGATAAAGCCCACGGACGGTGACCATGAAACATCCGTTCCCCCTGTTATATGCAGTTCCACAGGCTTTTTCGCATGTATCGCAGGTATCATGAGGGTTTGAAGAACCAAGCCTATTGAACCAGCAGTGCCCACATTTATAGAAAGAGAGCCTCCTTGTATTTCTCCTGGAACAAATTCTATTTTCTCCGATCCCAGAAAAAGACCGGAAACCTTTGCATTGCACAGCTTAGCAGCAGCTTTTATACTCTGAAGATGCTGTGCTTTTAATCCCGGTTGCGGCCTGTTCGCTCTGATGCTGAAAACCCTCACCGGTTTTCCGGTTACACAGGAAAGAGCGACAGATGTTCTGAGTATTTGACCCCCGCCTTCAAGATATGAACCGTCAATATCTATCATGAGAAAAATATTTGATTAATGCATTTTTAATAAATCATAACAGCGCTCAAGGGAACGATACTAATTTAAAGTTATCGCTTGCAGTTAATTAATTCAATATGAGGATACTGAAAGAAAGCGAGATAGATGTATTAGGGCCAGAGGACCTTCGTGAATATGCGAAAGAGCTTGCCAGATATGCGAAAGAGCTGGAAGAATTAGCATACAAGGACCCGCTTACAGGCCTGAATAACAGGAGAGCCCTTGAAAATGAACTGAAGAGCTTGGAAAGGGGTAATTATGCGCTTTTATTCATAGATGTGGACAACTTCAAGAAAATCAATGATACCTACGGTCATAAAGCAGGCGATCATGTACTGAAAAGAATAGCCAGAGCATTAAAAGGAAGCACAAGAATCTCTCGAGGTCAGGATAAGCTTTTCACAGAGGCTTTCACAGGAAGATATGGTGGTGATGAAATGATCGTGCTTCTCAAAGACATAAAACCAGAAAATATACCCTATGTAATGGAGAGGATAACAGAATATGTTGAAAGAGAAAAAGATAATCTGAAGAAGACTCTCAAAAGACTGTGGAGAATGAAAAAATATCCACATTCAGAAGAAGTGTTAAGAGATATTGAAAATATAAGCCTGAGCATGGGGGTCGGTGTGTTTGAAGAGTATACCCCGGAGGTTCTGAAAACAGCGGACAAAGCACTTTATCAAACAAAGAGGCATCGGGTGGAACAAAAATATCAATCGGACACTTTTAATCCACTAAAGTGAGAGTAAATCGAAAAGCTTGCTTTCGAACAATCAAGGCAAAATTTATATCAAACCCTCATCTTTTCTCCTATTTCAGGAGAATATGCATCAAACCCCATGCTTTTCAGCTCCTTTTCAAATTCAGGATTGTGTTCTCCGTGAACAAGAAATATTTTTTCCGGAGAGAGTTTTTCCAGGAACCTAACAATGTGGTCGTGATCCGTGTGTGCAGAGAGATCAAGGAATTCCATATGCATTTTCGGTCTGACATCCAGACCATCCGCAATATATCTGCCTGTGTCCATCAGAGTTCTTCCAACAGTGCCCTCAACCATGTAACCTGTGGTGACAAGAGAGCAATTCTCCTTGTTATGAAGTTTTTTCATGTAAAAGCTCACAGGCCCACCGTTCATCATACCCGCTGTAGTGATTATTATGCACGCATTGTGCACAGCCTCGTTTCTATCCCTTGGTCTTACCACCTTTCTTGCCTTGCTGAAGGCTTTTCTTAGTTCAGAAGGATTCTTTATATATTCAGGATGGTTGAGTATGATTTCTGTTGCATCTATTCCCATTCCATCCAGATATATCGGAAGACCCAAATCATAAAGATTTATCAAGAGCTCCTGCGTTCTGCCCACAGCAAAACATGGAAGAAGAAGTATGCCATTATTGTATACGGTTTCCTGTGCAATTTCCCTTATCCTATCTATGAGCTTTTCCCTGTCAGGATGGTTTTTATAAGAATACGTGCATTCCGTTATCACAATATCTATATCTTTAAAATGTGGCTCAGCACCTGAAACAAGACGGGTGTCAAGGAATTTTATATCACCGGTATAGAGAATTCTCTTTCCTTCTGCCTCAAGCACAAAGGAAACCGCTCCTGGGATATGACCTGCATTGTGCACCGTAATCAGAGCATCGCCTATTTCTATCTCCTCTCCAAATCTGACAATCCTTTTAAGCCTTTCCATTTTCTCTATGTCATGGGGCATAAAAAGGAGCTTTAATCCCCTTTTACTCTGAACCTTTAAGGCATCACGGAGAAGGAGGGACATCAAATCAAACGTTACAGAAGTCGCGCAAACAGAACCCTCATAACCTTCTTTATACAGGGCAGGAAGATAACCAGAATGATCCAAGTGAGCATGGGTAACAAAAACAGCATCAAGAGGCAGTTCCGCTTTTTTCGGAACATCCATTGTCTGAACGTTCACACCATACTCCCAGAGTATCCTCTTTCCAGAGGTTTCCAGGAGTATACCCATCCTGCCCACTTCTCTTGTTCCACCGAGAAAGGTTATTTCTACCATAAGAAACGCCTGAATTTTAATTGAATGATTTATGGAGATTTGAGTATAAAAATTGATATTTAAATGATTACTTCGAGTACTTACTGTATAACATTGTTATATCCAAAAATATATTTTAATCACCATGAAAATATTTAACCATGCACTATCTCGATCTAAGTTACAAACCAAGCAAAAACGATCTGATCTGCGATTTCTATGTGAAACCAGCCAAAGGCATTTCCATAAAAAAAGTCGCTGAAAACATTGCATTAGAAAGCTCAACAGGAACCTGGACAGAACTTAAAACCTGGAAGAAGAGAATAGAAAGAATATCCGCAAGGGTTTTTGAGATAAAGGGAAGAAGAATAAAAATAGCATATCCTGCAGAACTTTTCGAACCAGGCAATATTTCACAGATTCTGAGCTCTGTAGCAGGAAACATTTTCGGTATGAAGCTTGTCGAGAGCTTAAGGCTCGAAGATGTTCACATTCCGAAAAAGCTTGCAAAAAGCTTTCCCGGACCTGAAATAGGCATGGAAGATCTGCGAAGAATCATGAAAATCAGAAACAGACCCATAGCAGGAACCATATTCAAGCCTAAACTGGGTCTAACACCCAAAGAACAGGCAGAGCTTGCCTACAGAGTATATTCAGCAGGCATAGATTATACAAAAGACGATGAAAACCTGACCTCAATGCCTTTTAGCAAATTCGAAGAAAGAGTTGTGAGAATGCTCGATGTTGTTGACAGGATAAAATCCGAGGAAGGCAGGACAGTGATATATGCATGCAATATAACAGCCCCTGCAGATGTCATGCTTGAAAGAGCAGAGATGATAAAGGCGCAGGGAGGGAAATGTATAATGATAGATATCATAACCTCTGGCTGGTCCGCTCTTCAGTTCATGAGAAATCAAAAATTAGGCTTGGCCATTCATGCTCACAGGGCAATGCACGCTGCATTTACAAGAGACCCTGAACACGGAATTTCCATGAAGGTTATAGCCAAATTCGCAAGACTTGCTGGTGTGACAGCCTTGCATACAGGAACAGCAGTTGGAAAAATGGAAGGAAGTAAAAGAGAGGTTCAGGAGATAGATTCATTCCTGAGAGCAAAATGGCATGGTTTGAAGAGGGTTTTTCCAGTAGCTTCAGGAGGTCTGCATCCAGGACTGATACCTTCTCTTGTAAAGCTTTTAGGAAAGGATATAATCTTTACCTGCGGTGGAGGCCTGTGGGGTCATCCACAAGGGCCTGAAGCAGGAGCCAGGGCAATAAGACAGGCCCTGGATGCCGTGATGAAAGGTATACCACTCAAAACACACGCCAGAACGCATCCAGAACTTCACACAGCTCTCATTCACTGGAGCAGAAGAGTGAAATAATGTTTTCCCTGTTTTTTGGATGGCAGAGAAAATTAAGAAAATTAAGAAAAAAATGGGACAGGCTCAGAGAAAAAACCCTCAAAAAGGAAAAACCCGTCAGGCACATTCTTCTCGAAAAACTGGACAGAACAGAAGAAAAGCTCAGAATTCTTGAGGAAAGAACCCTGACCCGATGGGATAGAGCAAGGCTTTCAAAGGAAATAGAGATAGAGCTTGAAGAAATAAAGGCCATGCTGGAAGCGAAGCCAGAAGAAATAGTGAAAGAAAAGAGTTTTATTAAATAACACCAATATTTGTTATGAAACTTGCAATTCTCGGCCCAACACAGAAATTTATAGGCTACACCACAAAGCGATTGATAGCAGAAGCAAAAAATGCAGGATTCAATGCAAAGTATATACCCCTCGTTAGCATTCAGTTAAGGGTAGACAACGGTCTTGGTGCTTTTTACGAAAAAACGGATATGTCCAAATTCGATTATGTCCTTCCAAGAATTGACTCCAAACGTGCAATCATAGGCTATCCTGTGATAAGATTTCTCGATGATCTTGGCGTTAGGAAACCCTATCCAGCTGAAACCATTCATATCGCACACAACAAGTTTCTTACCTTGGAACAGCTTGTAAAACACGGAATAAAGGTTCCGGAAACCTACCTAACAGGTTCAAAGGAATCTGCAATGAAAATAATAGAAAAACAGAAACTTCCCTTAATGATAAAGCTTCTTGCAGGTTTTGGTGGAAAGGGTGTGATGGTGATAGAAAGCAAGGAAGCCGCAAAATCTTTAATAGAAACAATGAACACCCTGAAACAGGAAGTTCTGATAGAGAAATTCGTTCCCAATCCTGGAGAGGATATAAGAGGAATAGTTGCTGGGGATGAGATAATAGGTTCCTTCAAAAGAATAGCATCTCCAGAGGAAAAGAGAGCAAATATAAAAGCTGGAGGAAGGGGAGTTGCATACAAGCTAACATCAGAAATGGAGGAGATATGTTTTAAATGTGCAGAAGCCATAAAGTCCAGAATATGTGCTGTGGATATGATAGAAAGCAAAAATGGAATCCATGTTATAGAAGTGAATATAAACCCCGGTATTCAGGAAATAGAAAAGGCAACCAATATCAATGTAGCAAGAAATATAATGGAATTTATAAAAAATGAAATAAAACGATGATGAGAAAACCCTTAGAGCATTACGAAGCAGTAGTTTCCGGAAAATCGAAACCAAAGTTCAAAAATCTGGAAAACCTGGAAAGCAAAATAAAAGAAGCTTCAAATGTTTTGAAAAAATGCTGTCTGTGCGAGAGAAAATGTGGTGTTGACAGAACTCAGGGCAAAACCGGCTGGTGTAAGGTTCCAAACAAAATGCTTGTTTCTTCCATGTTTTCCCACTGGGGTGAGGAATATTTCCTTGTACCGAGCTTCACGGTTTTCTTCTGGTCATGCACATTTGCCTGTGTTTTCTGCCAGAACTGGACCATATCGCAGAGATTCGAAAGACCAAAAGAGGTATCGGAAAGAGAGCTTGCCTTGTATATAGATTCCTGTGGATGCAAAAATGTAAACTTTGTCGGAGGTGAACCAACACCCTATCTTCCCTTTATTCTGAAAACCCTAAAATTTGTGAAATCAGATATACCCGTTATCTGGAATTCCAATTTCTATATGTCAGAAAAATCTCTATCTTTGCTGAAAGGCACAATAGACCTCTATCTCAGTGATTTCAAATACGGAAACAACAAATGCGCATGGAGGCTTTCTGGGGTTAAGAATTATATGGAAGTTGTGAAGAGAAATCACATTCTTGCTTTTCACGATTCGGACCTTGTGATAAGGCACTTAGTTTTGCCCGGGCACATACAGTGCTGTTCAAAACCTGTTCTTGATTTTATTTCCGAAAACTTCGGAAAACAGGTTATAGTTAACATCATGTCTCAGTACAGACCAGAATATAAGGCAAAAAACTTTCCCGAGATTTCCAGATGCTTGAGCGAGGAGGAATTTGCTGAAGTTCTGGACTATGCGAAAAGCCTGGACCTGAGGTTTATACATTAGATTTCAGAACTCTTCTCACCTCATTCATAAAATCCTTAAAATCCTTTAATTTTTTCTTCATGCCCTTTTCTTTTCCTTTGAGTTCATGTATTCCTCATAATCCTCTGGCACTATCTCCTTCAATTCTTTAAGATACCTTCAAGTTGATCTATTTTCCCCAGAATACAATCTTTCCTTCCTTAAGGACTCTGATTCTTATGTAAAGCGGAAGCATCTGAAATATCTGAACATCAAATCTGTCTCCAAGAATTCCTGCATATTCGATTCTCTTTTCTAGAAGCTTTCTTTTGCTCAATTCAGGTTCCATAATAAAACACAGGTCTATATCCCTTCCCTTTCTTTTAAGCGAGCTTCCAAAGAGGATAATAGCTATTATATTTCTATCCCTCTTTCCAATCTCTTTCACCTTTTCTGAATTAAAATTTAAACCTTCTCTTTCACAACCTCTTCAACATCCTCTGGATTTATCACGGTTATGCCCAAGGCCTTCCAGTCATCTCTTATCCTCGGACATGCTGTGTTTACAATAACCTCTATGTTCAGGCCTAAAAGCTTTGCCTTAGAAATCTCATCTGCAACCAGAATCCATACATTCTTTCCAGCTATTTCGAGCATGTTTTTAAGCCTTTCCGCAAGCTCCGGTCTTGCCTGACCCGGTTTTGTGGAAACGAAAATTCCGAAGTTCTTTGCCTCTTTTGCCTTTTCCACCTGCAAAGCCCGAAGAATCCTGTATTTTTTCGTTTCAAGCCTTTTGATTTTTCCTGATTCAGCATTCAGGAAAAAAACAGGCTTTTCTGTTTCCATGGCAAGACCCAAAGGGTGAAACTCTCCGGTGCCTATATAAAGATAGCAATCCACAAGATTTTCCACCGACTTTGCAGAAGAATAATCGCATCCCAAAATCTGTCCAGGATACTTGGCAAGCCTCGGTTTTCCTATATAGATTTTTTTACCGTGTTTTTCAAGAAACTTCTTTGCCTTATCCAGACTTGAAAGATACTGCACGGTGGTTATCAAACCTATGCTCTTAAAACCTTCAAAAATCTTTATCTCCCTTTCCAGAACAGGCACGGGATCAAACTCAGTTCTGTATTCCTCATATATCACAGGCACTCTTGTTTTTATACCGAAATCTGAATGCCCCACATGCACGATAAGGTCACATCCCAGCCTCTCTGCTTCGGAATCCCTGATATCACACCCACCATAACAAGGCTCTATGGAAAGGAAAACTTTAGCGCCGGTTTTTTCCAAACTTTTTGCAAGTTCCTGAGCTTTTGGTTTAAGACCCTCTGGAATCTGAAGAAAAATTCTTTTTGGGTTCATTCTCCGGATTTTCTCTAGGAGATACACCATTCATTAGAATTGAAAGAAAAAGATATTTAAAAAATGGATAACCTTATTAAATTTAATTTTTAAAATAAGCCTGAGGCAAAAACATGAGAACTTCCAACATTTCCGGTTTTTACAAGCTGAGCATAGAGGAAAGATTGGAAAAAATAAAGGAGTTCGCAAATCTCTCAGAAGATGAAATCCAGATTCTGAAAAAAGAGGGGAATCTCCCCCTGAAAACAGCGGATATGATGATAGAGAACGTTATAGGAACATTTTCCCTCCCTTTGGGTATTGCCACAAATTTTCTGATAAACGGAAAGGATTATCTTATCCCTATGGTTCTGGAAGAACCTTCAGTAGTTGCTGCCGCCTCATACGCTGCCAAGCTCGCAAGACCCGGAGGGGGTTTTAAAACAAGTTCTACAGACCCTGTTATGATAGGTCAGGTACAGATTGTTGATATTCCTGATATAGAGAAAGCAAAATCCGAGATTTTGAAGAGAAAACAGGAGATACTTGACACGTGCAACAAAAAGGATTCAACCCTTCTGAAGTTCGGTGGTGGTGCAAAGGATATTGAGATAAGAGAGCTTGAAACCAAAGCAGGAATCATGCTTGTTGTTCACATTCTTGTGGATGTAAGAGATGCAATGGGAGCTAATGCCGTAAATACCATGGCAGAGGCGGTTGCACCCATCCTCGAAGAAGCCTCTCAAGGCAAGGTCAGGCTCAGAATAATCTCGAACCTTGCGGATAGGAGGATTGCCAGGGCAAGGGCAGTATGGACCAAGGAAGCCTTGGAAGAGAGCGTGAAGGGAAGTATGAAGGGAGAAGAGGTTGTGGATGCTATACTCGAGGCCTATGCATTCGCAGAGGCAGACCAGTACAGATCCACAACACATAACAAAGGCATAATGAACGGTATCGATGCTGTGCTGATAGCAACGGGAAACGATTTCCGCGCTGTGGAGGCAGGAGCGCATTCCTATGCCGCTAAAGACGGAAGATATAAACCCCTTACAAGATACTGGAAAGACGAGAATGGAAATCTTGCGGGAGAAATAGAACTTCCGATTGCTGTAGGAATTGTTGGTGGAGCAACAAGAACAAATCCCCTAGCAAAACTCTCGCTTAAAATCCTTGGAGTAAAAACCAGCCAAGAACTTGCCGAGGTTATCGCTGCAGTGGGTCTTGCCCAGAACTTTGCAGCCATGCGCGCCCTCGCAACAGAAGGCATACAGAAAGGTCACATGCGTCTTCACGCAAGGAACATAGCAGTAACAGCAGGAGCAACAGGAGATGAAATAAACAGGATAGCGCAAAAGATGATAGAGGAAGGAAACATATCGGTTTCCAGGGCAAAGGAGCTTCTCGAGATGGAAAGGGGCTCTAAATAAGAAGAAAAATCTGTTTTGGAATAAATACTGTGTTTTCTTCTGTATTTACATTCAGCTCTCTTTCCGAGACAAGAACGCTGTACTTCGGTTCAACCTTTTTCCCCGATTTTCTAATCTGTTTTATCCCCTTTTGTCCATAACCAACCTCCACCACAATCCTTGAACCATCATTAAGCGTGAGTATGAAATCGGCACCCTCCTTTTCAACATCATAATAAACACCAAAAATCTTTTTGAGCTGGTTTATCCTGTAAAAATAGAAGGAAATCACATCCTCAAGAAGCTGACCGTATAAGTCCGGTGTGTGCACCAATTTTCCTACATGCCAAAGTAAAGCTGCTTTTATAACAGGAGCAATGAACTTGTATTTTGGTGTTTTCCTCACGATTTTTCCCACAGATCCATACGGTCTTAAAGGATAGATAAGTTCAGCCTTTGTTAGAACATTCAGTATTTCATTCAGGGTTGGTTTGGATATATCGAGTTTATTACAGATAGATTCATAATTGAGTTTTTCGCTTACTGAAAACAAAAGCAATAGATTCCATATTTTGTCAAGAACTTCCTTATCAAATACCTTTATTGCCGGTATATCCTCATTTATTACCTTTTCCAGAATATTGATAATTCTACTGTACACATCGATTTCGTTTGATAGTCCTAAAGCAAATGGAAGCGTTCCTGTTTTCAGATACACCTGAAGTTCAAGAGGTTTTACTAATGCAAGATACTTTTTTGTTTTATTCTCTATTTCTTTCAGCCGAATAAAGACCTCCTCTGCATTTCTGGAAAAAAACACAGCATCTTCCAGCTTGGATTTCAACCTCTGCACTGGCAGAATTCTGTATTTAAGCATTATATATTCTGTGAAGCTCAGGGGAAGAACCTTTTCAATCTGTGCTCTTCTTGCAATATCTGAACCTGTTTGTAATGATAAGGAGGAGGAACCCGTGCTTATAATAAATATCTTTCTCGTTCTATCAAACACGGTTTTGAGAGTAATTGCCCAGTTTTTATCATAATGGGCTTCGTCTATGAGCAAAAACACATTTCTATCCAGAGATTCAAGGTTTTTACCCAAAAATTCCTCATAAACCGAGATGATTTCATTGAGATCTGAATCAAGCAATTTTGTAACTTCATCTAAAGATAGATACAAAATATTGCTTTGGGGTATTTTTTTCTCCATAAGGTAGAAATATACCTGTGCCAGCAGAGTGGTCTTTCCTGTTCCTCTCATGCCCGGAAGCAGAATCCATCTGTTTTCGGATTTTTTCTCAATAAAATCATTGAGAAGCTTTTTCAATCTGTAAAAAACCCAGCGGTGAAAAAAATCCCTTCCATGTATATCTACAACATACTCTCTCAATCTCTCCGGTGCCAGAGATATGCTTTTTCTCAAATAAGTATGAAGTAATTCCCGTTCCATATTAGTTAATTATAATTGACTAATATTTAAAATTTTTAGTCAATTATAATTAACTAAAATTTAATAGTTTAAGTAAATTAAATTTAACTAAATTGTAGACAGAATTTTTATTAACTAGAATGAAATTACCTTAAAGATATGAACCTGAAAGAGCTTGATAGATGGTATTCGATTAAGGAATACGATCCTGAAAATAAAGAATTGTCAAAAATACTTAAACTTGCAAAACCTGAGAATAAAGATATCCTGATAACAGGAACATACGGTGTTCTGCACTTTTCTTTCAAACTCCTTAAATATGCAAAACCTGTTACCGCTATCCACCAAAATAAAAAACTCATAAGCTATTGCAGAAAGAAAAGCAAAAAAATCAAATTTTTTGCAAAACCGCTTTCCAAAACCGGTTTTCCTAAAGAAAGTTTTGATGTTGTGATTTCCCTCTGGGCCGGTCTGCATTACGAGAAGAACAAGAGAAAAATCATCCGGGAGATGAAAAGAATCCTTAAAACAAAAGGAACACTCCTGATAGAGGAGGCTGACGAAACAAGCGAGTTTGTTCGCATCCTAGACTATATCTCACCCAAAAAGAAATCGAGAATAAAGAAAAAGAGGGAAGAACTCAAGCAGGTTTTGGAAAAAGAGTTCGGAAATGTCAAGGAAAGTAAGCTCTCAACATGGTATCATTTCAAAAACAAATCCCAGGCTAAGAAATATTTCGAAAAGGAGATAGTGTTTGAGGAGAAAAAGAGATTTACAAAAGAAATGGAGAGAAGACTTGAAGAATATCTTTCGAGAAAGAAAACGCTCAAAATAGGTGAAAAATCTGTATTTTTTGTTTGCCGAAAGGAGGCGAAACCGTGAAAATTTTCCGTGCATATGACATAAGGGGAATATACAAAAAGGATATCGATGAAGATATCATGCAAAGAATAGGCAGAACCTTTGCTTCTTATATAGAGGAAAACACAGCTGTTGTTGGAAGGGATTTCAGAATAGGAAGCCCGGAAATGAAGGAGGCTTTCGTTCAGGGTGTGCTCAAATCCGGAAAAAATGTCATAGATGTGGGTGCGCTTCCATTAGGAACAGGTATGTTTCATGCATGGAGAAAAAATCTGCCCTTTGCCTATATAACAGCTTCGCACCTCCCAAAAGAATGGACAGGCGTGAAATTCTTTCACGGAAACGGTATAGGATTCATGGAAGAGGAAGGCAAGAAAATAAAAGAGATATTCTTAAAAGAAGACTTCAGCTCAGGAAAGGGAACTCTAAAAAAAGAGAAAACATCTTCCATAATCGAAGATTATAAAGATTATCTGTTTTCTAAAATAAAACCAGAAAGGTCTTTAAGGCTCGTTCTTGATCCCGGAAACGGAGCCGCTTGTGTTGTGGCAGATAAGATTTTTAAAGAAGCAGAGTTTGAGGTAAAAACCATATTTAATGAGCCTGATGGAAACTTTCCGAACAGATTGCCAGACCCTCTGGAAGATCCTCTGGAAAAGCTCAGAGAGCTCTCGAAAAATGCGGATCTGGGAATAGCCTATGACGGTGATGGAGACAGAATGGTTGTTGTTGATGATAAGGGTGAGAAACTTTCCGTAGAACAAGCATCTTTCATAATGCTTGAGGAGATATTGCAGAAAGAAAAAGGCCCGATTATTGCAAATGTAGAATGCACAAGGACAATAGATTTTATCGCAAAAAAATTCGGGAGAGATGTGAAGAGAATAAAAGTCGGTCACACATTCCTTATGGAAGCTGTAATGAAGGAAAAAGCAAGCTTCGGACTTGAAACCAGCGGCCATTTTGTCATACCATCCCTCCTGCCTTATGATGATTCTCTTGCGGTTTCCTTCTTTTTTGCCTGCATTCTCTCGAAAAAATCCAGACCTCTATCAGAGCTTGTAAAACAAATTCCCAGATATCCGTTCGAGAGAATAAACCTTGAATGTGATGATGAAAGAAAATTCCAGATAATGAAAAAAATAACTGAAAAAATAAGGTCTCAATACACAAGAGTTACAACAATTGATGGAGTGAGAGTTGACCTTGAAAACGGCTGGGTTCTGATAAGACCCTCGAATACATCACCTGTGATAAGAATAACAGTGGAGGCAGATACAGAGGAAAACCTCAAAGAAATGAAAGAGAGATTTATACATATGGTAGAAGAGGAGATAGAAAAAAATCAAAAAGCTTAATACTCGGGCATTTCACTGGGTCCGCCGTGTCCTGAACTACCTCCCTTTTCTGAAGAGCTTGCTGATATCACATCATCTATTCTCAGTATCATTTCTGCTGCCTCTGATGCAGACTTTATTGCCTGAAGCTTTGTTTTGAGAGGCTCTATCACACCTATTTTTGTCATGTCCTCTATCTCTCCGGAAAACACGTTCAGACCGATGTTGACCTCGTTCTTATCATGTCTTGCTCTGAGTGCCGCCAGTTTATCGATGGGGTCCAGGCCTGCATTCTCTGCAAGTGTTCTGGGTATTGCCTCCATAGCTTCTGCAAACGCACTCACTGCAAGCTGTTCTCTTCCGGAGAAACTCTCCGCATATTTCTTGACCTCTCTGGATATTTCTATTTCACTTGCACCACCACCAGCGACAACCTTACCGAGCTCCAGAGCCGCTGCTATTCCCTTAACAGCATCCTGCATTGCTCTTTCAACCTCATCAACAACATGCTCCGTTCCACCTCTGATAAGAATTGTCACTGCCTTGGGCTCCTTGCACTTTTCTATGAATATCATTTCATCTCCTGCAACTTTCTTTTCATACACAATCCCTGCATATCCAAGATCCTTCTTTTCAAGTTCCTTGATGTTTGTAACTATTGTTGCTCCTGTTGCCTTTGCGAGCTTCTCCATATCAGATTTCTTTACCCTTCTTGCAGCAAGAATTCCCGCCTTGGCAAGATAGTGCTGTGCTGTGTCATCTATTCCCTTCTGACAGAGCACAACATTAGCTCCTACCTCTACAAGCTTATCAACCATATTCTTTAGCGTTCTCTCCTGGTCCTCGAGAAATGCCTGCATTTTCTCCGGAGAGTCTATGCTTATCTTTGCATCCCCTTCAAGTTCCTTAATCTCCATAGCAGAATCTATCAGCGCTATCTTTGCATTCTCTACCCTCTTGGGCATTGCTGGATGAACAACTTCCTTGTCTATTATTATACCATCGATAAGTCTTGTATCATTGATTGAACCACCTTCCTTCTTTTCGAGCTTTATGTTATCTGTGTCAATCTCTATTTCATTATCCTTTATCTCCGCGACCCTCTTTATAGCCTTTACCGCAAGTGCTGCAAGCTCTTTAGAAGCCTTTTCAGAGGATTTACCTGTCATAGCTGTTTCCGCAATCTTTTCGAGCATGCTCTCATCCTTTATACTTACATCCATTGCAATCTTATTCAGAACCTCCAGAGCCTTGAGTTTTGCCATTCTGAAACCCTTGGTTATCACCGTTGGATGTATTTCCTGTTCCAAAAGATCTTCTGCCTTTTTCAGAAGCTCACCTGCCAGAACAACCGCTGTGGTTGTTCCGTCTCCCACCGCACTGTCCTGTGTCTTTGCTATTTCCACCATCATTTTTGCTGAGGGATGTTCTATCTGCATCTCATTGAGTATCGTTGCCCCATCATTGGTTATCACCACATCTCCTAGAGAATCCACAAGCATCTTATCCATTCCCTTCGGGCCCAGAGTTGTTTTAACAGTATCTGCTATAGCCTTTGCTGCTGCAATATTTGTTCTCTGGGCATCTCTGCCTTTACTTCTAACAGTACCCTCAGGTAATATTAAAATAGGCTGTCCTGCAAGCTGAACGGAATTGGTCATATCTATCACCTCTTAATTTTTATATAATGTATAATCATAACACCCCTAATGCTTCAATACTCTGTACAAAACCAGTCAAGGGTAAAGAATATACTATCATTTGTATTTTTAAATTTTTCTATACTCCAGTAAATCAAATGCTTTTTTAAAACTGCATTTCCAATAAATTTTAGACAGGGGCCCGTAGCTCAGCTGGCCTAGAGCGCCCGTCTTATATGACCACCGGACGTTCTGGTCCGGTGAGTGCTAGGCTAGCGGGAGGTCCTGGGTTCGAAATAACCTTTCTTTACGGGAGCTACCGCTTCCACAAAGAAAGGTTAATATGTAAATTAACGCTTGCTTACGCAAAAGCGTTAACAGAAAACATCCAAATAATATTCACATGAAGAGAGGATTTGGCAACGAGAATCCCAGCGGGCCCATTTGCTTTTAACTAAAATCCATCGAATATTTGTGCTTCAAATCCGGTTCGAATTTCTAACAACAATTTCTTTCCTGTTTTATCTAATACCATTACCTGAACCTATCCCTTTTTTCCTTATCAAACCTCGGAACGAACAGCTTGTATTTATCTTTATCACTCAATTCATCTATTATTCTTTTAACTATCATTTTTTCAGGGTCTGGTATGAGAGGGACCCTTTTCTTTAAATCTTCAAATGATTCAAAGGGTTTTACCTTTCTCTCCTCGAGTATTGCCCATAGATGCTTTTTTCCTATACCTGGAAGGAGCTCAAGCTGATGGAGCCTTGTAGTTATGCTTCCAGCCTTGTTGAAAAATTCTATGAATCTTTCAGGATTTTTCTTAACAAGATTTTCTATAACTTCTGGAAGTTCCTCTTTGGCAAATGCCGTAAGATCATCTATTTTGAGCCTCCCCCGTATATATTTCACTTCATTTCTCTTTCCATCCCCTATATAAACCCTGTCTCCTGCCTTGAGATAAACACCATCCCTCACTATAACCTCAAGAAGCGAAAAATATCTCTCTCCCAAAATCTGCGCAACGGGCTGCGCTCTTTCCATACCCGCATGTCCATGGGATAGGAAATCAAGAACTATTGCCCATTCATCCTTTCTGATGTTTTTTCCTATCATATAAACACCTTTCATACAGCTCAATGTAAAGAATTAAATCCCTGTTTTAAATTTCTTTAACTCGTAAATTTTTTGACCACATCAAGAATAGTTTTCTTCTCCTCATCAGTCAGTGTGATTATCTCATTTGCAAAAATAAGCCTGAGTTCCTCTTCATCCTGAGGAAGGAGATTTATTAGATTAACTATGTGCTTTTCCCTCAACTTCTCTATTTTTTTCAGTTCCTCTGCCATTTCCTTTGCCTTGCTCTCGGAAAGATTTGCAAATTTCCTTAGATGTTCAAGAGCATTTCTCTGTTCATACCCAAGTTCTTTCTCTTTTTCCTTCTTCAAAAGTATGTTCTTTGCTTCAGCCCAGGTAACAAGCCTTTCCTCCTTTATTTCCATATTTATCCCCCATTTTAATTTATCCTGCAGGTTTTAAATGTTCTGGTCTGGCTATAATCATTTTTTCCTTTCTACCGGTTTTTACACTTACAATGTACGCCCTTCCCCTCCTTTCCTTTACAACCCCTATCAGGCCCTTAAATCTCGGATGAGGCATTCCTTTGTGTGAGGAAGGATCAAGATGTATAACAACTCTTTGGTTCGGTTCAAATTTCCTTATATACCTCTCCACAGTAAACTTTTCTCTCTTGCTTTTCGAGAGTTTATTTCTTGTTCCAGACCTAAACCCTTTACTCATCCTTACCATTTTTTCGCTCCCCTTCTTTCCAATGTATCTTTATAACATCCAGCTCCGATACCTTCGGGTTTTTTCCTATAATTTCTGCAAGCGATGGCCTTGTTCTGCCATTATCCCCTGTTACAAGCTCTTTTATGTAAAGTCCTGCTTCACCTTTTATTTCGAGTTCAAGTTTTTTATTGTTTATCATTCTGAAGCTTATCTCCTTCACCTTTCTCTTTCTGAGGACATCTGCTCTCCTGTGCAAAACCCTTGTAGGCGTTCTCTGGTATATTTCACCCACAAGAGATTTTAATTTTTCTAAATCTTCCTTATTTAAAGATTTTTCAAACTCTACAATAACACGATAGGTTTTATCAGGTCTTGCATCCTTAAGCTTAACAACTTCTTCTTTATTAGAGAACCTCAAATCACTGATTCTAACTTTCTTTGACTTGTTAACCTCTCTTTCCATTTTTCTCAAATTTATATTTCTCTTTTTCGGTTTCTTTATTTCCAGCACAAACGGTCTCCAATCAAGACATCTAGCATCTATATCCTCCCTTCCCATTCCATGAAAAGAATGTGCTTTTCCTTCAGTCTCTTTCATAAAGGGTTCTGCTATGATATCTTCAACAGTTTCTGGATATTTATCCCATTTGGTCTGCGGGATACCTCTTACAAGCTTTTTGTACCTACCATAGATATAGAGCGACGCAGGCTCAATCTTGAAATCCATACCTTCCGTGTTCAAGGTTATGGTGATTTCGGGATTTTCCCTGTGAGCCTTTTTTCCAGTTTTTTTCTCTATAAGCTTACCGAGTTCCCTGTTTATTTCCGATTTTATGGATTCACAGTATTTTATACCCACATCCTCCCATAATGCTTCCTCCCTTTTTATCAAATCCTCATCAAGTTTCGTTCCCACAACAAACGTTTTGAATTCGAAACCCTTCAGCGCGTCTGCAATTTTCTCTGAAAGCCTTTCAAGGTTCTTGAAAAAATCCCTGCAAACCGGGCATGAACCGGGTTTTTTCTTCAGGCCTGTAATTTTTCTTATAATCCTTCCCCTTTTTGCATTTGTAAAACCGTGTCCTATCTGGGCGAATTGTCTTCCCAGACAGTGATCGCATATGCTTTCTCTATGTGCAATTATCTCTCTTGCTATCTGAATAACCTCCTCGTTAACATACCTTTCGAAACTCATACTTGATTAAAATACGAAGAGGTTTTTTATTTCTTGAGGAACAAAAACAGATTATGAGGAAAGCACAGATGTTTATAGTGACGATGATTTTTTTGGCGGGGATGATTTCAGCAGTGCAGATTTTGCTTTTAGCGTACTCCACAATGGACGCTTCAGAAACTTTAAGCAATAATGATCTTTATCTCCTTAACAACCTAAAAGATGTAACAAATCAGACCCTCACTTCTGCAGAAAACTGTGAAGAGTTCAAAACAAGACTTAAAGAATTGAAAACCTTTCTTGCAGACACCTACGGATCCTTTGAATATGTTACAGATATAGATTTTTCTGTAAATTGCGATAACTGGAACAACACTCCACCGGAAGATGCGCCCGTTACTGTTTCTTTGGAAATAAAATCTGGAAGCGGTGGATATCAAACGGTAACAAGAGAATATTATCGTGTTTACAGAAATGTTGGAATAATGTAGCCATTTTGATTAAAATATATAAGTATCTGCTATCAAATTATTATTCATGAAAAAGGGAGCGTTTCAGTTAAGTTTGGGTTTTATAGTTGCTGTTGTGTTTGCAGTGATCTTGTTGAGCTTATCCCTCACATGGCTTCAAGGTATTTTCGATCCCCTTTCCACCATAACCCACAAAACAACCGATATCGCTATGCAGAAACTCCTTCAAGAACTTGCATCACAGAACAAAAGGGTTGGAATTGCTGCACCTTCTGTAACAAAATGGAAAAAAGGAGAAACAGGTGCATATACTTTAGGCATAAGAAATGAAGATACAGACAAATCCAATACATATTACGTTAATGTTTATCTCGAAGCAATAGGCGGAGGACTCGATCCTTCTCAACTTTCGAGATTAAAAGACGAAGTAAAATCATGGATAACACTTTCCCCTCCCAGTATTGATATAGAACCGAATGGAAGAGATAAAGTGGATATAATAATCAAACCAAGCCCTACATCACCTCCTGGAATATATTCCTTTAGAGCAGCTGTATGCACAAATTATAGAGATGCAAATGATTGTCATGCAACCTCTCCTTCCATAGGATATTCCACACCTTCCTCCAGCCTCTATGGTTCTGCTTCGTTTGCAATAGAAATAGTTGAATAATTTAATTCTTCAAAATCAAAAAGAATTTAGTGAGAAAATGAAAGCCATGAGTGTAGGTATGGTATTTGCACTTATTTTTGCGATAGTAGTTATATCCTTTGTTATATTTTTCGGTTTTAATGTCATCATGAATATATTCTGCACCGGTGAAAATGCCCAGATTCAGAAAACTGTAAAAGAGATAAAAAATCTTGTTGAGAATCAAGTCTATCCAAAATCAAAGGGCTTTAGTGAAGTGTATACACTGAACATACCAGAAAATACAAAAATATGTTTTGTAAACAGCTCAGATCCCAGACCTAATCTTGCAGGAGACTGGATACCCGACCCTGTATATGAAAACCTGATAAAGGAAAATGATTACACCTTGTGGATAACGTTTTGCGGAGGTGAAAGCGGGTATCATGTAAACTATCTCAGAATACTACCTGAAGAAAATTTCTGTGCAGGTCCTGGTTCGGAACTGTATTTTGAAAATATCGGAAAATGGGTTTCGGTGGAAAAGATAAGTGATTGAAAATGATAACAGTATATAAGGCTTTTCAGCTGGTATTGGGTATTATATTTTCAGGTTTTATTTTATTCTTTCTCATTCAATACGCTTCAGATTATTCTTCATTTGGAAAAACCAAACAAAGCTTAACCGTGCTAAACAACCTCAAGAAAACCTCAGAAAGCGTTTATTTTTCAGGTAATCCTGTTGTTTTCAATGACACAAAAATGTTTGATTTCTCCTCCTGCGAAATTGCTTGGAATGAACCCGAGCCTCCTGCTATTAAATGCGATTTCGGAGAGATTTCTCCAGTATCTCTTCCCATATTTCCTCATTTTGAGGACAGAAAAGAATCAATAATTGATGCTGAGGAAATCGATTATGGTTGGTGGAGATTCCGTTTCATAACAGCACTTCCAGAGATGCATGTGATTTTTATTCCAGAGGATATAGAAGATAAAACATGGAATATTATGAAAAACCTGACAAGAATATTTCCCGATACTCAAAATTTCCATGTGAAAATCACCTTTGGATTCTGCGACGGTAATACCCTTCTGGAAAACATATGTGGCGGAAAACCCTGCGAAAGGGAAGCATTTCTCAAAGTCTTGGATTTCTACAGAGCAAAAGCTTCACCATGTAATACCGCACTGGAAAAAAACTATATCCTAGTAACTGTATCTCAATCCTGTAGACAGGCGAGGATTTCACAGGGAATATGCGTAAAACCCGTCTCTCCTGAAATGGGCTATATATATACACCAAGATCTCAGGATATTTTTGTATACAAAGACCCTGTAGACATTCTAGCACTCATTATAGGAGGAAATGAAGAAGACATATTAGGAAAATCTTCAGGCGAAAAACTTTACCATTTCAAAAACACACTTCTGCTCAAAAATCTTGCCATCGCTGCTGAATTTGTAAGAGAAAAATCATACATTCTCAGATCAGAATATCAAAAAAGATGCGATCCTCAGCACAATCCCGAGAGCATCTACTGCAGATGTTATCCTCTTTATAATCAGCTGTACTCAAAACTTGGAAATGTTATGAAGCATACGGGAAATGACTATACAAAATATGGGGAGATGGAAATGTTAAAACTTGCCCTAGAGGAATCAAAATCCATATATGCAGACCTTATAAAGAACGGGTGTGAATGAAATGAAATCACAAGCAGGAATAATGGAATACATATTCATGACCTTTTTTGTGATATTTGTAATAGCTCTGCTTGTCCTTTTTTTAGGATGGTGGAATGTTATGCATATAGGCACTGAACGCACAAGATCAATGGACGATAGAGCACTGTTCCTTGCAAAGCATCTTATGGTTTCTCCATTCTTCGTGAAAGAAAGGTTTGCATTTGATGATTCATTACTCACGGGCATGAAAAGACTTGAAAGCTCCGGAAAGGATATATGCAGAGAGCTTAACAAAATTTTTGGAAGCAACTGGTATTTTGAAGTGAAAATTGCTGATGGAGAGGAAGAAAACGAATGCACAGAGTTTGTATACCCTGATTGCAATTACTGGAGCTTTTGTAAATCGAAATCTCTGGAAAAAGAAAGAATTACAAGATATATTTACACTTTTCCTGTCAACGTTTACAGACATATAACCCAAAAATACGATCTTGCACTCCTTACAGTAGGTGTATATGAATGAGGGCACAAACAAGCATGATATTGCTGATTGTTGTGCTTTTGATATTCCTAGGCCTGATAACAATTCTTCTCTCGCTTTCCTCTACCGTAATAAGAGAAGAATACAGCGATTTGTATGTAAATAACCTGCTTCTCTCCGTGCTCAAAACAAACACAGGATACGGAGACAGGTGCGAGACCGTTTCAGACCTCATAACCTGTGCATTCCTAACACCAAGCTATGTGTGCAGGGGTTCTCCAAAACCATGCTTGGAACTTGCAAACGAAACCCTGAAAAAATATATGGGATTGATAAACGAGAACATGAGATATTTCTTTACCGTAAGGTCTGCATCCTCAGAATGGATACCTCTTCATGGAAAGGGAGCATTAAAACTGGAGTTTGGAGATCCTTCTCTTGAAAGGGAGAGGAGAATCCCCAAAAGGGTTGCCAACACAATAATTGAAAAATTATATCATGGAACAGAATATCTTTTAGAAGCAAAGCTCATCGTATCCTTTGCAACTCAGAAATAATAATATAAAAACCTCCAAAACAAAATAAAAATATTATGAAAAAAGCTCAAACAGAAGTTGTGATAATAATAGCTCTTTTTATCGTGATAATGATTGTAATAGCCACCCAGTGGAATACCTTTTTCCCGGTAGAGTCCCCTGATGTAAGAGTTGCAAAATCAACAGTTGAAGGTTTTTTGAAGGCGTCCTTATCCGATGTGTTAAATAATATAACCGCGCACGGTGGATATGCAAATCCTGAGGCTTTTCCTTTAGGCTCTGTAAGGCTTAACGGAAAGGATGTTCCTTACTGGCAATATGAGGGAAGGGTTGTTATACCGGATATAAGAGAAAACATAAAGAACGCCTTGCAAGAATATTTGAGAGAACATAAAGATAAATTCTTCAGTACGGCTTCTGCTGAGGGCATACTCACTTCACTAGGAGACCCCCAGGTTATCGCTGTAAATATTCTCGATGACAGGGTTGAAGCAGTTGTGAACATGCCAACAGTTGCAAAAGATTATCCGGTTCCTCAACCTTACACAGTTTCTGTTCCAATGAAGCTTAAAGAGATGATAGAGTTTTCCGAGAGTTTTCTGAAAGACTCTCTTAAAAGACACTTTCTTGAATACTCAACTCTTACAACGATGGTGGTTTCCCCAATTGATGATGGTGTAAACGAGATACCGTTTTTTGTCTTTCTTACAGAATGCGGTGATTTCTATATAAGAACATGGAGTGATATAAAACCCAAGGTTGAAGATGCTATAAGAAGAACTTTAGAAAATATCTATATGCCTGAAAAAGTCCCGCTTCATACGATGAACATAAGCGCATCGCCCAAATTTTCTTTACTGAGATACAATGGAAAAACATATTCAGACCTTGATGTAAAGTTCTTCCTTCCGGATGATTTCGAACTCGATTCCTTTACATTTTCATTCACACCAGAGCCCATCGTTGCATACGCAGAACCCATACCATTTATCGGAAAGTGTCAATCCAAACCAATATACGTAAGATACTCTCTGAGCTATCCTGCTATAGTTACCGTACAGGATCCAGAATCGAGAAAGAGTTTGAATTTTGCAACACAAGTCTATATAATCAATAACACACCACCCGACCTTTCTACAGGACAAATCACACTACAACAATCATTACACTCAGAGTTATGCTCAGCGAGCCACTGCATAGCTGATATAACCGTAGTCGATACTGAGAACAGACCAGTAAGAGAAGCTTTGGTGAGCTTTATGGGTTGCAGCCTTGGTGAAACAGATTCTTCTGGAAAAGTTTTTGCTCAAGCACCTTGTGGAATAGGATCTCTCGAAATCTACAAAAGGGGCTTTGCACGTTATTTCAACCTCACGGGATCGAACAGACTTGCTGGAATGAAGGTAGTTTTGAAAAGAACACCTGTGATAAACCTCCACTTTTTCGAGGCTCTTGTCACCAACAACACTATTTCACAAACCTATACCATACCTGCTTATGAAGTTTATACTTTGAATGATAAACATACCAACGAAATAGTTTATATGGATTTCCTCAATGTAAATGAAGGTAAAATCTATCACAGAATATTCAATAAAAACATAGCTCGAATAACGCGAATACCGGTAGGCAATTACATTGTCTATATAACTCTTGTAGATAATCTGAAAGCATCTGGTGGACTCATAACACCTTTAACAATAACAGAAGATATGGATGGAGGAGATCTGTACATATATCTGCCCTATGGTGAATATTTCAAGGAAATAGAAAAATCGGAAGAAAGGGTTGGAGAAATGATGAAATTGAACAATCTATTCATGCTCTGTAACCTCGGGCCTGTATCTGAAAAACCCATTGATTATCTCAACTATGAAGGATGTACAAGAACTTATGATGAGGTGATTAGTGAATGAATGCAAGGATGCTTTGCCTACAGATCACTGCAGTAATGGTTTCCTGCATGCTCTTAAATTTGAGTATAGTTTCAGCAACCACTTTTAGAGTGATATACAATGATGAAATTCAGGCAAGCATAGAATACAGCTTTAAGGATATGATCAATACAGCAGTCATGGTTGTAAGAGACCCAAGTGACATTTCCTGGTCAAAGATAAAAATAAGGGTTACAATAAACAGTGCAAGCCTCTCCCATACCATAAAGAAAATATATATCTACAAATGTAAGGTTCTGGACCCTGTTACGTGCTCTCAGTTAGAACCTGAAGAATACGACACCTTTGCAGATGTTGAATACTCGTGGGATGATATCTCTCAGAGAGAAGGCGCAGAAAGGTACCCAGAAGTAGCAAATCTCATGATATTGGTAAAACTAGAAGGACCATATGAAACCTCAAGTTGGACCGGGATCCTGGAAAGAATAGAAAGAAGGGATTATAATATATTCATAACATCCGAAGATGAAATTGATTCTGTAAATCTTTATTCCAAAGCAGAAGAATATATTCAGCCAATAATAATGTATATAGAAAACTTTGGAATGATACCCTTTAACTGGCTGGAAAAAGTTGTGCTCTTAAACGCCGATAAAATATACGCCATCGGTGGTTCCCAAAGCGAACTCGAATCCTCACCACCACAACCAACCTCAGCAATTACAGAATCAAATACCATAGACACAATAAACAAAGATTATTACTTTCTCTTCCCAGAATATTCAGACAAAATAATATCACCTGTGGTACTTAACCTTAATCCATTTTACACATGTGGAAACGGTGAATGTGAGCTTTCAAAGGGAGAAACATCCGCAAACTGCTGTTATGACTGTGGTTGTGAAGAAGGATTATACTGTGATGCCAGTCCAGACACACCAAGCACAGGCACATGCAGGGCTCTTGCAGATATGAACTTAGAAGTGCCTCCTGTAACCGTTCAGATTGACAACTGCCTTTCACAGACCGAGATCAGAATACCAATGAAAATCAATAATGCTCCCGCCACACTATCAGATACAGCAGAGGCAACATTTTCAATAGATGATACCCAATACCTCTCTACATGTTCAAAGAGCTCTCCCTCTACCTATGAATGTCCTGTCATGCTTTCACCCCCGGTAAGTTGCGGTAAGGGTAGCAAAACTTCTGAAATAAGGGATATAACACTAACAATAACCTATTTTAACGGTCCGAATCAGGAAACAAAAGAACTCTCACAACCTTCCTCCTCTATTGTATGGAATTATGATTGTGTCTGTGGGGAAGGATTGTACTGCGATATAGGAACGCACGAATGCGAATCCGAAGATGCCATTTCTCTCGGTATAATTTATCTAACATCCTATCTAAAGGATTATCAACCCGGAGACATGATAAACGTTACTGCAAAGATATTTAATCCACCAACTGATACCGTACTTATAAGCGCCAGCGCCCAGCTGAATCTTACAAATGGTGAGGTCTCTCCAGGAACACCCATATGTTCAGAGCCCACAGAAAATTTCGAATACAACTGTTCAATCCCCTTCTCCATAACAAATTACAGCCCGGACCTCAATTATAAATTTGAACCAAACACACTCATATTCCAGATAACTTACAGTGATGGAGCAGTGAAGAAAACAAAGACACTTTCTGTTTCAGAGGGATTTTATCCAATAACCATTCCATCCAAACTATGCGGAGATGGTAAAATAGATTCTGGAGAAACACCGGAAACATGCTGTCAGGATGCAGGGTGCTATTCTGATGATGAATACTGTGACAGTATAGGGGAATGCAGACCAATCGACGGAATAAAACTTTCTATAGAATCCGTAAACCCTGTTGAACTTGAGGATTGTCTTAAAGAACATGAAATCAGCATACTTGCAAAAATACATAATCCACCCACAGGATTGCATCTTGATTTTTACTCATATCAGCTTGGTGGGGAAACGGGAACGGCAATAACCTGCAAGGAGAAGCACCCAGGTAGCGGATTATTCAACTGTACAGTACTCGTACCAGAGCAACCGGATTGCGAATCCTCAGGCATAATATTCGATGATAACCACCTGAACTTCACTATAAGCTTCCCAGATGGAAGCAGAACCAGGACCATGGAACTTTCTGCAAAACTTCCAGCCATAACCCTCACACCCATCTTCCATTGCGGTGAATATGGATGTGAAACCGAGTTTGGTGAAAACAGCGAAAACTGCTGTATAGATTGTGGTTGTCCTGCCGGGGAATTCTGTAATTATGACCCAACACTTGACCCGTATGGAACATGCATTAAGGAAAATGATATAAAGCTTGTTATAGATTCTCCAGCCTCACCGGTTACCTTTAAGACCTGTGAAACAAGGAACAGACTCAATGTGAAGGCACATATAGAAAACACACCTTACAATTTCCGTGTGGAAGAGGTTTACGGAAAGATCGGAAATAATCTGGCAGATATATTCTGTGAAAAGAAAGGTGATGAGAACATAGGCATAACCTTTAACTGTACAATGTTTGTTCCAAAGGAATCAAAATGCTCTGTCCACCCACCCAACAACCGTTTCATTTACATTAACAATTCCGTGTCCTTCTTCATTTCATACCGTGATGGAAAAACGGGAAAAACCCTCACGAGAGAACTAATAGCACAACTTCCGCCAATAACAACCATTCAAGAATATGAAAGCATGTATGACATAGTAACATCATCCGTAAAGGAAATAAGAAAAACCCTTTACGAAACACTGGATATAGCGAATTCTTTAATGGACTGGTATGAAAGATGTCTGGACATGGTGAAAAAGTTTGTTTGGCTTTCCATGATAGCTACCATAACCTCAGTATTCATCGGAGTATGGGGTATGCTGGGATTCCCAAAGATAGAGGCTCTTCCCTTCTTTGATGAGGAATATAAAGGTCAGCCTTGGACAGGACGGGATGTTGCAGAATTTGTAACAGGTGTTTCTACAGCCTTCGGCAGTATTGTTGATGTAATAATGAAATACTGTGAGCTCGCCTCCAAGATGTATGAACTCAATCTGAAGGTTCAGAGAATAAAAATGGAACAGGAAAAGATGAATCTTTGTATAAAAATGTGGCAGCACACACTCGATACAGGAGGATGCACAAACAGAGAAGAATCATGCTTTGCCTCTATGGCTAACTGTGTAGATTTCACCAACGTTGAGACATGGTCGAACGAACTCAGCCGCACACTCAGACAATCCTCATCCATCGCAGCGGATATCGCGGACAGCCTTGGTAAAGCAGGAAAGGGCTTCGGAACAGCCATACACACATGGGAAGAAGCAAGCTTAGGAAGATACGTCTGGATAACAGTTAAATGCGGAAAGTATGACCTATCACCTGGTGAATCATGCTGCAAATACGATGCATCACAACTAAACTCAATTAAAGAAATCTCAGAATGTAATCCACTCTTTATCACTACAGAATTGAAAAATGATATAATATTCTCCTATTCTAACAAAAGATATTGCGATGTCTTAACATATGTTAAATGCCCAGAAAATCAGTGCGATTATTCTCGTCTTGAAAGACTGTATCCGAACATGAGGAAAGACTGGGATACAATATTCAAGAAGAATAAAGAAGAATATTATTCTCAAGTGTGCTTTAGATTCTATTGCTTTATAGATGAGACAGAATTCCGAAAGATAAGCGAAAAATTAGAAAAAACCCAAGACGCGAAAAAGAAAGAAGAAATACTCTCTAAATATGATATAGGCGAAGGGATATGTGTAAGTCCAGAGATACCTAAATGGGAGAACAATGAATGTGTATGCGCTCCTCCTTAAATTGTGAAGAATTAAATGTTCTAATTCCCCACTTCAACTCCTATCTCTTTCAACCTTTCTTTAAGTCTTTTCAGGGCTGTGTGAATGTCCTGTATGGTGTGCGCTCCTGTACAGATTATCTTGCCTGAAGAAAAGAGAAGAAATGCAACCCTTGGTTCTCTGATCCTGTAAACAAGCCCGGGAAACTGTTCCGGTTCGTATTCAGCATTTTCAAGACAGAAAGCAATCTCTTCAAGATTCAGCTTTGCATTGATGCTCGACGATGCAACTATATTCTCAACCTCTATTTCAAATTTTTCCGGTAAATCAATACCCACAGCTTTTATATCCTCAACAACCCTATGTACAGCCTTTTTTGCAAGCTCTATGCTTTTTGCACCTGTGCATACTATTTTGCCTGAAGAAAATATGAGCGCAGCAGCTCGAGGACTTTTTATCCTGTAAACAAGCCCGGGAAACTGTTCCGGTTCATACTCTGCTCCTTCAAGCCTTTCAACAAGCCTCTGCAAAGAAATATCTTTTCCCAGAACAGCAAATGCAACAACATTCTCTATATTAACTTCAAACTCGCTCATATCATTCACTCTCTTCATTTTTATACTTAAAGAGTTTTATTTATTTTGAAACATGGTTTTAAATTACTTCCGGAGTTTTTTTGGAGAAGATACTACAATAGCTATTCTCTGCACAGCGCTAAGGTTTGTAAAAATCGCCAGAAAGGCTATGATCACGGAAAGATAAATCCTGTTGTATACAGCCAGAAAAATACCTACAGTAAGTATTCCTATTCTTTCCGCTCTTTCGAGCAATCCTCCGCTCATTTCATTTTTTACCATTCCCTTTTCCTTTGCCGCTGCCTTAGCATAAGTTGTCATCATTCCACCAAAAAGATAGAAAATCAACCATGCATACGGAGATATGAAGAACCAAGGTAATTCCGAAAACATCAGGCCAAATATAACGATCGCCTCTACATATCTATCTATCATTGTATCCAGATATGCTCCAAGCTTTGTTGTTTTCCCCTTCACTCTTGCAACAGAACCGTCAATAACGTCTAAAAATGCAGAGATAAACAGAAGAACAGCAGCATATAAAAATTGAGAATTAATCAAAAAATAGGCACAACCTAATGCGGGAATCAGACTCAAAAGGGTCCATTGATTCGGAGAAAGTCCGAACTTACCGAAAACCCTCCCTATCCATTCAGATGATCTTGAAAATTTATCTCTTCTTTTGTAAAGCGTCATGTTGATATTTCATTCCGGGATTTAAAAATGTTTTACATAGGTAAAATATTTAAACCCCGCTATAATATTTTATATATATAAAATATTAAGGTGTTTTCAACACCGGGTGATGTATAATGGGAAAAATAAAAATCGCAATTGCCGGTGTGGGTAACTGTGCCAGTTCACTCATACAGGGAATTTTTTATTACAAGCATGTTGATTCAAATGATGAATTCGTTCCTGGATTAATGCATAATATACTTGGTGATTACAAGATTTCGGATATAAAACCTGTGGCTGCTTTTGATGTAGATGCCAGAAAGGTCGGTAAGGACCTATCAGAAGCAATATTTTCTCCACCAAACTGCACAACGGTTTTCTGCAAAGATATACCCCACTTAGATGTGGAAGTTCAAATGGCACCTGTTTTGGATGGTGTGGCAGAACATATGCACAACTATCCCGAAGATCAGACATTTGTGGTTTCCAAGGAAAAGCCTGTGGATGTTAAAAAGGTTCTGGAAGAAACAGGTGCGGAAATCCTTATAAATTACGTGCCGGTAGGCTCAGAAAGGGCTGCAAGATACTATGCTCAAGCAGCTCTTGATGCAGGATGCGCATTCATCAACTGCATGCCGGTATTCATAGCTTCGGATAAGGAATGGGAGAACAGATTCAGACAGGCAAAGCTGCCTATAGTAGGAGATGATATAAAATCCCAAATAGGTGCAACCATAGTTCACAGAACCTTGGTTAAACTCCTTTCAGACAGAGGTGTAAAGATAGACAGAACTTATCAGCTCAATACAGGCGGTAATACAGACTTCCTGAATATGCTCGAAAGAAGCAGACTCAAAAGTAAAAAGATAAGCAAAACCGAGGCAGTTCAATCACAGCTTCCTTCTCCGCTTCCTCCTGAAAATATACATATAGGACCGAGTGATTATGTTCCTTGGCAGAAGGATAATAAGCTGTGTTTCATCAGAATAGAAGGAAGAAAGTTTGGTGATGTGCCTGTAAAGATAGATGTAAAGCTTTCTGTAGAGGATTCTCCGAATTCTGCGGGTGTTGCTATAGATGCAATAAGATGCGCAAAGCTGGGCTTGGACAGAGGCATAGGAGGATGCTTGACATCGATTTCTGCCTATACCATGAAACACCCTCCTGAGCAATTCCCGGATCCCGTTGCAAAACATATGGTAGAGGAATTCATAAGAGGGGAGAGAGAAAGATAGCCTCCTACAAGTAAAGATTAAAATCCCTTCTCTAATAAATAAACATGCTTACCTATGAAGCCATAAGAAATGCAATGCTTGAAGAAAAAAAATCCACCAAGCTTACCGAGCTACCAGAAAACTTCTTCCAAGAGGCTCTGGTATATCTCGAGAGTAAGGAAAAAATGAAGGAGAATAAGGAAGATGCCTGGGAGCTGGAGTCTGCAAAAAGACTCCTTCAAGATATTCTGGAGATAAGAGAGAGAAAAATTGTGAATCTTGCTTTATATCATGTAAGGTCCGGAATAGTTCCTGGAAACCTCATGCCTGAAGAAAAGGAGTTTTTTGATGCTGTGGTAAAAAGCATAAGAGAATTTCAGGAAAGAAAAAAAGAGATACTGTTTGGAAAGAAAAAGAAAACAAGAATTGTTGCACTGCTGGAGGATACACCTGAATTTGTGGGTGTGGATATGAAAACATACGGCCCTTTCAAAAGGGGTGATATCGCAACCCTTCCTGAAGAAAATGCAAAGCTTTTGCTGGAGAAGGGACTCGCAAGGGAAATAAAACCGTAGATTTAAATACATTTTTTACCAACTAAATATGGAAAGATTTTAATAATCAAAGCTTTAAGGTTGTATAATATGAAATTCCCAAAAAAAATAAGAACATACTGCCCCACATGCAAAAAACACAGTGTACACATAGTAAAGCAGGCAAAGAAAAGAGTTAGAGGCACCGCGCACCCCAATTCTCAGTCTAACAGAAGAAAGGAAAGGCACAAACGGGGCTACGGAGGTCACGGAAAATACTCAAAACCAGCTGTGAGCAAAAAACCAACCCAAAAGGTGGACCTCAGGCTTCAGTGCGAGGAATGCAAAAAATCCCATACAAAGAAAGGCTTCAGAATAAAGAAATTTGAAATAGTGGGGTGATGCTGAATGGCATCAAAATTTATAAGAGTAAAATGCATGAAATGTAAGAATGAGCAAGTAATATTTGAAAAACCAGCTATGGATGTTAAATGTCTGGTCTGTGGCGAAATACTTGCTGAATCAACAGGAGGAAAGGCAAATATAAAAACAAAGATTCTGGGAATTGCCAAGTAAGTTTGCCTGCTGGGATGTTTATGAGAAAACAAGGAATGCCGGAAGTCGGAGAACTGGTTGTGTGCAAAATCATAAAGATATTTCCTAATTCTGCGTATGCAGAGTTGATTGAATATGGCAAAACCGGAATGATACATGTCTCCGAAGTTGCACTGAAATGGGTAAGGGATATAAGAGAGTTTCTGAAACTCAATCAGCACGTGGTATGCAAAGTAATGAAGGTTGATGGAGACAATATATTCCTTTCCATAAAAAGGGTGAGAAAACCCGAAGCTGAAGCCAAGCTTAATGAATTCAAGAAAGAGAAAAAGGCTGAAAAGCTTCTGGAACTCGCAGCAAAATCCATAAACAAAGATTTAGACACTGCCTATGAAGAGGTAGGTTTTAAACTTCAGGATGAATTCGGTTCCCTTCATAAAGCCTTCGAGATCGCTGTAAAGAATCCCGACCTGCTCAAATCAAAAGGAGTTCCTGGAACTTGGTGTAAACCAATAGTGGAAATAGCCAAAAAAAGTTTCGTAGAGAAAATGTATGAACTGAAGGCGGAGCTGAATCTGAAATGCTATGCACCAAACGGTATGGAGGTTATAAAAAATGCTCTTCTCAATGCAGTTAAGCACAGGAAAAACATGGAAGTGAAATATATCTCTGCACCACAATATATCCTCATCTCTAAGGGAAAAAACTTTAGGCAGATAGAAACCGAACTTGAAAACGCTGCAGAAGAAATAGTGAAAAGCGTTGCGAAATCCAACGGTGAAGCCTCGTTCAAAATAATAGAGGAATAAGTTCTGTTTTTAAATCCAGAAGGTTTAGTAAATATAAATTTTCATTAAGGTGAGCTCATGGTTCTGGAAAGATTTGGAGAATCCCTTCGTGAAACATTAAAGAAAATCACCCGATTTGGAAGTATAGATAAGGAAGCCGTGGAAAGCATAATAAGAGAGATACAGAGAAGCCTTCTCCAAGCAGATGCGGATGTCGCACTGGTTTTCGAACTCTCAAAATCCATAAGAAAGAAAGTTTTATCAGAAAAACCCCCTGCAGGAATGACCCTGAAAGAGTACTTCATAAAAACCATTTATGATGAACTTGTGAAATTCTTGGGAGAGGAAAAAGGAGAACTTGAATTAAAACCCCAAAAAATACTTATTATAGGCCTGTTCGGTTCAGGAAAAACAACAACCTCAGGCAAACTTGCAAAGTGGTTCAAAATCAGAGGCCTAACACCAGCCCTTGTAGCATGCGATACACATAGACCTGCTGCCAAAGAACAGCTCAAACAGATAGGCAAAGCCTTAGAGGTGAAGGTTTACGATAAGGGCAAAACACCAGAGGAAATAGCAAAGCATGCTTTGAAAGAGGCCAAAGAGGATGTCTTGATATTTGATTCTTCAGGCAGGGATGCTCTGGACGAAGCCCTTGCCAAGGAACTGAAAAACCTTGCAAACATCATAAAACCGGATGAGATTCTTTTGATCATACCTGCGGATATAGGTCAAGCCGCAAGAAAACAGGCCGAAGAGTTTAACAGGTTGGTTGGTATAACAGGTATTGTGGTCACAAAGCTGGATGGAACCGCAAAGGGTGGCGGTGCTCTATCAGCAACAGCGGTTTCAGGTGCAAAGGTTAAATTCATAACTACCGGAGAAAAACCAGAAGATATAGAAGCATACGATCCAAGAAGATTTGTAGGAAGGCTTTTAGGCTATGGCGATATACAAGGACTTCTGGAAAAAGCCAAAGAAGCAGGAATTTCACCAGATGCGAAAACCGCAGAAAGGATATTGTCCGGCAGGTTCACAATGAAGGATTTTTACGAACAGATAAGCTCCATGCAGAAAATGGGTTCCATATCCAAGATCATGGAAATGGTTCCTGGCTTTTCGGGTTTAAAAATCCCGAAACATATGCTTGAGGTTCAGGAAGAAAAAATGAAAAGATGGAAGTATGCAATAGACTCCATGACCGAAGAGGAGAGAGAAAACCCGGATATCATAAAGGCTTCGAGAATAACGAGAATAGCCAAAGGTTCTGGTATGTCCGAAGAGGATGTCAGAGAGCTTTTAAAATACTTCAAACAGGTTAGAAAAATGATGAAGGTGGCAAAGGGAGGAAAAGCATTTAAACGCGGGCCTTTTGCAAAGCTTGCAAAACAGTTCGGATTCGGTTTGTAAAAATTAAAAAAATAAATTCTTAATTGAATAATATGGCAAAATATGTGTGCGAACAGTGCGGCTGGAAAGGTAAACCTGTGTTTATGCAACCAGCAACAAGATTATGCCCTAAGTGCAGAAGTATTAAAATTAAAAAGATAAAAGAATCCAAATAATTTTTATCAAATGCGTCGGTAGTCTAGCGGTTAGGACGTCATGCAGAACGCGCGGAACCCTGCCACGGTGGAGACCCGGGTTCGAGTCCCGGCCGACGCACTAATTTTAAGATCTCTAAAACTCTAATTCACAATCATAATTAAAAAGAAATCACATAACCCTTCTGCTCATTTTTTTCTCAAATGTTTTGAGAACACTTCTCAAAAAAACGTACACACAGAAAACTATAACAAGATACTCCACAATTATTGCAAAGAAAAATGAGAAAACAGAATTGAGGCTTAATTCTGCCTTAGGCTGAACAAGAGAAGCCTTACCTATAACCACAGATGGGTCATGGGGATAGTATAAATGCAAACCAATAAATAAAATCACACCCAAAAAAAGAGAAGCTTTGAAAAGTCTTTTCCTGCCCATATTTAATTATTAATCTTTCCATTATTTAAAACTGTTTAGATACCCGCTGCTTTTCTAAGTGTTTCTGCCATATCTGTTTTCTCCCATGTGAAGTCTGGATCGCTTCTGCCGAAGTGTCCATAACAGGCCGTCTTTCTGTATATGGGCCTTCTAAGTTTCAGCTTCTCTATAATTGCTGCCGGTCTCAAATCAAAATGTTCTTTTACAAGTTCTTCTATCCTGCTATCAGGAATCTTTCCTGTTCCAAAGGTATTGACCATCAGAGAGACGGGCTGGGCAATACCTATTGCATACGCGATCTGAATCTCGCATTTATCCGCAAGTCCTGCAGCAACTATATTCTTTGCTACATATCTTGCCATATACGAGGCTGATCTGTCAACCTTGGTTGGATCCTTTCCTGAGAAACATCCTCCTCCGTGACTTCCCTGTCCACCATATGTATCCACTATTATCTTCCTTCCGGTCAATCCAGAATCTGCTACAGGACCACCTATCACGAACCTGCCTGTGGGATTTATATGATATATGGTTTTATCATCTATCCATTCACCGCACACAGGTTTTATCACATGCTCTATAATATCCCTTTCTATCTGCTCATCACTAACATCCGGAGAATGCTGTGTTGATACCACAACAGTATGAACCCTTTTCGGTTTTCCATCAACATACTCCACTGTAACCTGGGACTTTCCATCAGGTCTTACCCATGGAAGGATTTTTTTCTTTCTCACCTCTGCAAGTCTCATGGTAAGCTTGTGTGCAAGGGTTATGGGAAGAGGCATGTACTCAGGAGTTTCATTCGTTGCATACCCAAACATAAGACCCTGATCACCTGCTCCCTGTTCTTTATGTTTACCCTCCCCTTCTGTAACACCCTGAGAGATATCAGGACTCTGCTCATGAAGCGATATCAAAACCGCGCATTGATCAGCATCGAAACCATATTCAGGATTATCATATCCTATTTCTCTCAAAGTCTTCCTCACCACCTCCTGAACATCTATATAACAGGATGTTGTCACCTCTCCAACAACAACAATGAGACCGGTTGTGGTAAGTGTTTCCACAGCCACTCTTGCCTGAGGATCCTTTTCGTATATTGCATCCAGAATGGCATCGGATATCTGATCACATATCTTGTCTGGATGACCCTCTGTAACGGACTCTGATGTGAAGAGATATCTACCGTTTGGTATATGCATGTTGACCCTCCTTTTAAATTAAAGTAATTTTAATAGTGCAGAAAACACTTTTATATATTTTTTTATATAAAAATTTGCAGAATTATAACTAATAGTTATAGGTGAGATTGATGATAATAACAGGTAGCTATATTCGTAAACTAAGAGAAGAAGCAGGTCTCTCGCAAACAGATGTGGCAAGACTTGCTGGAATAAGCCAGGCACATATAGCAAAGATAGAGAATGAAAAGGTTGATCCAAGGCTTTCCACAGTTAACAGAATCCTCTCGGTTCTTGTAAGAAAGAAAAAGACTGTAATAAAATGCAAGGAAATTATGAAAAAGAATGTAATATCCGCAAAACCAGATGATTCGATAGAAAAAATTATAAAAATCATGCGAAAATTCGGAATATCACAATTACCGGTATTTTATAATAATGCAAATATAGGAAGTATAAGTGAATCCACTATAATGAAAAACTTCGGCAGACGAATGAAAAACCTTCAAGTTAAACATATAATAGATAAACCGTTCCCTGTAGTGAACGGAAATGACAGTATAGAAATTCTGCCCAGCCTTCTGGATTTTCACCCAGCAGTTCTTGTAAGCGAGAAGGGGAAAATAAAGGGAATTATAACAAAGTCCGATTTACTTAATGTCAAAGGCTGATGCTGCAAGAAATAATTTTAAACATTCAAATCAAACCCTTTTCATGGAAAAACTCATTCCAAAGATAAAGGAAATAGCAGAGAAAATAATAAATGTAGAGGAAAAGAGAAGGAGACTTGCAAGATTTGTCAAAGAAGTAAACAGAGAGCTTGAATTAATAAAGGACATTAAACCTGCATTTATGGATGATGTAAAAATTGCTGGCATAGATGGAGGAATCGTGAAAAAATCCCTTCACGGATTTGATTGTATTGTTGCCAGAGCAGTTGCCGTGTGCTTTCACTATAAGGAAAACAAAGTGAAAAGGGTTGAGTATTTTCCTTCAAGACTTCCAACACCAAAATTTGAAATAATAGAAGCTTTATCCGATACAGAATTATCTTATTTTACCTCTGTGATGAGATTGAGCCTTGAAATAGAAAAGGCATTAGAGTCTGTAAACAGATTCTCTCCAGATTTTATTCTCCTCGACGGATCCATCCTTCCGCACTATGCGGATCGACCGCCAAAATCTTCAAGTGTGTACAAAAATTACAGCAAGCTTATTGAGATGTATAAAAATCTTTACAGGCAATGCCAGCAAAATAACGTGATACTTGCAGGAGTGATAGAAGATTCAAGAAGCACAAATTTTTGTAACCTCATAAGGGAAGAAATACTTTCCAGAATAAAACATGAATTGGTTTCCGAGCTTGAGAAAACTCTGAAAAAAACAAGAGACACGAATCTTTTGTTCTGGGCATTAAAAAGAGGCGAGAGAAGCATGGTTTTTCCCTATACAGATCAAATAAAGGAACATCCGGTTCTGAAGGATTTTGGTGATCTCGGAGATATGATATACAGTTTTTATCTAAAAACAGCAGAAAGAGACAGACCGATAAGAGTGGATTTTATTGCAGATGAGAAGAAAATCGATGTTGCAGACAGAATTTCCTCCGTGCTCCTTTCCATATCAGGCCACCATTCAGGCTACGGTCTTCCCGCACCATTAATCGAAGCCGACAATGTTGCAAAGCTTTCCGAAAATGAAATGGAAAGTCTTTATTCAAACATTCTGATATTCACAGGAAACCTCCCCGGAATGATGAGATTGAGAAGGGAAGAAAGACCCTTTTAATACATCAATTCAGCATTCACAACCAAACCGTAAAGAATAAAAACCTTTCGGTCAATAGAAGTGAACATGGCAAGAATAATAATAGTTGATGATGAACCAGTAATACTTGAGATTTTGAATGAAATTTTCAGTGATATATACGGTCATAAAGTGCAAACATTTAAGAATCCACTGGAATTTGAAAAGAAATATTCTCCTGGAATGAGCGATCTTTTTATACTTGATGTGGATATGCCCTACAGATCGGGTGTGGAGCTTGCAAAGGAGATAAGAAGTACTGGTGATAATACCCCTATTGTATTCCACACAGCCTCCCCTCCAGAAGAGGCAAAAGATATATACAATTCCACCATTTTAACAAAACCCAGCTCGATTGAAGATTTTGATAAAGTTCTAAAGAAATATTTAGGTTAGAAAAAACTTTTTAATAAAAATATCAATTAATTTTCCAAAAACCGAGACGTGATTTGATGATAAAAACAGATAAGAGGTTATGCTTGAGGTGTGGTGGTTGTGTAGCCATATGTCCAAAAAATGCATTAACCCTTACAGAGCACGGAATAAAGTGCAGCAAAGAGTGTGTGAATTGCAAACTCTGTGTGAATTTCTGTCCGGTTGGTGCGATATCCTTGGCTGATTGATATGAAAAGCTACGATGTTGTAATAGCAGGAGCAGGTCCAGGAGGTTGCGGTGCAGCCATAGCAGCAGCCAGAGCAGGATTAAGGGTTCTATTGGTGGAAAAAAGACAGGAAATTGGTTCTCCTAAGAGATGTGGAGAAGGCCTTTCCCGCTCATCTCTGGAAAGAATGGGTATCGAGTATAATCCTGTATGGATGAGAAGAAAAATAATAGGCGCCACAGTTTATGCACCCAACGGAAAATTCGTCAGATACGATGGCGAAGACCTTGGATGGATAATAGAGAGAAAGGTGTTCGATAAGTGGCTTGCAAACAAGGCTGTGAGTGCTGGTGCTAAGGTTCTTGCAAAAACAGAAGTTGTAGATATTATAAGAGAGGAAGGTATACTCTCAGGTGTGGTTTTGTATTCTCAAGGAAAGGAAGTAAGAATTAAAACAAAGATATTGATCGCAGCGGATGGTGTTGAATCCAAAGTTGCGAGGCTTGTAGGCTTCAGAACAAATCTAAATCCTTCAGACCTTGTATCAGGATTTCAGTATGAAATGGCTGGTGTGGATATAGACCCAGACAGGATAGAGCTTTACTTCGGCAATGAAATCGCTCCTGGAGGCTATGTATGGATTTTCCCCAAAGGAGAAACCATAGCAAACATCGGCATAGGTGTGAGAAAACCCTTTGCAAAGAAAACCGCAAAGGAGTATCTGGATGAGTTCATAGAATCCAAACCAGGATTGAGAAACGGCTCGATTCTCGAAGTCAATGCAGGAGGTGTTCCTGTTGGAGGTCTCATGGAAAACATGGTTTCCGATGGTTTTATGATTGTCGGAGATGCAGCACATCAGGTAAACCCCATTCACGGAGGAGGAATATCCGAGGCGTTTGTAGGAGGAAAGATAGCAGGGGAAGTAGCAGCAGAGGCAATAAAAGCAGGTGATGTCTCGGCTGAATTTCTCAAGGTTTACAATGAAAGATGGTGGGAAGAAAGAGGTAAAAAACTTCAAAAGATATTCAAGCTGAGGCTTGTTGCCGAAAGCCTGACGGATGATGAACTTAACTGGCTTGCAGAGTACCTTTCAGGAGAAGATCTTGTCAATCTTTCAAAATCCAAGGGCTTTGTTAAATTTGCAAAACTTCTTATGAAAAAACCACGGTTGATAACCTTGGCACGGAAATTACTATAAATGAGGTTTTAGGCACCTCTGCACCTTCTCCTCCTTCTCAATCTCATTCCCGATTCAAACCTACAAGGACCCCCCTCTATTCTCATGATTTTTCCATTGACTATAGCATCTGCTATTTTTTTCCTAGCGGATTTGTAGATTCTCTGAAATGTAGGTTGGGAAATACACATTCTTTCTGCAGCTTCAGTCTGGCTTAAATTCTCGTAATCCTTAAGCCTTATTGCCTCGAACTCATCGATTGTGAGTACAACTGCCTCTGAACTGAAAATCTCAGGTCTATAACAGGTTATTCTTGGTCTGAAACAAATCCTTCTCAGCCTTTTTAATCTGGGCATTATGTTTTACTCTGTTTGCGATTAGTTTTTTCAAGTTCTCGAAGCCTTTGCTCTATTGCTCTGAGTTCTTCTCTTATGGCTTCTCTCTCTGCTCTAAGCTCCTCTATCTCTTGCTCTCTTGTGTAATACACTGGCATGTATACCGATGCCCATCCTGGATAGCCTCTCATTCTCCATCTTCTACATATCCAAAAACCTCTTCCCTGTGCCCACCATGGACCTGTTCCATCTCCCCAAGGCATTTTATCACCTCCTTAATTATTATGAATATATATTCATAATAAATATAAAAGTTTCGTTAACCTGACTGAAAAAATGAACCAGACAAAATTTTATTTAAAAATCTTATAAATCGTTACCAGCATATATTATAAATCATGGTAAGAATAGAAAGATTGGTTATTCAGGGGTTCAAATCATTCAAAAGAAAGACGTCGATACCGTTTCCGAACGGATTTTCTGTTATAACAGGACCTAACGGTTCTGGAAAATCCAATATAGGAGATGCGATATCCTTTGTTCTTGGAAGAACCTCCTCAAAAAGTCTGAGAGCTAAAAGAGCACATGAACTGATATTTCACGGTTCTGAAACCAAACAGGCTTCTGAATTCGCAAAGGTCACCCTCTACTTTGATAACTCTTCCGGTCTCTTGCCTTTGGAAGAAAAAACGGTATCCGTATCCCGGAGGATAAATAAAAACGGAGTTTCTGTTTACAGACTTAACGACAAGGTTGTAACAAGACAGCAGCTTGTGGATATTCTTGCTCAGGCAGGAATACACCCTGATGGACACAACATAATTCAGCAAGGTGATGTAAATAAGATAGTAGAGATGAATCCTGAAGAAAGAAGAGAAATAATAGACGATATTGCCGGAATTTCAGAATATGATGAGAAAAAAGCAAAGGCTCAGAAAGAACTGGAAAAGATAGAGGAAAAGGTGAAAGAAGCGGAAATAATACTTCAGGAAAAATTTTCCGTGATAGAGAAACTCGAAAAGGAGAGAGAAGCTGCAATAGCCTACAGAAATCTGGAAAACGAGCTTTCAAAAATAAAATCCGCCCTTATATGGAAGGAGTTTTCCGAAACAGAGAAAAGCCTTGAAGAAATTGTAAAAACCCTGCAAGAAAAAGAAGCAAGAGCAGAGGAACTCGAAAAGGAAATAGAAAAACTTGATAAGGAAATTGCAGAAGAAGAAAACAAACTTGAGGAGTTAACGAAAAGCGTGATAAAGGCTTCTGATCAAATAGAGATATCCAAGAGACTTGCAGGACTGAGATCCGAGATAGAAAGGCTTCAAGATAAGAAAGAATCCCACTACAGAGAGATAGACAGAATCGAAAGCTTAATAGAAAGATTGAGCATGCTGGATGCAAAGACAAATCCTGTCCTTCATCATTTAAAAAACATGAAGGGTGTTTGCGGACAGCTTTCCGACCTAATAACCGTTCCAGCGCAGTACAGAATAGCTGTGGATGTTTCTGCAGGTGGTCATTTAACAGATATAGTTACAGAGACCTATCATGATGCAATAGAGTGTGTGAAATATCTGAAGGCGCACAAGCTCGGCAGGGCAAGATTTCTCCCTCTTGACAAAATAACACCACCCCCAAAGAGAGCTTTGCCTCTAGGCGCGATAGGCTGGGTTTCGGACCTCATACATCACGAACCGAAATACACACCAATTATAGATTACATATTCTCAACCACAGCCTGTGTGAAGGATATAGATAAAGCAAAGGAAATAATGGAAAGAGAAAGAGTAAGGATGGTTACCCTGGATGGAGACCTTCTCGAATCTTCTGGAGTAATAACAGGAGGCTATCTCAAGAAGAGAGGAAACGAAGCTTCTGATATAAGCAGATACATTGAGGAGAAAAAGAAACTTGAAACCGAGATAGAGAAGATAGAGATACAGTTGAGGGACCTTAATGAGGAAATGGAAATTCTTGCAGAAAAGGAGAAAAAAACCATAACAACAGACCTGGAAAGAGAAAGGGTCAAAATAGATGAGAAACTGAGAAGGCTGAGAGAAAACAGAAAAGAACTTTACGAGGAAAGACTCAACCTCCAGCAGGAAATAGGAAAATTGAACATTCAGAGGGCAAAGCTTGAAGCGAAATTTGATAATCTCAAACTGCAGTGGGGTGAAAAATCAGAGAGCAAGGAATATCCCAAAGAACTTGAGGATTATATAAAGAAGCCTGTAGAAGTTCTGAAGGAGATGGAAAGGGAAACCATACTAAAAATACAGGAACTCGGACCCATAAACCTAAAAGCCATAGAAGACTTCGATGCCATGAAGGCTGAATTTGAAGAGTTCAAAGAGAAGGTTGATAAAATAGTTGAAGAGAAAGATGCGATAATGAAAACCATAGAGAAGATAGAAGAAAAGAAAAGGGACACTTTCATGCATATTCTTAACGAGGTGAGCAAGAACTTCAGCAGAGTTTACAAAGAACTCGTTGGTGGAGAGGCCTATCTAGAACTTGAGGATCCAGAGGATATAACCTCAGGTCTGATAATCCGCGCACAGCCTCCAGGAAAGAAGCTTTTGGATATAGATCACATGTCAGGAGGTGAAAAAACGCTTACAGCTTTTACTTTTCTCTTTGCAATCCAGAGGTACAAACCTATGCCGTTCTACATTCTGGATGAAGCCGATGCCACTTTGGATAAGACCAACACAAAGAAGATAGCAGAGTTGATAAAAAAGGAGTCAAAGCATGCACAGTTCATTGTTATTTCTCACAATGATGCTTTAATAAGAGAAGCAGATCAGGTTTATGGTGTTACAATGGAAAACGGAGAATCTAAAATTATGGGTATAGAGTTGCCGGAAGAAAAGTCCAGCAAGATTGAGAATAACTAAAATTTTAATTTATAAATTCAAGAAAGAAATATTCTTGGGTGCTAAAGATGCTTGAGGAGCACAGAGAGGACATAGGCATAAATCACAAAAAGAATGAAGATTTTTCTGAATGGTTTACTGAGGTTATTAACAAAACCGAACTTTCTGACATTCGATACAATGTCAAGGGTTTCATAGTGTTCAGACCTTGGTCTGTTCTTTCCATGGAAGAGATGTACAAGCTCTTTGAGGAAGAATTGCAAAAAAGAGGTCACCTACCAGTATGGTTTCCAGCAGTGATACCTGAGGAGAATTTTGAAAAGGAGGCAAAACATGTTGAGGGATTTACACCAGAGGTATTTTGGGTAACAGAAGCTGGAGATAAGAAGCTTAATAAAAGACTTGCCCTCAGACCAACCTCGGAAACAGCCATGTACAGCATGTATTCCATATGGATAAGATCATGGAGAGATCTGCCTCTAAAACTCTATCAAAGAGCACAGGTATGGAGGTATGAGACCAAAGCAACCAGACCCTTCATAAGAAGCAGGGAGTTTTACTGGATAGAGGCACACGATGCCTTTGCCACAAAGGAGGAGGCAGAGAAGCAGGTAAAAGAGGATATGGAAATCACAGAAAAGGTGATGCACCAAAAGTTCGGAATACCATTTATATTCATGAAAAGACCTGAATGGGATAAATTCGCCGGTGCTGTATACACCTTCGCTGCCGATAGCTTGATGCCTGACGGCAAAATCATCCAATTACCCTCCACGCATCTATTGGGTCAGAATTTCTCAAAACCCTTTGAAATAAAATTTGTTGATAAAGATGAGAAAGAAAAATATGTATGGCAAACCTGTTACGGTCCGTGCATATCCCGAATTTTTGCCTCTGTTGTTGCTTTACACGGAGATGATAAAGGCTTGCGCTTTCCCTTCTGCATAGCTCCTGTACAGGTTATAATAATTCCCATAGGTGCGGAAAAGAACAAGAAAGTTATGGAAGTATGCAAAGAATTGAAGGACAGGCTTGTCCAGGCAGGCTTGAGAGTGTGGATAGATGATTCTGAAAATACACCCGGCTGGAAATTCAACCAGTGGGAAATGAAAGGTGTACCCATAAGGCTTGAAGTAGGACCTAAGGAAGCTGAAGGAGGTTTTGTCACACTTGTTAGAAGGGATACGGGAGAAAAGAAGAGGGTTTCCGTAGAAATCCTTGCAGAGACAATAAGAAAAGAAGGTGAAGAATTATCGGAAAACCTGAAAAAACAAAACGATGAGTTTTTCAAGGATAAAATAAGAGATGCCAAAACTTGGGAAGAGTTGAAAAGGGAGATAAGCAAGGGAGGATTTATAAGAATACCCTTCTGCTCTACCGGCATGGACGGTCTCGCATGTGCAGAAAAAATAAAGGAAGAGCTCCATGGAGATGTAAGGGGCGAGAGGGCGGATAAAGAGGAAAAACCCAGTGAAGGCGAGAAATGTCTGGTATGCGGAAGAAAGGCGAAATCAATAGTTTATGTTGGAAGGCAGTATTAGAGGGTTTTTAACTTTTTGAAAGCTGAAAGAAATTTATTTAAACTAAAGTTAACATATATAAACTATGGTTAAAATATATAAACTCAGGTTTACATCTCTTCAGCAGGAAATTCTAAGATTTCTGTTTGTAAATGCAGGCAGGGTTTTCAATGCTTATCAGTTAGCCAAAGCCTTGGGTGTTTCCCAGCCTGCGGTATCCAAAGCACTTCCCCTGCTTGAAAAGGAAGGTTTGATCAAACTCTCAAAAGATAGGGCATCAGGCAGATGGTCTATTGAGTTGAACAGAGATAATCCTAAAACTATAGGATTGAAGAGGGCCGATAATCTCAGGCAATTGTACGAATCCGGGTTTATCGAGTTTATGTACAATGCCCTTCCCGGTGCAACAGTAATTCTTTTCGGATCATATGCACTCGGTGAAGATGTAAAGGAGTCCGATATCGATATAGCGGTTATAGGAATGAAAGAAAAAAACCTTGAACTAAAAAAATTTGAGAAGCTGCTCGAAAGAAAAATAGTGATAAACTATTACAGGTCTCTTAAGGAAATACAGGAACATCTCAGAAACAACATCATCAACGGCATAACACTTAAGGGTGTTATCGAGTTATGAGCATCAAGAGATTCGAGGAATTTGTAAAGTCCGGAATTGTGAGGAGGAGAAGCCCTGATGTAGAAAGGGCAAAATCCCTTATTGCAGAATCCGAAAGAAAAAGAGAGTTTCTATATTCTGTAATAAAAAATGTACCTGAGGAAAAAATGAATCCAAACTTCATAATCGAATACTGTTACGATATTCTTCTGGAATTGATACGTGCCAAGATTCTTGTAGATGGATATATAACGGTATCACACGAGGCCGAGGTCTCATATATGAGAAATCTTGGATTCTCCGAATACGAAGTAAGATTCATGGACGAGGTGAGATACCACAGAAACGGTATCAAATACTATGGAAAAAATTTTGATAAAGAATACGCAGAAAAAGTCTTTGCTTTCATGGAAAAAATTTATCCCGTACTTATGCAAAAAATCAAAAGCAGTATATGATTAATCCATGTGCAACTCCACTATATCCCCATCCTCAAGAACATGTTCAGGTCCTTTCTTCTGTCCGGGAAATTTTGCGGACTTGCCCCAGATTCTCGCATATTTCAGCCTCTCACCAAAAGCTTCACTGTGAATTTTTCTGGCAATATCCATTACAGTTGAACCCTTCTTTACAATCAAAGGTTCATCCATATCAGGCTCTTTTCCTATTTTCTTCAGGTAAATTCTCATTAGGCAGAGTTTATCCCATATCCTCTTTCTCAACTCATCCAGATTTTCATTCATTTCAGCGGAAATAAAGATACAGTCCCTGTATTTTTCCTTGAGGTTTTCAAGGCTTTGCTTGTCCAGAAGATCGATTTTGTTGAAAACCGCTATGGAAGGCACATATACTCTGTTTCCCATTATGCAATCTATAAGATCCTCGGCAGTTACATCCTCCCTTATCACAACCTCTGCATTGAGAATTTTGAACTCCCTCAGTATAGACTGGATTTCTTCCGTGCCCAATCTGGTAAGCTTTACAGCAGAGCCTATTTCTATTCCACCACCATCCCTTTTCTCTATTCTCACATCCGGAGGTTTTTTATCCAACCTGAATCCTCCAAGGTATAACTCTTTCCTGATTTTTTCTATTTGTTCAGGCTCTCTGGCATCAACAAGCATAACTATCAAATCCGCATTTCTAACAACAGATAGGATTTCCTTTCCCCTCCCTCTTCCAGAGCTTGCACCCTCCACTATTCCAGGCACGTCCAGGATCTGTATCTTTGCTCCATTATACTCCATCATACCCGGAATAACATCCAGAGTTGTGAAATCATAATGTCCAACACGAGATTCAGCATTTGTAAGCCTGTTAAGAAGTGTGGATTTTCCAACAGAAGGAAACCCCACAAGCAATACCGTAGCATCTCCGGATTTTCTCACCGCATAGCCAGTCCCCCCAGAAGATTTCTTTTTTCTCTCCAGGTTCTGACTCTCTCTGAGTTTCGCTAATTTTGCCTTGAGCATACCTATATGCTTCTGCGTTGCCTTATTATACGGCGTCCTTGCAATCTCTTCCTCTATCCTCCTTATCTCTTCTTCTATGGACATGGAGACTCACCTTATTTTTGTTAGCCTTTTACAAGAATAAAAAATATTTTAGTTGGCTCATATTTCTACTTGAACAAATTTTCCACAAACCTTTCTGGATTGAATTTTTCAATATCCCCATATCCCTGACCAGTTCCGAGAAAAATCACAGGCTTATTTATTGCGTAGCACACAGAAAAGATAGATCCACCCTTTTCATTCACATCCACCTTTGTCATCACTACTGCTGTCAGGGAATCCACAACAAGGATTTTGAGATCAGAATCGTGGTCTTATCGGAACCGTTGAGACCAAAGAAAACAAAACATGCGGATCTTGTTTTTTTTTTCAACACAGACTCACGGAGGAAAAGAGACACGCTGAAGCATGAAAGTTTTTCCATGGAAAGAAACCGTCTGGCAGCGGTTCACAGTTTCAGGAAATATGGGAGAGGTAGTGTAGCAGGAATACCTGTAAGGTTGTATGGAGTGTCAAGTTAGAAAGTTGACTTAACACCTGCTCAGAATAAATCCCGGAACATCCTTTTCCTCAAGCACAAGAACATTTCTCGGATATCTTCTGTGGGGTTTCCCTGCCTTAACCTCTATTTTCAGGTTTCCCGCTATGCAGTCGATTTCATATTTGTTCCTGTAATAGTAAATCTCTCCGAACTTTCTGTAAACATGCTCCTGCACAACCCATTCGTAAAGAAAATCTTTTCTCATCTCCTTATTGCACCACATTGTAAGCGACCTCACAAAGAAAGGGTCACGGAGCATTATTTTCTTTTCCTTCCTGAAATTTACCTCTTCGTACTTCCAGTATATTACCTTTGCCAGAAACATATCCTCAAAGGCCTGAATATAGCTTTCAACCGTCTTGTGCGAAATACCGAGTTTCTGTGCAACAGAATGATACGAAAGTGCGGAAGGCACCATATCGAAAAGAACACTTAATATCCTTTTGGCGAGTTCGTAATTCTTATCAAGAATCATTATTTCCCTCTCCAACGCCTTTATGAAGTCATCCTCAGAAAATATCCCGTTTACTGATTTCGGCATACCCCCTGTAACAAGATACCTTTCAAAAGCTTCTTTTATCCTTTCACCAATTCTCACATCAACTCCCGTAATCTCCACAAATTCCGGAAAGGAAAGCGGCATCACTACTACGTCCTTTCCTTTTCCTCTCCTTCCGGAAAAAGCCTCTGCATGTTTCAAAACATTTGCCGTGGAAGAACCTGTGGCTATTATCACATCCCTTTCAAACTCCCCCATATCTATAAATCCCTTCACAACCCTGAACCATTCATCAAGTGAGGAAACCTCATCAAGAAGTATAAAGGAATTCCTTACATTTTCCTTTTTTCTCTCTTTCAGATAATAGAGCAGAACCTCCCTGAATTCTCTCAGGTCTGTGATCAGTTCCAGATCAAGGTAAAATACTTGAAATTCATTTTTTACTCGAGAAAGGAGATGTTTTACAAGCAGTTTCAGCCCTGTAGTTTTCCCCACCTGCCGAGGACCAATGACAAAATTCAGACCGAAAGCATCGAGAGGAATGGTTTCAAGCCATCTGGGATACCATTTTATGCTTTGGGCATTCCATTCCCTGATATGTTTATCTCTGCTCTCCCAATCTTTATCCTCCCACCACGAATTGAGTTTCCAGAGAAGTTCCATATTGGTAATATTATTACCAATTATTTATAAATATACTGGTCACAATGTTACCAAATTTATTCTACAAGCCTTTCCACAAATCTTTCTGGATTGAATTTTTCAATATCCCCATATCCCTGACCAGTTCCGAGAAAAATCACGGGTTTGTTTATTGCATAGCATACAGAAAAAATCGATCCACCCTTTTCATTCACATCCACTTTTGTCATTATCACCGCATCAACACCCACAGCCTCATTAAATTTTCTTGCCTGTTCAACAGCATCATTTCCTGTGAGAGAGTCTATTACAAGTATCCTCAGATCAGGCTGATTTACTCTGATGATCTTTTCAAGCTCATCCATCAGGTTTTTATCGATATGGGTTCTTCCTGCAGTGTCCACAAGCACAGCATCGTGTTTTTTACTCTGAGCATATTTAACAGCATCAAAAACCACCGCTGCAGGATCCGCACCGTACTGATGCTTTATCAGTTTTATGCCTAAATTTTTCGCGTGAATTTCTATCTGCTCTATTGCCGCTGCCCTGAATGTATCCGCAGCTGCCATAACGGGTTTGTAACCCCTATCTATAAGATATTTCGCAATTCTTGCTATGGTTGTGGTTTTTCCAGATCCGTTAAATCCCAGAAAAACAAAACATGCAGGCTTTCCCTCACCTTTATTCTTATCAATAATCTCTTCAATATCGGTTCCATTCACTTTCACTATCTCCATCAGGCTTCCTTTCAGAGCCTTCTCGATTTCTTCTCTGATTTTTCCCCTCTTTACAGACTTATTTACAAGCTTTTCCTTCATCTCCTTTCTCAGAAAATCCACAACTTCTACCGCAATATCCATTTGAAGAAGTTCAATCTCATTCTCATCAAAAAACTCATCAATATCCTTTTCAGAAATCCTGCGTGTGGTTATTTTTTCCTTAGAAAATCTTTCCATGGATTCCTTCAATTGCTGTTTGAGTTTGGAAAACATAAGAAAGATTATCTGATGGAAGTTTAAAAATTCTATCCAACTTAAATATACAGAGTGAATAGTATGTTTCTAAATATATATATTTAGATATCAAATATGAATATTGACTATTATGGTTTATAGTATAAAAATCACACAAACAGCAGAAAAAGACCTCAAAAAATTTGACAAAGAAATGCTAAGACGGTTTTTCAAAAAGATAGAAAAACTTAAATATCATCCTTGTATTCATGGGAAACCATTGAGAAGACCTCTAGCTGGGAAATGGGAGCTTCGATTTGAACGGAGATGGAGAATTATATACACTATTAATGAAAGAGATAAAACAGTAGAAATAGACGCTATATGGCATAAAGATGAATTCTAAAGACCCAATTCTCTTTTCAACTGTTCTAGAGATTTCATTTTACCTTCTACTTTATCCTTTTCTGCCTGTCTAAGTTTCTTCATTACACTTGGTCTAGAAAGAATATCTATAGTAGCTAATAAACTTTCATATTCATCAGTGGATATAGTTATCCATCCTGCCTTATGTTTTCCACGAATTTGTCCTTGCATAAGCATTTTTTGTATATATAAATTTATATAAATATGCATATTTATTAATTCGCTCTTTCTGAAAACAAAAAAACTAATCTTATACCACTCCACCATTTTAATCAACATCTCTTGCCACTCCTTTGATACCCTTTCTGTCACATAAATCCCCCTTGAAAACTTCCGCTTTGGAAAAAAAGTTTTTCATTTTCTCTACTTTGTGAGATTCCTTCCCAAAAAACCAGTAGCTCCAGTAATAAGAATCATAATTGTTAATTGATGTGGATTTATTTAAAGAATTAATTATAAAATCGGTTTATCAAAATTTTAAAGCATGACAAGATTTCTTCTAACCACAAATCCTGGAATAGAGGATATTGCAAAGAACGAAGTGAAAAACAAAATCTCTCCGACAAGAATATACAATTTTTTCAATTTTCCCGGCAAGTTTGTTATCGAAACCTCTGATTCAAATATAAACAAAATTCTGAAGCTCCATTCAATATATCATGTTATAAAGCTTCTGGGGAGTTTTGAAATATCGAAACTTGATGATATCTATAACAATCTCATAGCAATGGATATAGAGGATATCCAAAATGCAGAATCTTTCAGAATAACCTCCGAGAGATTCGGAGAACACGATTTCACATCCATGCATGTTCAAAAGGTTGCAGGACAGGCAGTAGTTGATAAGTACAAAAAGAAAGTGGATCTTAAAGGATTCGATGTGAACCTAAGGGTTGATGTTATAGGCAAGAGATGCTTTGTTGGTGTGCAGCTTACAAGAGAATCCCTCCACAAGAGATTTGAAAAACCCTTTAACCACCCAGCCTCCATTAAAGCACCTCTTGCATACGCAATGCTGATTCTATCCGATATAAAAAAAGGCAATAGCCTTCTCGATCCCTTCTGCGGAAGCGGGACCATACCGATAGAGTCTGCACTGGTTTACGGAAGTGCGATAAAGATTTACGGAAGCGATAAGGAAGAATTTTTCATAAAGGGTGCAAGAAAAAATGCCGAATCTGCGGGTGTAGAAAATCTGATAGAATTCAGAGTTGCAGATGCCAGAAGTATAAATGAGGTCTATAAGGATATAGACAGGATTGTGACAAACCCGCCTTACGGTGTGAGAATAGGAAAAGACAAAACCATAAAGCATATCATTCACAAATTCCTTCTTGCCGCCTGTTTATCCTTGAATGACGATGGTAGGATAGTAATGATAAACCTGAGAGCAAACTCTATAAGAAACATCATTTATAAAACAAGAAAATTCACCGTTGTGCATGAAAGGGTTGTGGAAAGCGGAGGACTGTATCCGCACATATTCGTGCTTGAAAAGATATGATTATCTGCTTTTCAGATATTTCCTCAAATCCGTTTCACTTTCCGGAACAAAAGCTCTGTATTTTGATGCCATTTTTTCTTTAAAATCTTCAGGAGCAAAAAACGGAACGATGAAATTGCCTGGAGGGAGAATTTCCCCAAAGGTTTCCTCTGAATCGTCAAGAACCAGAATTTCTCTCTCTTTAAATCCCCTTTTTTTCAAAAACTCTCTCTCCAGTGTTTTATACTTTTTCTGATATATGATATCTATCCTGAATCCCGAAATAATGCCTTTGCAAATCTTCATATCATTAGCCACAATCTCATCAAACAGCTCTGAATAACCAGAATTTTCCAAGGTTTTTTCAATACCATATTTCCAAGATGCTGATAAAATTGAAATGTATTTGCCATCACTCTTAATCTCATTCAAAGGTTCAAGAATTCTTTTATCAAGCCTTTTTGCATACTCTTTCGCAAATTTATCCATTGCAGATTTTATAACCGGGGCAGGTTTACCTCTTACAATGTCGGTATCAAAAATTCTGTAAATGTCAAGCAAATCCCTTTCACCTTTATAATATTGCTTCACTGTTCGATACAGTTTATGTACAGCCTTTAAAGTGTTTTTCAATTCTTTGGTTTTTTCCCACTTTCCCTTTAATATCTCTCCAGTGACATGAAAAAGTATACTAACAATTATTTTGCCATTCAAAGCCTTATCCGTGTGGTCTTCGAATAATGTTCCATTCCAATCCGAAACAATTGCTTTATATATCATCTTGTTTTCAAAGATGAAGAATAAACTTTTAAGCTTTAAACGAAAAGACTTTAAACCTTTCACTTCAAAAAATATTATGCTTCAGAAAGAGTTTCTTGAATATTTTAGAAAAAAGAAAATAACACAAGGAGAAACGATAGAGGTTTATAAACATCCACGAAATTCTGATAAGTATATACTTATAATTGAAAATCAAGAAAACGCAATGTTTGTAATATTAAGAGAAAAGGAAATCGATAACCTGTGTAGAACTTTAAAAAAATATTTGCGGAATAAATAACTAATATAAGAATTTCAAACCACACTTTTCTCTTTCCTCGATCTCTTCCCAGCTCCCATCTACATGTTTTTGTATTTTTTCTATATCCTCCGGTGTTAGATGTTTGAATCTTCCCTGTGTTTTCAGATACTCTTCTACAGGCTTTCTTTCCTTGACTCTTCGTGTTATTCTCAATCTACCGTCCTCTATCTCGTAAAGTATCCACATACCGGTTTCCACAGCAAGCCTTGCTATTTTCACGGATTGGCTCACATCCGATTTCCATCCTGTTGGACAGGGGCACTGTATATGCAGGAATGAAGGCTGCTTCTCCAAAGCCTTTTTCACTTTAGCCACAAGATCTGGATAAAAAGCGATGGACGCAGAAGCAACGTAGGGAATTCTGTGCGCTGCAACAATTTCTGCAAGAGGTTTTTTCCATTCCTGCTTGCCTACACTCTTCTTTCCTGGTGGAGATGTTGTTGTCCATGCACCATAGGGTGTTCCACCGGATCTCTGTATACCGGTATTCATGTAAGCCTCATTATCCACGCATATCTGCGTGACCTTATGTCCCCTCTCAAGCATACCTGATAAGGCTTGAAGACCTATATCAAATGTTCCTCCATCCCCTGCTATGGCTATAACCTTCCAGTTCTTGCCCAATTTCTTCACAGCGGCTTCCACACCACTCGCGACAGAAGATGCAGTCTCGAAGGCAGCATGAATCCACGGAACCTTCCATGCTGTGGTTGGATAGGCGGAAGTTGTAACCTCTAAACATGAGGTGGCACATACAATTATCACATCATCCTGACATGCTTTGGATATCTGATGGATTGCTATCGCCACCCCACATCCAGCACACATCGTGTGTCCTGAAGAAAGAAATCTGGACATAATAATTTTTTATTTTTTCTTTTTTCTTTCCTTTTCTTCCTCTTTTCTCAATTCTCTCTCTGCCTTTATTTCATCAATTTCCAGCCACACAATAAACAATCCTATAAGTATCAGAAAGGGAGGTATCATCCCTGTAAGCAGGATTATGAAATTACCCAACCAATCCACTCCGAGAAATGCTCCAGAACCTCCGAAGAGAGGGTTTATAACAGGTTTTATCGAATCTATGAAAAGTGCAAGACCTATACAGATCAATAAAAGTCCGATCAATATCTTTACTGCTGCACCCATCTATCACACCTTAACTCAGATTATACTTTATTTATATCATTGTCAATATTTAAATGTTTTAAATTTTCTTATACTACAAAAAATTTAAAAATATAGATGTCGAAGAATGATAGGTATGTATAAATACATTGCAAACCTCTGGAAGAAGCCTAAAGAAACCTTAGGTGAGCTCTGGAAGCAGAGACTTGTATTGTGGAGAAGGGAACCCACAGTGATAAGAATAGAAAAACCCACAAGACTTGATAGAGCAAGAAGCCTTGGTTACAAAGCAAAGCAGGGTTTTGTTGTCTGCAGAGTAAAGGTAGGTAAGGGCACTAGAAAAATACCCAAACCCTCGGGTGGGCGAACTCCAAAAGCCTCTGGAAGATATTATTCTTTAGGCAAATCACTTCAGGTAGTTGCTGAAGAAAAAGCCGCAAGAAAGTTCCCGAATCTTGAGGTTCTCAATTCTTACTGGGTGGGAGAGGATGGAAAACACAAATGGTTCGAGGTTATATTAGTGGACCCGCACCATCCATCAATTCTTGCTGATAAAAATATAAGATGGATAGCAGAATCCCAGCACAAAGGCCGAGTATTTCGCGGCCTCACATCTGCAGGAAAGAAATCTCGAGGCCTGAGAAACAAGGGTATAGGTGCTGAAAAACTCAGACCTTCGTTAAGAGCGCATGGAGGAAGAGGAAAATAAGTGTGTACCGGGAATAGCCCGCTTTCTGTCACCCCGCACCGATTTACCGGGTATTGGGGCGGTAGCATCTGTCTGAGCGCCACACGGCTTGCATTCATGCGTCACCGGGCACATTTCACCTTACCATTCCATCACAGTTCAGCATATTTTTCGGGTTGCCCCGATATTTCTGCATCATTTCTCAGGAATGGCAGTTGATTTCTGCTCCCGGTGCAGGTCTCTCAACCTCCATCTTGCGACGGCGCACTTGCCCTATAAACAAGGGCGTGAATGAGCGGAGCTTCCTCCCCGAAGGCTCTCCTCGGAGAAGCTACCTTTCCCGGCTCACACAAAAGTTTAATTGCTTTGTTTATTTAAAAGTTTTGCTCAAAATTAAGTTCACAGTATTTTTCTTTCAATAGTTTTAGATCATTCTGAATTTTGGAACGTATACGTGATTTATATTTTCCTTTATAAAGATTCCATATCTCAGAGTGTTTTATATCTACCATAATCCTTGAGATCGGAATGTCCAGTTTCCCGTATTTTTCTAACATAAATTCCAATAAAACCTTTCTTCTGTGCTCTGTCTTTCCTATCGATTTTCTGTCTGCAATTATTCGTGACCTTTCCTCTTTCGTCAGCTCCCTTCCTCTTATTTTTCTCAAATCAAAATAAATCGCATGATACAGCTTTTTCCGCCTTCCGCGTAAATGATACTTTTTTATAAAATCTGTATATTTTTCTCTTAAAGTCTCTATTATTATTGGTGGATTTATTTCGAAGGGGTTCATCCCTTCATCAGCAATAATTCTTTCCAATTCATATGCTCTTTCCTTTGGGAGAGTTTTTACATACCCCTTCATAATTGTCTTCAGTTCATGCATTTTTCCTGTAAAATTTTTATAAGTTTTTCTTTTTCATGGCTTTCTTTTCCCTTTTAAACTCATCCATAAGCCTTGGAAGTCTTATAAGAAAACCGCACTTTGAACATTTCACAGAGAACGGTCTTTTCCATTCCTTTTCTGTCTGTTCCGAGTATCCGCACTCAGGACATCTGTATTTAACCCTTGCCATGTCCGAATCCTTAGGAACAATCACCGCTATCATTCCCTTTTCCTCTCCTGCTTTGTTTGTTAACGTTCTATTGGTTATGTATCTGTATTTTCCCATTCTTCCACTTGATAAAGTAAGTGAATGTAATATTATTAAATCTTCATCAGTACTTAAATCTTTATAAATAAAAAGACTCGAAAATTAACATCCAGGCTTTTCACATTACTGAAATGAAACAGAAGATACTAATCTATAACAGCAGATCAGTTCTGCAGTAAGTAAAATTTTTCCGGAAGCAAAAAATACTGCTTAAAAGGAGTTTACCTAATGTTATAATCATGAAAATACACACTACTCCCTGCAGATGGTGGTCTGTGAGATTAAGCATAATCTGTATCGTAATTTTTATATTTTCACAACTATTCCCACAATCCTTTTATCCCAATTTTTCCCTTGTTTCCCACAAAGCTTTTACAGAACCATGGAGAATGATAACCCATATCTTTTTGCATATGAACATTCTCCACCTGTTCTCCAATGTTTTTGCAATTTTAATTTTTGGTTCAATTCTGGAAAGAATCATTGGTTCTAAAAAGTTCTTAACAATTTTCTTTTTAAGCGGGTTCATCTCCTCTATTGCAGACATAATTTTTTATGAATCCACTGCAGGCGCATCAGGAGCAGTCTTCGGTATACTGGGGTGTTTGGCCCTGATAAGACCAAAAACTGTGGTATGGGTGCTAGGAGTTCCAATGTATATAATAATAGCGATTTTTCTGTGGCTGTTCCTGGATTTTGCAGGCATATTTCTTGCAGATAACATAGCACACTGGTCTCATATATATGGTCTTGGAACAGGTATAATGTACGGGTTATGGATAAGAGAAAGGTTTAGGGAGAAGAATGAGGAGAATTTAAAGGATTCCGATCTTCCGGATGAGAGGGAAATAGAAAAATGGGAAGAAAAATACATGCTGAGAAAATTTTAAAGTTGTTTTACAATTAAATGAAAGCATGCTTGATATTGCATTTAAAAACATAAAAAGACAGAAATCACGAAGTATTCTCACAATCTTAGGCATAATGATAGGTATAGGAGCTATAGTAACCTTAGGTTCCATAGCTGAGGGAATAGATGAAACAGTTCAGAACAGTCTGCAATTAAGTGCCGGAAAGATAACAGTAACAGAAAAGGGTTCCGGTTTTTTTGGTTTCTTTGGAGAGCTTACAGATGAGGATATCGATACCATAGAAACGATTAGTGGTATAAAAGATATAGTGCCCGTTCTTTTTTACACAGAAAATACGGTCTCCCTTCAGGGACCAGAATGGATCGCAATAGGTATAGATACAAAAAAGGGGGAATACTTTGTAGGCGAAAATACGGAAATAGAAGAAGGAAGAAACATTGAAGAAGGAGAAAGCGGTGTTGCAATTATCGGAAAGAGGTTTTCTGAGAAGTACGGTTTAGAGGTTGGCGATTTCTGGGAAATAAAGGGAAAGGAGTTTGAAATAGTAGGAATTATCGAAAGAACCGAAATATCCGATGTGGATAATTCGATTATAGTTCCTTTTGATGATCTGAAAGAGGCTTTAAATACAGACACATTCCAGCTAATATATGTAGTTCCAGAAGATGTGAAGGATACAGAAAGAATAGCGGAAGAAATAGAGGATGCAAGCGAAAGATTGGATACCCTAACATCCAAAGACCTTGCAAGACAGGCAGAGGAGCTTGTGAATAGAATAAGAGGATTTACCTTTGGAATAGGTGCCGCGGCTGCCTGTATAGGAGGTCTTGGTGTTATGAATACTATGATAATGGCTGTAATAGAAAGGAGGAAAGAGATAGGTGTTATGAAAGCCATAGGTGCAACCAACACCATGATTTTAAAACAGATACTTCTGGAATCCGCACTGATAAGCCTTATTGGAGGTGCGGGAGGAATTATATTAGGCATCTTGGGTTCAATCCTTTTAAATACGATATTTGTACAGACCACACCTATAGTTACACCTTCCCTGACCATAACAGGAATGGGTTTCGCGCTTTTATTAGGTCTCATTGGTGGATATTATCCTGCAAAAAAAGCAGCGGAGCTGGACCCTGTGGAGGCACTGAGGTATGAATAATATAGAATATGCGATAGAACTGAAAGATGTGAAAAAGGTTTACGGAAAGGAGGAAGGTCTGGAATACGAGATTGAAGTGCTTAAAGGAATAACCCTGAGAATACGAAGGGGAAGCTTTGTTTCCATAATGGGACCTTCTGGTTCTGGAAAAACCACACTTCTGGATATAATGGGCTGTCTTTTGAGACCCACAGAGGGAGATGTATTTATAGATGGAATAAAAATTGATAAGCTCAATGACAACGAACTTGCTGAGATAAGAAGAAACAAGATCGGTTTTGTTTTTCAGCAGTACAATCTAATTTCAGCTCTCACAGCTCTTGAAAATGTGGAATTACCGTTAAGGATAGCCGGAAAAACCAAAAAAGAAGCAGGGGAAAGGGCAACAGAACTTCTTAAAACAGTAGGTCTTTCTCACAGACTCTATAACAGACCATCACAGCTTTCTGGTGGAGAACAGCAAAGGGTTGCAATAGCCAGAGCCCTTGCAAACAACCCAAGCATAATTCTTGGTGATGAGCCCACAGGAAATCTGGATACCAAAACAGGAAAATTTATTCTCAGACTTCTTAGAGAGCTGAACAGAAAAAAAGGCTATACAGTAGTTCTAGTAACGCATGATGAAAGAGTAAGCGCATATGCGGACAAAATTATAAAAATACAGGACGGAAAGATAATCAAGGAGGAGAAAAAATGAGGCTGATTTTTATCTCAATGATTCTCTCCATTCTTCTAACTTTTCCTGTGGTTTTTGCAAGTGTAGATGTTGCAAATGTAGACATCGTTCTCACAAATCAGAACCCCTATCCAGCAGAACCCGGAGGAAATGTTGATGTGGAAATAGAAATACAAAATAAAGGTCTTACAGATGCTACAAATGTGATGATTGAGGTCTTTCCCAAAGAACCCTTCTCCCTGCTTCCTGGGCAGGAAAAAACAAAAAAATTTACACGGATAACTGCAGGAGAATCTGTGAAGGCGACTTACACATTTTCTGTAAGTGACAAGGCTTTATCAAGCGATTATGAACTAGAATTCAGAATCTATTCCTCTCCATTAAAGGAGAACTATGTTAAGAAAAGTGTTACGATCTCGGTTCAGGGCGAACCTCACCTGATAGTTGAAAATGTGCTCACATATCCTCAAACCATAGAACCAGGAGGAAATGTAAAACTTGTTATCACCTTGAAAAATGTGGGCTCTGGAACTGCGAGAAACGTAGAGATAAGCATTAATTCAAGTTCCCCAGAAATCCTTCCTGTACTCTCCGGAGGAAGGGTGTATGTAGGAGATATCGAAGCCAATGAGACAAAGGAGGCTGCTCTGAAAATGAGTATAGGAAGCAATGCAGAGCACAGAACCTATCTTGCAATCCTTTTGCTCAATTATAAGGATGAAAGTAATATCCAGAGAAGTGAAGTGTTTGTAATAGGCATACCCGTTACAGGAACCATAAACCTCCATATAATAAACATAGAACCGGACTTTGATAGAGAAACTCTGGATATAGAGGTTGCAAATCAGGGAACAACTGATGCAAAATCTGTCGAGGCAAGGCTTGTAGTGAACGGAAAAACTATAGGTGTGGACTACATAAGCCAGTTAAAAGCCACGAAAAAAACTGTTTTTAGCTTTCCTTTGATTCTTCAGGGAGAAGCAGAGCTTGTTCTGAACTATACAGGACCAGGACTCGAGAAAAACAGCATAATAAAATATTTGGGGAGGTTGGAATATAAGAAGCCAAATGAAAGCGCGGTTACTACCATATTCTATCTCGGGGTTGCAATAGTGAGCCTTTATTCTGTTTGGAGATTGCTCTTAAAAAAGAAAAAAAGAACAAAATCACATTAATTTTAAATATAACTTTTACCAAATAGTAGTAAATAAATTCAAATATCCCCTTTATGTACACACATCTCCATATATTAATACAGGATACCTCACGAGGAGAGCTCCATGGACATGCTTATAAGGAAAAAGGTATTAAAGATACAGGAAAGATTAGGAATGAGACTTGGTATTGTTAATGGAACGAGGGATAAACCCTTAGTCAAAACCACAGAAGATGTTCTTTTTGTCCTGAGAGAACTCTACAAGGTTGGTCTTAAAGCGTTTGTTTTGCCCAAGGAACTCTTTTCGGAAATAACCGATGTTTCTGATATCTATAAAAGCTATTACGGAGACCTTCTGAAAATCAAAGAGGAAGCGAGCAAGCTTAATATTGAACTATCCCTCCATCATCCCTCTCTTACCGATATGCCGGATGAAGAATTGAAGATATTCTGCACTATAGCCTCCATAATGGATGCGAGAATGTTCATAATAAGACCGAATTTTTACCGGAACATGCCTAAAGATCAGGCACTAACACTTGTGGTTTACAAAATAAACGAGATTGTTAACGAGCTCAGACTGGATGCAAGAATAGGTATAGAAATTACAGGAAAAACACAGGAACCCGGATCACTCGAAGATGTTATAGATGTGGTAAAGAGAACCAGAAACACAGAACCTGTTATAAACTGGGCCCATATTCATGCGAGAGGTGTAGGAGCTTTAAGATCAGAAGGCGACTACAGACATGTGATAGACACCTTAAGGGCACACATAGGCTCTGGTTGGATGAGAAATGCATATTTCCTTTTCTCAGGCGTATCCTACGGTCCATCCGGAGAAATACAACACATACCATTAAAGGAATCCGATCTCAGGCTTAACGATCTTATCAGGCAGATAATGTCCTTCGGCATTCAGGGAACGCTTATCCTTGAAGACCCTGATAGAGAAAAGCTCGTTCTCAACATGCTGAATGAACTTGCACAGATGGTAAGATGAAATGTGTTTAAAAATCTTATCCGTAAAAATAAAACCATGTCCGAAATATCCCCTGAAAGAACAAGACTTGTGAGAGAACTTTATAAAAATCTGGATTTGGCCCAGAAATACCACCGAGATTTCTGTGAGTACAAGAGCGTGAACCTTGAATACACAATTGGTGAACCTCTGTATGCAAATAAAATCAGAAGAACCGTGAATCAGACTTCCAAGATATTGGAGAATTTGGGATTGAAGGACTGATTAACCATGCTAATTTTTTAAATTTTATATAGGTAATCTTGATTAGCATGAATTATAAAATCAACGAGCTTTATAATGAAGAAGTTATGTGCTCTAAAAAGAAGTTTAATAAATATATCTCAGGTATTGCAGGAATTCTTGGTAGTTTAATTCTATTAGGTAACGTCTCTGCTTCTGATTTGAATAAATATAACAAAAATGTGTATGAAGAAAAACCCAAAGCTGTTGAAGTTGCAAGGAAAAATTGCAGAAAGCCCTATTTAGGGGGTCTTGCTCGAATAGATGAAGAGGGCTGGATCTATCCTGACAGGGTAGATAAAGATCAATCTGGAAAATACAAATATGATAGAAGTAATATTGAAGAAACACTTCTTGCATTTGTAGAAGCTATCAACAAAAGGGATGAGAAGCTTTACAGGGAGCTTACCAAAGGAGAACCATTCTGGAAAAACTCACTCAAGTTTGAATACGGACCAGAAAGACCTACAAAGGTGATATATGAGATATATAAGATAAGGAAATACAGAATAATCGATATAATTGATATGGGAAACCTTTGGTGTGAGAAGAAAGAAGACCTTAAAAAGAGGCACAGCAAGGGTGTCAACATCGAGGCAATTGTGGACACAATTGAGATGTATTTAAGCCCCCGGACCAGCACGGTGCTGAAGAGATATTACCGAAGAATCGGCATGCTCCTTATCGAAGAGAATGACAAATTTTATGTGTACTGGTTTTTCACAAGTATTTAGATTCGATCCGAAAATTTTTAATTTCACATTGTTTATATACCTTAGGGTGCCTGTAATGAAAGTCACAGCAATTGCAAATTCGAATATAGCCTTGATTAAATACTGGGGTAAGAGAGATCCAAAACTCATGCTTCCTCAAAACGGAAGCATTTCCATGACTCTGGATGGTCTATATACTATAACAACAGTTGAATTTCATCCGAACTATGAAAGAGATATCCTGATTCTTAATGGTAGAGAACTTTCCGAAGGAAAGGAATATGAAGAGGTTGTTGCTTTTCTTAATATTGTAAGAGAAACGGCTGGAATTTCAGAGAAAGCAAAAGTTGCAACAGAAAACAATTTTCCCACTGCTGCAGGTCTTGCAAGTTCTGCTTCAGGTTTTGCCGCTCTTGCCCTTGCAGCCTCCAAGGCAGCTGGTCTAAATCTCGATAAGAGAGAACTTTCCATACTCGCAAGAAGAGGTTCAGGTTCTGCTTCACGTTCCATAGAAGGCGGTTTTGTTGAGTGGATGAGGGGAGAAAAAGAAGATGGTTCTGATAGCTACGCTGTTCAGATTGCTCCGAAAGACCACTGGGATTTCAGAATGATCACAACCATAGTTTCCACAGAGGAGAAAAAAGTAAAATCCCGCGCAGGCATGGCTCAAACGGTAAAGACATGTCCATTTTATAGAGACTGGCTGCTCACAGTTGATGAAGATTTGAAAGCGGTAAGAGAAGGTATACTGAACAAAGATTTTACGCAAGTCGGTGAAACCGCTGAATACAACTGTCTGAAAATGCATGCAACCATGATAACAACCAAACCCCCACTTATCTACTGGAATCCAGCAACCATGGAAATAATTCACGCAGTTCAGGCTTGGCGCGAGGAAGGTCTTGAATGCTATTTTACTATAGATGCAGGTCCGAATGTAAAGGTGATGTGCATGGAAAAGAACGTAAAGGAACTTGAAAGCAGGCTTAAAGAACTGAAAGGAGTGAAGGATGCAATAGTGTGCAGACCAGGAGATGGAGCAAGATTAATCAAAAAACATCTCTTCTGATTATGAGATCAAAACTTTTGTATTTGATATATACATATGAACGATTATCCTGCATTCAGATTGAACTTTAGAAATAGTTTTTATAATTTCTTCTTACAAATAAACTCATAATTTACCCCGTTCGTAAGGTGTTCTGATGACAAAAGTCTCGGCTCCGGGAAAAATTCATCTGATAGGAGAGCACGCAGTTGTCTATGGAGAACCCACAATAATCTCTTCTGTAGGCCTTAGAACATTTGTGAAAGCAGAGAAATCCAGCAGAATTTCTATAGATAATCTGAAAACAGGGTTTTCTTATGAGTGGTCTGTTCAAGATGTTATGGATATTGCGAAAGAGGCAAAGAATCTCTGGAAAGAGGAAAAAGAAAGAAATGATTTTTCTCGGGTTTTCAAATTAATAAAAAAAGAGAGTTTTCAGAAAGTCGCTGTGGGAACCGTTCTGAACAGATTGGAAATAGATGGGGGTGTAAACCTAGAGCTGAATACTGAAATACCTCTTGGTTCTGGTCTGGGTTCCTCTGCCTCTCTTGCTGTTGCCCTTACAAAAGCAATATCCGAGGTTTACGGAAAAGGCCTGTCTCTGGAAAGGGTAAATGAAATCGCACATGAGATTGAATGTTTCGCTCACGGTACTCCAAGCGGAGGGGACAACACGGCATGTTGTTATGGTGGTCTTGTGTGGTTCCAGAAAGGCAATCCAAATATAATAAAACCCTTGAATGATGAAATTGGTTACAAACTTGAGAATTTCATTCTCGTTTACACGAAAAAACCCAAAAAAACCACAGGTGAACTTGTTGCTCATGTGAGAAATCTAAATCCAGAATTCAGAGATCCAAGAATAAAATCTATCGGAGAAGCAACTAGGGAAATGTTAAATGCGCTTAAAGAAAGAAACTTTGAGAAGGTAAAGGAGCTTATAAATTTTGCATGGAAAATTCTTTCTGAACTTGGTCTCTCTGTTCCCGAAGCAGATAAAATTGCGGAAGAAGTTAAAAGAATAGGCGGTGCAGCAAAACTTTGCGGAGCATGTGGCGGCGGTATAATGCTCTGCTATCATGAAGATAAAGAAAAACTTTCAGAAACAATTCGAGATTTGGGCTACAAACCTGTGCAGGTTGAACTCGGTGTTGAAGGAGTGAGAATAGAAAAGGAGATGTGAAAAATGATTGAGGTTTCCTCTCCTGGAAAACTCTTTCTCTCTGGAGAATGGGCTGTTCTCGAGATCGGAAACCCGGGTATAGTTGCAGCTGTGAATAAAAGAGTTCATGTGGAAATAGAAGAAGCAGAAGAGTTTTCCCTGACAATAGATGATTTCAAGATAAAGGATTTACCGTTTTCTCTGGAAAATGGAGAAGTTAAGTTTGGGAGAGAACTCAGCGATTATGAAAAGGAAAAATTAATCTTTCCTAAGGCTTCCATAGAAACTGCCATAAAGTATTTAGGTAAAACAAAACCCTTTAGACTCAGATCTTGGGGAGAAATATCTCAGATAGAGGTTGAAGGGAAGCCTAAGAAGATAGGTTTCGGTTCTTCTGCTGCCTCTGTAGTTTCATTTATAACCGGAATTCTCGCTTTCAATGGTATAAATATAGAAGAGAAAAAGACAAAAGATATAATCTATAAACTCTCTGCTATTGCTCATTACTTCGCTCAGGGTAAAATTGGTTCTGCTTTTGATGTTGCCGCTTCCACTTATGGAGGGATTTTTGCATACAAAAGATTTGATCCTGCATGGCTTATGAAACAATTCGAGAAAGGAAAAACCGTAAAGGAAATAGTTGAAAGTGAATGGCCAGAATTTCTGGTTGAGGAGCTTGAAATCCCAGAAGGTTTCAGGTTAGATATTGCATGGACAGGAGACTCAGCATCTACATCAGCCATGGTAAAGCAGATAAATGAATTCAAGGAGAAAAACCCAGAAGAATGCAAGAGGATTTTTAATCAAATAGCAAATCTTGTAAAAGATTTGATATCAGCATGGAAAAACAAGAATAAAGAAAAAATCCTCGAGAATTTACGAAAAAATGAGATATATCTCCGAGAACTCACAGAAAAAAGCGGCGTAAACATAGAAACCCCCGAGCTTAGAAAACTCAGCGAAATTGCAAACCAATGCGGAGCTGCTGGAAAGTTATCTGGAGCTGGAGGAGGGGACTGTGGTATAGCCGTTTCTTTTGATGAAGAGATTTCTAAGAAGGTCAGAAAAGCTTGGAAAGAAGCAGGATTTCATCTCATAGATGCAAGAATCGATTATAAAGGCGTAGAAGTTGAGAATCAACCGTAAAGTTT